>DATIWK010000043.1:0-28270 GCA_035519395.1 Anaeromyxobacteraceae bacterium | reverse complement strand
CAGGCGCGGAGATCGTGAAGCTGTACTCGAAGCGCTTCACCATCGAAGAGAGCTTCCGCGACCTCAAGAACCTGCGCTTCGGGATGGGGCTCACCGACACGCGCATCAGCTCTCCAGAGCGGCGCGATCGGATCCTCCTGGTCGGCGCCATCGCCGCTGCGTTGCTCACGCTGCTGGGCGCCGCCGGGGAGGCCGTCGGAGAAGACCGCCGGATGAAGGCGAACACCTCAAAGGAACGGACCCACTCCCTGTTCAACCAGGGGCTCTTTTACTTCGACTGCCTGCCCGGCATGCGCGAAGAGCGCGCACGCCCCCTGATGCAGAAGTTCGACGAGCTCGTTCGCCAGCAAGCCACGCTCCGTGAAGTCTTCGGCCTCATATGAGGGGATGGATCAGCTGTGTCTCCACACATAGGCTCCTGAGTCGAGATCGATCTTTCCGATCACCCCGAGACCGCCGACGTATGCATAGCGCGCCTCCACCAGCGGCGGACCCGCATTCCCACCTACCTCCGCCGTCCATTTTGTGCGCCCGGTCGAGGCCTGGAGCCGAGCGACCCCACCCCCGATCCATTCTCCGGACGGCCCATAGTAGCTGGCGCGATATATCAGTATCACATCGCCACCTGCCGACGCGCACCACACCTTCACGATTGAAACCTGGGTCGCTCCACGCGCCAGCTCGAGGCTGGTGGTCACTTCGCCGCCGCCGTTCTTCTTGATGGCGATCGGCCCGTCATGGTTCACATTGATCGTGAACGGGCCAGTCCTGCACGAGACGCGATCGGGAAACAGCCCGTCCCCTCCGCTCGGTTCCGCCTCAGTCGCTCCATCAACAACATCCGCCGCCACGAGCAACGGCGAAAGAATGCACGCAAGCGCAACCATGCGCCCTTTATTGCAAATTCGCCGCGCTCTGAACATTCGACACTCGCCCACGTATCAATTGTAAATTTGGAAACTTGGCCATATCACCACGGGTACGTTTGGTCTTCACCGCCGTGCCGACCTCCCAGGCTCCGCAGCTGAGAAAGCGAAGGGCGGGCCCGGAGGCCCGCCCTTCTCAGACCTTCAATTACCGACCGCGCCTAGAACGTCGGGCAGGCGGCCTGGTTGAACGTCGTCGACGGGTACTGGAACGTCGGGATGAACGTCGTCGGGTCGGTTGGATCGCTGCTTGCCCCCGGGACGTCCTTCGGCACGAGCTTCTGATCCGCGGTCCGGAACGAGATGGTCTGCGGGGCCACCGCGATCGTCCCGACGCCTGGCGTCGCTGAAGTACGCTTGATCCCGTTCGACAGGACGAGCAGGTACTGCGTCGTGGGCTTCACGTCCGCTGTTTTCTCCGGGTAGACGCGCAGCCACTCCCGCCACTGGGCCACGACGATCGGAATCTGCGTCTGCGTGAGGACGCTCCCGACCTTGTCGGTCCGGTACATCTGGATCGCGTCGCTCGCGGTGGGCGGGTCGTACGTGATCACGTTGCCCAGGGCGCCCCAGCCGTCCGCGGGGCCGGTGACGCGAGCGACGAGGGCGCGCGACGTGTAGCGATCGACCCCCTCGGTCCCGTCGTCCAGTTGGTCCTCGCTCGACAGCAGGACGATGTTCCGGGAGCCGGTGCGGAGCGTCACGCCCACGGCCAGCTCCTCGAACACCTCCGAGTCGTCGTCGACGTCCGGCGTCGAGCTGCCAGGGAAATACTGCGTGGCCCGCACGCTCGCGACCCGGAACGGGATGGTCCGGAACGGCAGCTCGATGTGCTTGGGGGTGGGCGAGGCCGTGAGGTCGGTGCCCAGCGGGAAGACCTCTGCGACCAGCACGTAGGCGGTGTTGTTGTCGAGCATCGCGGCCGGCCGCACGCCGACGTGCGACCCGGCGTACGCCCTCACCGCGCCGAAGTCGGATGAGGTCTGGCCCGCGTACAGCTCCGGATCCCACGGGTCGGTGCCGTCCCCGAGCGTCTCGCTGAACGGCTTCAGGTATCCGGCGTTCGCCAACGGGATCTCATCGCCCAGGATGGCCGACCCGTCCGGGTTCACGCCGGTCTGCGCGTACAGCTTGATGGACCCGCCGTTCGCGCGGAACGGGAAGACCAGGTAGTCGTACGAGCTGTAGGCGACCCTGCCCGTCGATGCGGCCGTCGTGTCGTAGTCCACGGCGGCGGGGATGTTGATCGCGTAGAGCGGGACGACCCGCCGGAAGTTCACGGGCACGTTGCCCGCGTTCGGGACGATGACGCCCGGGTGCGCGGCCGACGAGCTCGTGTACTCCGCCTGGTTGAAGCCGCCGAAGAACCCGGGGACGGTCGGATCCTTGTCGAACGGCAGCGTCCGGAACGAGTAGCTGAAGTCGGCGATCGAGCCGGCCGCCACGGTCATGCCCCGCGCGTTGACGGTGTAGACCGTGTCGCTCTCGAGCGGCAGGCCCGGGCTGTCGAGCTGAAGGGTGCGGCCGCGGGTATCCATCACCTTCTGGATCATCACGCCCGTGCCCGAGTCAAACACGTTCTGCGTCCAGGTGATGGTGCTCGTGGTCACCGTCACGGGCGACGTGATCGTCGGCCCCGACACGGCGACGAGCTCGAGCGTGCCCCCCGTGAGCGGCTCGCTCGCGGCGACGCCGAAGAACGGCGTCCCGGTGAAGTTCGAGATGAGCCACGAGTCGAGCGTCAGGTACTGGTTCCCGAGTCCCGTCCCCGGCACGGCCGCCTGGAGCGGACCCGACCACGCCACCCGGGCCGTCCCCGCCGTCGTGGTGAAGGTGCCCGAGAACGGCGCCGCCGGATCGACGGCCTCGACGTCCATCCACCAGCCCAGGTTGAAGTCGGCCCAGAGCCCGACGACGACCGTGCTCGGGGTGGCGGGATTCACGTCGGTGATCGGCGTGATGGTGTACGTCGTCTCGTCCTCCAGCGGCAGGCGCGGGACGACGTGCGAGCGCATCGCGCCCCCGCGATCGGGCGGCGCGCCGTCGTCGCCGACGTTCACGTAGGGGATGACGTCCGCGGCCGTCGGCCCGGTGATCGTGACGAGGTGGTCCTCGTCCACGGTCCAGCAGAACGGCTCGTAGCCCGTGATGCACATGTAGTCGGAGAAGTCGAGGTCGATCTGGGTGCCGTAGCCGTCCTTGGCGCCGGCGCCGAAGCCGAACTGGTTGGTGTTGCCGCCCACGGTGTGGCCGCCGACGGGGCTCTGCGAATACCCGTTCGCACCGAGCCAGGCGGGCGCGACGGGCGTGGCGATCGCCCCGCCGCCGGCCGGGAACGGGAGCTTCGCCAGGTTCCCGTTCGCGTCGTACTGCTCGCGCGGCTTCCTGGAGTCGGGGTCGAGCCAGTAGGCGGTGCCGACCGCGCCGCCCGTGATCTTGAACTGCGCCGCCTGGACCGTCAGCGTGATCTTCTTGAGCTTGTTGCCGTCCCAGTCCTGGAGGTACTGGCTGGTCGTGTCGTTCCCGATCTCGATCGTGTAGGTCGCGCCCGGCTCGAGCGAGCCCAGGCTCTCGACGCCCGCGCAGGCCTTCCAGCCCGGGTAGATGGTGATGTTCGGGTTGGAGCCGCTCGGGTTGTAGCAGACCTGCGCGTCCACGGTGTACGGCCCGGTCAACCCGAAGTTCGGGTTGTACACGTACGAGATGTAGTTCGGGCTCTGCCCGGCGTTGACGGTCACCTTCACGAGCGACGACTTCCCGCACAGCCCGGCCGTCGTCGGCTGGACGTTGGTGGGGATGGGCGATTGCTGGATGAAGCTGCCGTTCAGGGGCTTCGAGAAGTCGATCCGGAACGTCGCGAAGTTGATCGGGACCTCGGTCAGGTTGATCGTCCACGTGTCCGTCGCGTACGTGTCGTTCGGCTGGGGCGGGTCTTCGAAGGGCGGGGCAGTGAACCCCGCGTCGATGAGCTGCACCCGCATGATGCGCGCCGGCGACTTGTCCGGGGACTTGAAGCGGTCACAGCCGGCCAGCCCGCCGAAGCTCGCGACGAGCAGGGCGGCCAACAGGATTCGTTCGTGCTGGTTCATTTGGTGTCTCCTTGACCCTGTGGTCGCGGGCTAGAACGCGAGCGCGAGACCGAACCGGACCGAGAGCGGGAGCTGGTACGCCGTCGCGCGCCCGAAGTTCGGATTGACGGTGACCGGACGGCCGTCCGTGGTGCGCAGGTACTGGAGGTCGGGGCAGTCGCCGAGCGCGCCGTTGAGCGGGTTGGTCGCATTCGCGCCGTTCTTGTTCTTGCAGGCGCCGTTCGCGACCGGCAGCACGTTGTCGAAGGTGTAGTTCTGGTCCACCTGCGTCGCGGTCTGGCTGTTGAGGATGTTGAAGAACGCGACCGAGAACGTGAGCGTGTACGGAGCGCGGATGGTGTACTGGGTCTGCGCCTGGAGGTCCACGGCGGTCACGGGCGGCGTGCGGCCGCCGTAGCCGCGCGGGAGGATGAACGCCTCGCTCGGCCCGTAGAGCGGGTGCGAGCCGAGGTAGCTGATGGGCGTGCCGCTGATGGCGCGGATCTGGGTGCCGACGGTCGCGCTCCAGCGCGGCTGGATCTCGAAGCCGTAGGACCCGTAGACCTTGAACTGGTGCGGCGTGTCGTTGGGCAGGGGCCCGTACCGGTTCGACATCAGCGCGGCGAGGTCGTACTCGGAGGTGATGTTCGGGTCGAGCTGCCCGTTCTCGGCGCGGAACAGGCCGGCGTAGTTCCCCTTCAGGATCGAGTAGGTGTAGCTCGCGCCGCCCTGCCAGTGGTTGGAGAAGGTCTTGCGGACGTCGAAGGTGAACCCGTCGTACTCGCGGATCGGCTTCGGGAACGCGACCTGCATGCTGCGCAGCGTCACCGGGTCGATGGTGGTGGCGGTGCGCGGGTCCACCGTCGCCGTCTGCCCGTTCGACTGGACGATGCTGAACGGCTTGCTCGAGCCGGGGTTGGCGATGAAGAAGTCGGTGCCGTCGTTGACCGACATGTCCTCGATGACGCGCCCGAGGCGCGTGCCGCGGTACTCGAACCCGATCGAGAGGTCGGTGACCACCTCGTACTCGATGTTGCCGCCGAACTGGTCGGTGTACTGGCCCTTCAGGTCGGGCGCGACCGGCACCACCGCGTTGCTGTAGGGGGCGTAGGTGACGAGGCGGCCGCTCGAGGCGTCGAAGGTCGCGTTGGGGATGACCGGGCAGAAGGCCGGCGAGCCGCCGACGGTGGGCGAGGCGTCCACGCAGTGCGAGCGCGAGGCCTGGACCTGCGTCTCGCCGCCGAAGGAGCGGTCACCCATGTCGAGCGGGATGGCCTCGTAGTAGCGGCCCCAGTGCGCGGCGACCTTGGACCGGCCCTGGCCGGTGAAGTCGTAGACCGCCTGCACGCGCGGCGCGATGTTGTCGTTGATGACCAGGTTCGACTTGGTGGAGCCCTGCTTGAACATGTCCTGCGTCTCCCAGCGCAGGCCGAAGTTCAGGGTGAGGCGGTCGATGGGAGCGTAGCTGTCCTGGAGGTAGTAGGCGCGGCTGTCGGTGACCGAGGTGACGGTGAGCGCCACGCGCGCCGGGTCGACGTTGGTGTCGGTGACGAGGCCGTAGGACCGGTAGTCCTGGAAGTAGGGCCCGAGCGCGCTCGAGTTGCGCTCGCGGAGCAGGATGCCGCCCGAGTAGGTCTTGGTGTGGTCGTAGAAGGACCGCTCCAGGTCGATGCCGCCCTTGATGTTGTGCTGGCCGCCCCCGTTCACGAGGCCGGAGGCCGAGACGCGGCCGGCGAACCGGTCGAGGTTGATCTTGTCGTAGTACCCGATGCCGCCGGTGATGAACCGGGTGACCGGGCAGGGCGTGAAGCTGGCGGTCGGGTTGCACGCGCCGTTGCCCGGCAGGTTGTCGTAGAAGTCCGTGAGCGAGTGCGTGAGGTCCCAGCGCACCTGCGAGGTGCTGGCCTGGTCGGTGCCGTCGATGCCCTTGGGATCGTACTGGTTCAGCTGGTGGTGCCAGCCGCCCACCGCCTCGACGATGAGGCGGCGGTCGGCGAACTTGCCGGCCCAGCGCCCGATCGCGTCGGTGGAGCCGTAGGTGAAGTTCTGCAGGATGGCCGAGTCGGTCCCGTTCACGACGGGGGTCCCGGCGGACGTGGTGGCGACCTGGTTCGAGATGGAGCCGGGCGCCGCGTAGACCATGGCGCTGAAGGTGTGGTTCTCGTTGAGCAGGAAGGTCAGCTTCCCGGTGATCTGGTACTGGTTGTCGTTGCCGGCGAAGTACTGGTCGGAGCCCCCGACCTTGGTCCCGATGGTGAGGCCGGTCGCGTCCGTCTTGGCCAGGCCGGTGGTCGCGTCGTAGCTGAGGGACTGGTAGTAACGGTCCGTCACGACGTGGTTCAGGCGCGGCGCGAACCCGGCGTAGAACCAGAGCCGGTCCTTCAGGATCGGGCCGCCCACCTCGAACCCGAAGTCGGTGTCGTACTGCTTGCCGATGGCGGTCTGGCCGGCGACGGCGGTCGCGTTGGCGGTGACGGTGCGCGCCGTCGGCGAGAGCGAGCCCGGCGTGTAGTTGCCGAAGACCGAGCCGTGGAACTCGTTGGACCCGGACTTCGTCACCATGTTGATGACGCCGCCGGTGGCGCGGCCGTACTCGGGCATGAAGCCCGAGGTCTTCACGTCGATCTGGTCGACGAAGTTGTTGAGCATGTTCGTGCCCTGGCGGCCGTAGGCCGGGTCGGTCACGTTGAGACCGTCGATCACGTACCCGTTCTCGGGCGAGGTCGCGCCGTTGAACGAGAGGCCGTAGACGTCGGCGCGGGCGCTGGGCGCGATCAGCGCCGAGTCGGAGAAGTCGCGGCCCACCGGGACGCTGGCGATGAACTCCTTGGAGACGGTCACGCCGGTCTCGGCCGAGCCGACGTTGATGACGGGCGTCTGCCCGGTGCGCACCACCTGCTCCTCGAGCTGGACGGCCTCGGGCACCATCGACATCGGCACCTTCAGCGTCTTGCTGATGCGGACCACGACGTCGTTGCGCTCGAACGGCTTGTAGCCGTCGAGCGACGCGACGATCTTGTACTGGCCCGGCGGGAGGAGGTCGAACCGGTAGTTGCCGGAGGGGTCCGTGACCGCCGTCTGCTCGCCTTGCAGCGAGGGGCTGGAGGCAACGACCAGCGCGCCGACGATGGGCTTTCCGGTCGAGGTGTCGGTGACGACGCCGATGACGACGCCGGTGGTCTGAGCGGACGCGGATCCCGCGAACACGAGCGCGAGCGTCGCGGTCCGCAGGAGGCGCTGCAACCTCATCATCATGACTTCCTCCAGGGAGAGAGCACTCAGCCGCAGCCAGACGGCCGATCCCCGGGGAGGAAGTACCCCGGGAAGCCGATCGACCGACGGGTCAATGGCCGACCTCTTAGGCAGCCGTTGTGGGGAATGTCAAGCGACCGTCGGCTGTTACGACCGAGAGGCCTACCACGCCCGACAGGGTGTAACACTCCGGGTTTACGCGGCAAAAACGGTTAGCCCCCTGAGTCCGCCACGTTGGAGGGTTGACGCACGGGGCCGTCGCCTCCGGGTGCGGTTGGCCCACCCCCGATCAGTCGCGCTCGCAGTCCTCGGACGCGGCGTGAAGCTCGCCCGCGGGAACGGCGCGCCGGCACCGCCCCTGCGGCGCGGCGTGCCGCCGCCCCTGTCCGCCGCTGTTGACAAGGTTTTGACGGGCGACTAGAGAGCGGAATCCTTTTCGCTGATTCCCCCGTCAATCCGCACGAGCCACCGGAAAATGTTCGACGAGGTCACGAAGCATGAGGGCGGGAAGCTCGCCGCCCAGCGGGCGGGGTGGGTCCTCGGGTCCACCGCCTTCCAGATCGCCCTCGTCGTCGCGATCATCGCGGCCACCGCCTACAAGGCGAAGGCGGCGCGCGACGAGCCGATCGTCGAGGTGAAGCTGGTCCGGCAGGCGGCTCCCCCGCCTCCGCCGCCGCCCCCCGCGCCGGCCCCGGTCCGCAGGCGCCCGCCCACCGAGAAGCCGCCGGCCAACCTTCCGCCGCCTCCCCCGCCCCAGGCGCTCCTCCAGCCCAAGGACGTGCAGGAGGAGATGAAGACGAACCCCAACGAGCCCAAGGAGCCGGAGTACAACTACGGCGCGCAGAGCGGTGAGGGGGTGGTGGGCGGGGTGGTGGGCGCTCCCACGAACGAGGTCGAGGAAGCGCCGTCCTTCGCCACCAGCGGCTACGTGAAGCCGCGCGAGGCGGAGCCGAGGTGCGTGCAGAACTCGGTCCGGGTCCCGCAGAATCTCGCCGGGTTCGTCTCGCTCGTCACGGTCAAGTTCGCCATCCGGAAGGACGGCACGCCGGACAAGTTCCAGATCCTGGGCGGCACCGACAACGCCGCGGTGGGCGAGGCGATCTGGCGCGCCGTGCAGTCGTGCAAGTGGGTCCCCGGCAACGACCCCCAGGGCCGCCCCACGGCGGTCTGGGTCATCATGCCGATTCGCTTCAAGCAGTAGCGGGCGCGCGCCCGAACCTTTTCGGAGTCATCCAAGGAGAACGCTCCATGTCGCTCCCGCTGCTCGACGCCGTGCACCAGCTCGCCGTGGCACAGGCCGCCGCGCCCGAGATGTCCTTCGACCTCCTCTCCATGTGGAAGACGATGGGGCCGTTCGCCAAGCTGATCGCGGCGGTGCTCGGCGTCATGTCGATCTACTCGCTGGGCGTGATGGGCGAGCGCCTGGTCACCTTCGCCAGGTCGGTGAAGGCCTCCCGCTCCTTCGCGGAGCAGCTCCGCGAGCTGCTCCCCGCCGGCAAGCTCGTCGACGCGGTGGAGCTGTCGAAGAAGCTCCGCCGCGGACACCTGCCCAAGGTGCTCGGCCTCGCCCTCGAGGAGTACAGCCGCGGCATCGAGGCGCTCCAGACCACCGGGCCGCGCGACGTGGGCAACTTCGACGTCATCGCCGCGGTGAACCGGGCGGTGGACCGCTCCACGCTCCGCACCGTGAACGACCTGCGCCGCGGCCTGGGCGCGCTCGCCACCGTCGGCTCGACGGCGCCCTTCGTCGGGCTCCTCGGCACGGTGGCCGGCATCATCACCGCCTTCCAGTCGATGGCGGCCACCGGCTCCGGCGGCCTCGGCTCGGTCTCGGCCGGCATCGCCGAGGCGCTCGTCACCACCGCCTTCGGCCTGCTGGTCGCCATCCCCGCCGTGATGATGTTCAACTACCTCACCAACCGCGTCGAGGACATGCAGGTGGACCTCACCGACTCGGCCACGGAGCTGGTGGACTTCTTCATGAAGGAAGGGCGCGAGGCCAAGTAGCGCGGCGCCGCGGCACGCACCGAGAGGAGACGCGTCGATGTCCATGGAAGTGGGTGGCAAGGGGGTGAAGAGCGACATCAACGTGACGCCGCTCGTCGACGTCGTGCTGGTGCTCCTCATCATCTTCATGGTCATCACCCCGCTGCTCCAGCGCGGGAAGCCGGTGGTGCTCCCCGACGCCAGGCACGTGTCGGCGCTCAAGAGCGGCGGCGACCCGATCCTGCTGTCGGTGACCCGGGACGGGAAGGTCTGGCTCGACAAGGAGGAGATCAAGAAGGACGATCTCCCCCAGATGCTGCAGGCCGCGATGCAGGTGCAGCGCGGCGCGCCGGTGCTGCTCAAGGGCGACCGCGACCTCGACTACAAGACGGTGCGCGAGGTGGTCCTCGAGATCTCCAAGACGCACCTCCTCGGCATCAGCCTCGCGGCGTCGCAGCTCAAGGACAAGGGGAGCAAGTAGCCATGGCGATGGGGCTGGGCACGAAGAAGCCCGTGACGGACATCAACGTCACGCCGCTCATCGACGTGGTGCTGGTGCTCCTCATCATCTTCATGGTCCTCACGCCGCTCGCGGAGAAGCAGAAGTTCCTGCGCGTGCCGGACTGGCAGCCCGAGGCGCAGCCGGTGCCGCCCGACGCGGTCCCGCCGGACCAGACGGTCCTCACCGCCCTCAAGAGCGGCCAGGTGCTGCTCAACAAGCAGCAGATGTCCGTCGAGGACGCGATGCTCCGCCTCCACGTCGCCTACGACGGCCGGCCGTCCAAGGTGCTCTTCTTCAACGCCGAGGACGGCGTGAAGTACGAGCAGGTCATGCGCGTCCTCGACGCGGCGCACGATCCGGGCGAGCGCGGCGGCTCGGTCAACACCATCGGGCTCATGACCGACCCGCCCATGACGGCGGGGGCCGAGACGCCGCCGGCGGCGCCGCAGTAGGGGCCGCGGGCCGGGGTCACGGTCGCCCCTACGCCGGCTCGAGCCGCTCGAGCACGCTCGCCAGCGCCTCCGGCAGCGGGCTCTCCGCCACCACCCGCCCGCCGTCGGGCGACTCGAACCCGAGCCGCGCCGCGTGCAGGAAGTGACGCTCCAGCCCGGGGAGCGCCGCGGCCGCGCCGCCGTAGGCCGCGTCGCCGGCCACCGGGTGCCCCAGGAACGCCAGGTGCGCGCGGATCTGGTGCATGACGCCGGTGACGATCCGGACCCGGAGCAGCGTCCAGGCGCGGAAGCGCCGCTCCACCTCCCAGCGCGTCTCCGCCGCCCTCGGGGCGAACCCCTTCGACCCGAGGCGCTCCTCGGCCATGGGATCGGGCGCCGGCACCGCGCGCCCGCCGCGCTGGGCGAGCGGCACCGAGCAGACGCCGTCGGCCTCGAGCCGGCCGGCGGCGAGGGCGAGGTAGACCTTCTCGACGGCGCGCGACCGGAACGCGTCGTGGAGGCGCGCCCAGGCGCCGGGTTCGCGCGCGAAGAGGACGCAGCCGCTGGTCTCGAGATCGAGCCGCTGCACGGCGCCGCCCTCGCGCGGATCGGGGGAGGCCTTCGCGCACTCCGGGTAGCGCGCCGCCACCGCGTTCGCCAGCGTCCCCCCCTCGCCGGGCGCGAGCGGGTGGGTGGCGACGCCCGCGGGCTTGTCCACCACCACGAAGCGCGCTCCCTCGGCGAGCACGGTGAGCGGGGCGTCCGGCTCGGGCCCGGGCGGACCGGCCGGGCCCTCCACCTCGATCTCGACGGGCGCTCCGGGCTCGGCGGGATCGCTGGCGCGCGCGCGGCGGCCTCGCACCCGGACGTCGCCGAGCGCGAAGGCGCGCTTCACCGCCGCGCGACCGAGGCCGAGCGCATCGGCCACCGCCCGGTCGAGCCGGCCCTGGGCGGTGAGCGGGAGTCGGAGGGAATGCTTCATGCCGCGCGCTGAGATAGACCGGGGTGGGCGCGGCGCGCAAGCGCCGCAGCGCGCCCCGCACCGCCGGACCTGCGACGGAGCGGGCCGGCTCCGGCTATGATCGCGGGCCATGCCCCAGCTCGTCGAGCTTCCCGTGGACGAGGCGCGGATCCGCTCGCTGCACGTGGGCGACGAGGTGCGGGTCTCGGGGCGCATCCTCACCGGACGCGACGCCGCCCACCAGTACCTCGTCCGGACCGACGATCCGGTGGTCCGCGCGCTGGCGCGGGGCTCGATGATCTACCACTGCGGACCGGTGGTCACGATGGATCCGGAGACGCGCGCCTGGCGGTTCGTGGCCGCCGGCCCGACCTCCTCGATCCGGGAGGAGCCCTGGGAGGCGGAGGTGATCGCGCGTTACGGCCTGCGGGGCGTCATCGGCACCGGCGGCATGGGCGACCGCACGCTCGCGGCGCTCCGCGAGCACGGAGCGGTGTACCTGCACGCGGTGGGCGGCCTGGCGGTGACCCTGGCGCGCTGCGTGGCGAGCGTCGAGGGCGTCCACCGCCTCGACGAGTTCGGCCTGCAGGAGGCGATCTGGACCGTGGTGGTGAAGGAGTTCCCCGCGGTGGTCACCATGGACGCCCACGGGGAGAGCCTGCACACGCCCGTCGCCGACGCCGGCGAGGCGACGCGGCGCTGAGGGCGGGGTTCCCGAACCCCGAAACCCGACCTCGACCCCGACCCCGAAACCCGACCCCGAAACCCGACCTCGAACCTCGACCGCGACCTCGACCGCGACCTCGACCTCGACCGCGACCGCGACCCCGACCTCGACCGCGACCGCGACCCCGACCGCGACCCCGAACGCGACCTCGACCGCGACCTCGACCGCGACGTCACCCCCGCGGCGGCCGCCGCCGCGTCCGCATCCGCACCAGCCCGTAGTAGAGATGACGCTCCGTGTATACCCGCCGCCCCTGGTACTGCTCGTCGCGGTAGAACGCAGCCGGCCGCTCGAGCCACATGCGCGCCCTGGCGACGCCGTGGTGCGAGAACGGCGCCAGGATCTCCCCGGGCGCCGCCGCGAGGTACCGCCGCAGCAGGGCGCGGACGCGCCGGCCGTACCGCGCCAGCGGCAGCTTCGAATGGCGCCGGCCCCGGTGCAGCGTCCCGTCGAACCGGATCGACGCGTGGTAGAGCTCGTGGAGGATGGTCGCGATCCGCTGCTCGGGCGTCGAGTCGAGGAACCAGAGCGGCCGGAGGGTGACGACGTACAGGATCTTGCGCCCCTTGACGCGCACCACCGGCTTCTCCCGCCCTCCGTCGGCGTGCCGGTTCCGGGTGGCGCCGAAGTGGGCGGGCCGGATCGTGGCCCGCGAGGCGCGGCGCGCCTCCCCGGCCACCACCAGCACCCGTGACGCCTTCACGTGCGCCAGCTCCGGCAACCGAACGGCCACGTCGCGAATGAGCCGCTTCACCGCGAGCGTCATGTTCGGCCGGGCCACCGGGGCGTAAGGATACCGCGGCGCCGCTCCGCCGGGGCGCGGAGTAACTGCCCGCGTTCCGCAGGGATGGACGGTTCACTTGAACGACCCGTTCGGGGCCGCTACCATCGGGCGCATGATCGCCCTGCTGGCCGCCGCGCTCGCCGTCGCCGCGCTCGCAGCCGTCCGCGCCGCGCGTAGCGACCGCGAGCGGGCCGTGGCAGCCGCGTCCCTCTGCGAGCAGGTGAGGGCCCTGGAGGCGCGCCTGGAGGCGGTCGAGGCCGAGGCGGCCCACGCCCTCGCCCAGTCGGACGCGACCGGCGGGCTCCTCGTCGAGAAGGGCATCGCCGACGAGGAGGAGTTCCAGGCGGCGTTGCGCCGCGCGGACGGGAGCGCCGACGCCGAGCGCGGCGAGGACCGGCTTCACTGACGGCGGGCGGCGGGAGCCGCTGGCTCGTACCGCGGCTTCTCGGGGTGCCGCCGGTAGACCAGGATGGTCCGCCCGAGCACCTGGGCGACGCGCGCGCCCTCGATCTGGGCGACCCGGTCGGCCGCCTCGAACCGGTCCTCCGGGCTCTCCGTCCCGATCTTCACCTTGACGAGCTCGTGCGTGGCGAGCGCCTCGTCGAGCTGGCGGAGGACCGCCGCGCTGACGCCCTCCTTGCCCACCTGCACGACGGGCGAGAGGTGATGGCCGGCGGCGCGGAGCGCCTTGCGCAGCTTCCCGGCGGGCATGAGCGCGCGCTTCTTCGGGCTGGTCGGGGCTGGCATCCGCGGCTCCGGGCGCGTCACTTGCGAAGGTACTTGAGCTCGCGCGCGAGCTCGGCGTGGTCGGGCGCCACCGCCAGGCCGCGCTTGAAGTGGCGCTCGGCGAGCGCGGCATCCCCGACGAGCTTGGCCATCTGCCCCAGGAACAGATACCCCTGCGCGCAGTTCGGGTTCCGCTTCAGCCCCGCCTCGATGGCCGACGCCGAGGTACCGTGCCGGGAGCGCTTGTCCTCGGCGATCAGGAACTCGCACCAGGCCTGCCACATCCCGAACTCCGGCTCGTCGGAGTAGAGCTTCAGCGCCGCGTCGAACTTGGCGAGGGCCTCCTCGTACCGACGGGTCTTCACGAGGGAGGTGCCGGCCTGGAACAGCTCCTCGGCGTGGAAGATGCTCGTCACGTCCACCTTGTCGGCCGCGCCCGACTCCAGGTCCTTCAGGTAGGCGGCGCGCTTGCCGTCGTCGCCGAGCGCGCCCCAGGCCTCGGAGACCTTGGCGAACACGTCGGCGCAGAGCTTCTTCACCTCGGGGGGAGCGGAGGCCGGGACGGCGTCCGGGTGGTATGCCTTGGCGAGCTGGAAGTAGGCGATCTTGACCTGCGCTCCGGTCGCGTCGCGCTTGACGCCCAGGACCGCGAAGTGGTCCGCGGCCTTGATCTTCTCGTAGTGGGCGCGGAGGGTGGCCGCGTCGAGCGCGGCGGGGGGCGGTGGCGCCGGGGCCGGGGCGGCCTGCTTCGGAGGGGGCGGCTTCGCCGCGGGCGGAGCGGCGGGCCTCGGCTGGGCGGGGGGAGGCGGGGGACGAGCGGCCGGCTTCGAGGTCGCGGTCGTGTTCGCGGTCGCGGTCGGGCTCGCGGTCGCGGTCGGGTTCGCGGTCGGGTTCGCGGTCGCGGTCGGGCTCGCGGTCGCAGTCGAGGCCACGGTCGGATTCGCCGTCGGCGTGGCCGGCGCCCTCGCCGCGGCCGGCGGCGGAGCGGCGCGCAGGGGCCCGAAGGAGAGCAGCTCGGTCTCGCCGAGGAGCAGCGCGAGCCTCAGCACGATGGAGGCGTCCGCGGCCGAGGCGAGCGCGATCTCCGCCGCGCTCCGGCCGTCGAAGAGCCCCACCGCGCGCGTCTCCTGCGGCGTGAGCCGCAGGTCCTCGACGCGGATGCGCCCCCCGATGCGCGACGCCGCGCGCCTCTCGCGGTCGCCGAGGCGGCGCTGCACGGCTGCGGCGTCGAGCCCCCGCACCCCGGCGCACAGCATCGCCCAGGGCGACCCCAGCGGAAACGACGACGGGGGCGGCGCCGCGTTCGGTTCCCAGGCCCAGGACCCGGCCTCCGCGGCGAGCGCCTGCGCCACCAGCGCCGCGCCGTGCGCCTGGAGGTGGCCAGCCACGTCGGCCGGGTTCACCAGCCGCTGCGCGATGAGCGTGCCGACGAGGTCTCCGCCCGAGGGCGCACGGGCGGCCTCGGCCTGTGCGAGCTGCTCGGCGGTCAGCGCCCCCTTCCGCAGGAGGAAGCCGCCCAGGTCGTCGGCCGGATCGGAAGACGCCGCGTGCTCGACGGTCCCTCGCCGGAAGGTGAGGGCCAGCTCCTTCCCGTCGAGCGCGAGCACCAGGCGCCCGGAGGCCTGTGTCGCTGCTGCCAGGTAGAAGAGGCGCAGCGTTCCGTCCGACGCCAGCGCGCCGGCCTGCGCCAGCCCCGCTGCCATCGCCGCGTCGGCGCCGACCTGGCGCTCGGCGAGGCCGTAGCCGGACTTCGGCGCGGGGGCGGGCTCGGGCCCCGCCGGGCGTGCCACCGGCGGCGGCCGGTAGCCGGTGGGGACGCGCTCGAGCCTTGGCGGACCGCCGGGCGGCGCGGAGGTCTTCGGGGGCTGCTCGGCCACGCCAGCCTAGAGTACCACCGTCTCGCGGTACTCGCCGAAGACATCGCGGAGCGCGTCCGCGATCTCGCCCTTGGTGGCCCGCGCCTTCACCGCCGCCAGGATCACCGGCATGAGGTTGGCCTTGCCCTTCGCCGCGGCGCGCACCGCCTCGACCGCCTGCTTCGCCTCGGTCTGGTTGCGCGAGGCGCGGAAGGCCTTCACCCGCGCCACCTGCCGGGCCTCCAGCGCCGGGTCGACCTTCATGGCGGGCACGGGCGGGTCGTCGGCCCGGTAGGCGTTCACGCCCACCACCACCTGCTCGTTCGCCTCCACCTGCCGCTGCCACGTGTAGGCCGCGTCCTGGATCTCCCGCTGCACGTAGCCCTTGGAGATGGCGTGGACCATGCCGCCCAGCTCGTCGATCTTCCGGATGTACTGCTCGGCGCGGGCCTCGATCTCGTCCGTCATCGCCTCGATGGCGTACGAGCCGCCCAGCGGGTCGATGACGTCGGCGACGCCCGACTCGTTGGCGACGATCTGCTGGGTGCGGAGCGCGATGCGGACCGAGTCCTCGGTGGGGAGCCCCAGCGCCTCGTCGCGGGAGTTGGTGTGGAGCGACTGCGTGCCGCCCAGGACCGCCGCGAGCGCCTGGAGGGTCACGCGCACCACGTTGTTGTCGGGCTGCTGCGCGGTCAGCATCGAGCCCGCCGTCTGCGTGTGGAAGCGCAGCATCATCGAGCGCGGGTCCTTCGCCTCGAACCGCTCCTTCATGATCCGCGCCCACATGCGCCGGGCGGCGCGGAACTTGGCCACCTCCTCGAGGAGGTTGTTGTGCGCGTTGAAGAAGAAGGAGAGCCGGCCCGCGAAGGCGTCCACGTCCAGGCCCGCCTTCACCGCCGCGTCGACGTACTGGATGCCGTCGGCGAGCGTGAAGGCCACCTCCTGCACCGCGGTCGAGCCCGCCTCGCGGATGTGGTAGCCGGAGATGGAGATGGGGTTCCACTTCGGCATCACCCTGGCCGTGTACGCGAAGATGTCGGTGATGATCCGGAGCGAGGCCTCCGGTGGGTAGATGTACGTCCCGCGGGCCGCGTACTCCTTGAGCAGGTCGTTCTGGATGGTGCCCTGCAGGTCGGCCGGGCCGACGCCCTGCCGCTCGCCGATCGCCTGGTAGAGCGCGAGCAGGATCGAGGCGGTGGCGTTGATGGTCATCGACGTCGAGACCTCGCCGAGCGGGATCCCGTCGAAGAGGATCCCCATGTCCTCGATCGAGTCGATGGCGACGCCGACCTTGCCCACCTCGCCCTGCGCGCGCGGGTGGTCCGAGTCGCGCCCCATCTGCGTGGGCAGGTCGAACGCGACCGAGAGGCCGGTCTGACCGGACTGGAGCAGGTAGCGGTAGCGCTTGTTCGACTCCTCGGCCGTGCCGAACCCCGCGTACTGGCGCATGGTCCAGAACCGGCCGCGGTACATGGTGGGCTGGACGCCGCGCGTGAACGGGAACTCGCCGGGGAGCCCGAGCCGCGCGTCGAGCCCCTGCGCCACGTCGGCCGGGACGTAGACGGGCTGCTCGGCGATGCCGCTGGTGGTCTCGAACCTCGGGCGCCGCTCCGCGCCCGGCTTCTTCACGGCCTTGCCGTAGGTGCCTTCGAGCCAGCGCTGCCTGGCGGACCGGGACTGCTCGCGATCGTCGGACATGGGGCCCGTCACGATAGCCGCGCCCCTCGTGCCGAGTAAAGCGGGGTCCACCCCCGCCTTCATCGTGCCCGCGGCCTCGTGCCGTCGCGCCGGCTAGGCTTGCCGCGTCTGGCGCCGCGGCGCCGCCACGGGCGCGCCCGCGTCCCCCCGCGCCGGCTCGGGCAGCGCGGCGGCGATGGCCGCGCGCGCGGCGTCGCGGAGCGCGTCGCTCGAGGCGAAGTCCTGCGGGTGGAGCGGCTCGAGGACCTTCACGAGGATGCGCGCCCGGTCCCGCATGACGAGACCGTGCTTGGGGAGCGCGTCGAAGGTCCCGGAGATGGCGATGGGGAAGAGCGGGCACCCGGCGTCGGTCGCCAGCCGGAAGGCCCCGTCCTTGAAGCGCTGGAGGCGGCCGTCCTGCGAGCGCGTGCCCTCCGGGAAGAGGAGGACGGGCGTCCCGCGCGCCAGGTGGCGGCGGCAGTGGTCCATCATCTCCTTGATCGACTCGCGGTCGCCGCGCAGCACCCGCACGTAGTCGTTGATCCACATGTTCCAGCCGACGAAGGGGACCTTGAACAGCTCCGCCTTCGCCACCCACTTGAAGGGCCGGAAGAGGTCGTAGAGGACGAGGATGTCGAGCAGCGAGAGGTGGTTCGCCACCAGCACCGCCGGGCCCTTCCACGGCAGCTTCTCGCGCCCCTCGATCCGCACGCGCCAGAGCGGGTTCGACCAGACGTAGAGCGATCCCCAGACGCAGGAGTAGAGGTGCAGCACCACGCGGCGGCGATCGAAGGGGAGCGTGACGAGCCAGATCAGGATCGCGCCGGCCATGAGCGGCGGCATGATCGCCACCGCGTAGGCCCAGTAGACGACCGAGAAGGCGCGGAGCATCGGCGCATGGTCTCCGTTCCGAACCGGGGCCGCAAGGGAGGAGGTGCCGGGGTCCTCCCTGGCCGGCGTCAGTGCCCGCTGTCCCCCGCCTCGGCCGGCGCGGGCGCCGTGGCGCCGCCGGCCGCGATGCGCGCGCCCGGTCCGGCGGCCACCGCCTCGAGGACCCGGTAGAGCCCGAACTTGGGGAGGCGCATGTAGCCGGCCCAGGCCGCCGCGGCGAGCATCCCGTCGGCGAGCCAGTCGGCGATCCACTCGGCGGCGAACTCGGGGTCCCGCTGCTTCAGGCCGGCGCCGCTCTCGCGCGCCCAGCGCCGGTTGTAGCGCTCGTGCACCCCGACCGGCGGGGCGAGCAGGAGCGGGATCCCCAGCGCGCCGTAGAAGGTCAGCTCCGACGGCTTGGTCCAGAGCACGTCGGTCCTGGCCAGGAGCGCGTTGAAGCTGCGGTAGTAGGCGTCGAAGCTCCGCTCCGACAGGAGCTCGATCCCGGATCCGATCAGGTGCTCGAGCCGCGCCCGGGCGATGGCCTCGCGGAAGCGCGCCTCCACCTCCGGCCGGACCCCGGCCACCAGCGCCACGCGGATGAGCCCGTCGCCCAGCAGCCGGCGGAACCGCGGCAGCGCCGCCGCGACGATCCCGGCCTGCGCGCCCGCGCCCCCCACCGCGAAGGTGAGGAGGGGCGGCTTCCCCTCCTGCTCGGCCGGAAGGACGCCCAGGAAGTGCGCCAACTCCTCCGGGATCTCGCGGCGGAACTCGCCCGACGGGTCGAGCCGCACCAGCCGCGCCGCGAGGTTCCGCTTCAGGACGGGGAGCGCCGGCCCGCCCACCAGCTCGTCGGGGAGCGGGAACCCGGTGAAGGCGATGCGGTGCTCGGGCACGCCGTAGGAGCGGAGCCGCCGCGCCGCCCGGCGGGTGGGGACGAGGTAGTGGATGTTCGTCCGCCGCGGATCGACCGGGACCCAGATCCGGTTGATGTCGGTGTCGGTGACCACGCAGAAGATCCGGTCGTAGCCGGCGCGGTCCGCGACGATGGCGGGCGAGTAGAACGTGGTGAGGAGCGGCGCGCCGCTGCGGCGCAGGTACCCGAGGAGCCCCTGCCCCAGGTTCCGGCGGATCATCCGCTCCAGCGTCATGGCGCCGCGCGTCGGGGCGGAGAGGTCACGGTAGGGGTGGAGGTGCGGGATGTCGGTGAGCTGGTCGAGCACGGCGCGGATCGGCGCGCCGATCACCGGAATCTGCGACACGCGCGAGACGAGCTCGTAGGCGCCGCGGATGCGCCGCCAGAGCCGCTCCTCGTCCCCCCCTACCATGGGTGGTCGGTCCACCTGGACGACCGCCGTCCCGAGCGCGTCCGCGAGCGGCGCCGCGGCGCGGAGGTGGCCGTAGCCCATGTCCACGGCCACGACGACGGGCGGGGGCGATGGGAGCGCGAGGTCCATTCGAGCGGGGCATTCTAGCGGGCCTGGCCGCGGCGCGCCCTGCCCGACGCCTCCGCGGCGGGCGCGATCCGCGGCTCGCCCGTTCGATGTCGTCGCGGCACGCACGTGGTGCGGGGGCCACCCGGGTCGCGCCGCCGGCCGCCGGGCGGTGACACGCCGATGACACTCCCCCCGTAGCCTGCAGCCTCCCGGGCCGTGCACCTCCCCCCCGAACCGGCGCCGGAAGAAGGACCCATGATCATCCCGTCCGTCCACGCCGTCGCCACGGCGCCTTCCGAGTCCCCGCGCCTCGACCGCGCGGCCATCGCCGCGATCGTCCGCTCCGGACGCCGCCTCCTGGTGCAGGGGGGGATGGGGATCCACGCCTCGGACGGCCTCTCGGGCAATGTCGCGGCGCACCGCGGCGAGAGGCTCGTGGGCGTCGGGACCATCTCGGGCGTCCTCAAGACGCCCGCCCAGCTCCGCGCCGAGATCCGCCGCGCCCGGGCCGAGGCCCCCGACGGCTACGTCGGCGTGAACCTCATGGCCGCCATCAACAAGGCGGACTTCGAGACGCTGGCGAAGCTCTCCATCGAGGAGAAGGTCTCGTTCATCGTCCAGGGCGCCGGCATCTCGCGCGAGATCGTCCGCTGGTGCCGGGAGGGCGGCGTGCCCTTCGCCGGGATCGTCTCCTCCGGTCGGCTCGCGACGATGTACGAGAAGTGGGGCGCCGACTTCCTGGTGGCCGAGGGCGCCGAGGCCGGCGGCCACATCGGCGACATCGGCCACCCCCTGCCGTCCCTGCTCGACGAGGTGATCGCCTCGACCTCGCTGCCCGTCGTGGCGGCGGGCGGCGTGGACGCGTCCGACGTCTCCCGCCTCCTCGCCGCCGGGGCGGCCGGCGTCCAGCTCGCCACCCGGTTCCTCGCCTGCGCCGACGGCGACGTCCACCCCGCCTTCAAGGACATGCACCTGCGCCGCGGCGAGCAGGACGTCGCCATCATCACCAGCTGCGTGAAGGGGATGAAGGCCCGGGCGGTGCGGAACGCCTTCACCGACAAGCTCGCACGCGGCGAGGCGGTCCCGCCGCGCTCCAAGGCGTGGTGGTTCGGCCGCGAGGGCTACCTGGGCCGCCGCAAGGCCTGCATCGAGTGCCTCGCCACCGACCTCTGCAAGTGCCGCGCTTCGAACTTCCAGGAGAGCTTCTGCATCACCGACGCGCTCCTCGCCGCGGCGGTGAAGGGCGACACCGAGAACGGCCTCTTCTACACGGGGCAGAGCCTGGTGCGGATCGGCGACCGCGACGTCGCCAGCCTCCCCACCGCCCGGGAGATCCTGGAGGGCCTCGAGGCGCTCCTGGCCGGCGAGGCCGCCGCTCCCCGCGCGGCCCTCGCGGGTTGACCCCGGTCAACGGAGGGGGCGCCTCCCCCGAGTCCCTGCTTCACCCCTGTGCGTTTTTCGGATACAGATTTTTCGTCCACGCATCCGTGAGCGTGGTCCGACTGTCATCTCGGCGGATCGAACTGCGAAGAGAGATGTGGAATGGCGACCGGTACCGTGAAGTGGTTCAACGATGCGAAGGGCTTCGGCTTCATCACTCAGGACAACGGCGGCGAGGACGTCTTCTGCCACTACTCGGCCATCACGGGTGAGGGCTTCAAGAGCCTCGCCGAGGGCCAGAAGGTGGAGTTCGACATCGTGAAGGGGCCGAAGGGCCTGCAGGCGGCGAACGTCCGGAAGGTCTAGCAGAAGCACCCCAGACAGACCCGGCCGACGCACGAACGCCCGGCACCTCTCCCGAGGGGCCGGGCTTCGTGTTCTCGCGGCGTCACATCCGACCGGCGAGCCAGAGGAGCGCGCCGATCAGCGCGGCGCCGAAGAGCAGCGCCAGGACGAGGGAGCGCGCACCGCGCGGCCGGTCCGGCCGGTAGCGCAGGATCCCGGGGCTCGCGAGCCGAGCGCGGATGGTGTTGTCCACGTAGTGTCGATCCGTCGACTCGAGCTCTGGCAGCCTGGGCTTCCCCACGGGCTCGATGGTATCCCAGTCGGCGCCGGCCTCCGGGGCGGGCGGATGGGTTGGGGCGAGCGGGCGAGCGCCCGCAGATCACAGCGGGAGGTTCCCGTGCTTCTTGGGAGGGCCCTCCTCGCGCTTGGTGCGGAGCATCTCGAAGGCGCGGATCACCTTGGGCCGCGTGTCCTCGGGCTTGATCACCTCGTCCACGTAACCCAGCTCCGCTGCCCGGTACGGATTGGCGAAGCGATCCCGGTACTCCTGGATGAGCCGGGCGCGCTCGACGACCGGATCCCGGGCGGCGACCAGCTCCTTGCGGAAGAGGATGTCGACCGCGCCCTCCGGGACCATCACCGCGATCTCCGCGCCCGGGTAGGCGAAGTTCACGTCCGCCCCGATGTGCTTCGAGGCCATCACCGCGTAGGCGCCGCCGTACGCCTTGCGCGTGATGACGGTGACCTTGGGCACGGTGGACTCCGCGAACGCGTAGACCAGCTTGGCGCCGTGCCGGATGATGCCGCCCCACTCCTGGTCGGTGCCCGGCAGGAACCCGGGGACGTCCACGAAGGTGAGGAGCGGGACGTTGAACGCGTCGCAGGTCCGGACGAACCGCGCCGCCTTCACCGACGCCCCGATGTCCAGGGCCCCGTCGAGCACGGCCGGCTGGTTCGCCACGATCCCGACCGGCCGGCCGCCGAGCCGGGCCAGGCCGACCACGATGTTGGGCGCGAAGTGCTCGCCCACCTCGAAGAGGTGGCGGTCGTCGACGACGGCGCGGACCACGTCCCGGACGTCGTAGGGCTTGTCGGGGCTCTCGGGGACGAGCGCCTTCAGGGCCTCGTCGCGGCGCTCCGCGTCGTCGGCACAGGGGCGCACCGGCGGGTCCGCGCGGTTGCTCTGCGGGAGGAAGGAGAGCAGCTCGCGCACCGCGCGGAGCGCCGCCTCCTCGGTGTCGAGGGCGAAGTGGGCGACGCCGGACTTCTGCGCGTGGGCCTGCGCCCCGCCCAGGTCCTCCCTCGTCACCTCCTGGCGCGTCGCCGCCCGGATCGCGTCCGGGCCGGTGGTGAACATGTAGGAGGTGTCCCGCACCATGAAGATGAAGTCGGTGATGGCCGGCGAGTAGACCGCGCTGCCCGCGCAGGGGCCCATGATCACCGAGATCTGCGGGATCACGCCGGAGGCGCGGGTGTTGCGCAGGAAGATGTCGGCGTACCCCGCGAGCGAGACCACGCCCTCCTGGATGCGAGCGCCGCCGGAGTCGTCGAGCCCCACCACCGGGCAGCCCACCTTCACGGCGAGGTCCATCACCTTGCAGATCTTCTCGGCGAACGCCCCCGAGAGCGAGCCGCCGAAGACCGTGAAGTCCTGCGCGAACACGAAGACCTGGCGCCCGTCGACCAGCCCGTGGCCCGTCACCACCCCGTCCCCCGGGATCCGGTGCTGGTCCATGCCGAAGTCGGCGCCGCGGTGGGTCTTGAACTTGTCCAGCTCGACGAAGGTGCCCGGGTCGAGGAAGGTCGCCAGCCGCTCGCGGGCGGTGAGCTTCCCCGCCCGGTGCTGCTTCGCGATCCGGTCGTCGCCTCCACCCTTCTCGGCGGCCTCGTCCAGCCGGTCGAGCTGGGCGCTGCGCGGATCGGGATCGACGGGCCTGTCCATGCGTGCGCCTCCGCGCGGCGTCCTACAGCACCTTCCCGGAGCGCGCCCACCATCCGGCCCACGCGCGGGCGGCGCGCTCGCGAGCGTCCGGCGGCAGATCCTCCGAGTACTCGACGGGGGAGGGCGCGGCCGCCCGCAGCTCGGCGGCCGCCGCGGTGCGGACGACGCGGTCCTGGCTGGTCAGACCGGCGAAGATCCACTCCGCGCGCCCCCGGCCGCGGTTCTCCTTCCACCAGGCGAGCCAGCGGCGCGCGTCCGAGCCGAGCCGCTGCAGCGTGACGGCCTCCAGGGCCTCCCCGGCCGCCTCCGCCGCGGCGGGATCGCTCGCCTCCAGGACCTGGATGAGCAGCGGGATGGCGTCCACGTCTCGCAGCGCCCCGAGCGCGCGGGCCGCGCGGACCGGGCGATCCGAGATTCCGGAGAGGAGCGCGCGGCGGAGCTTCTCGGCGACGCCCCGCATCTCCGGCGCGCGCCGCTGATGGGCGAGCGCCTCCACCGCGGCGGCGGCCACGCGCGGCTCGGGATCGAAGGCCCGGTCCGCGAGCGCCGCGAACGAGGTCGGGTCGCCGAGCCGCGTCAGGAGCGCGATCGCGATCCGCCGCCGCAGCGCCTCCGGGTCGGTGAGCACCGCCACCAGCGGTCGCGCCGCCGGACGGCCCAGGGCGGCGAGCGCTCCGGGCACCGGCCCCCAGGCGTCCACGGGGACGTCGTCCATCGCCTCCTCGGCGATCTCGAGCGGCCCCGGAAGCGCGGCGCACAGGGCGGAGGCCGACTCGGCCGGCCGGCGGGCGAGCCGCGCGGCGATCCGGGCCCGGGAAGGCGAGCCCGGCTGCGATGCGAGGAGCGCCTGCACCTCGGTCGCCGCGTCGACGGGGGTGGTGTCGGGTGCGGCCGCGGCCTGACGATCCCGGGCGTGGTCCTCGCCGGGCCCGCTCTCCGCATCCGGTGGCGGCGCCACCGGCGCGGGCGAGGGCTGCGGGGACGCGCCGGCGGCGGGCGGTGGCGCGCCGGCGGAAGCGAGGGACCCCGGCGCGGCGTGCGTCGCAGCCGGAGGCCTCTCCTCCGCCGGGATCGGCGGCACGGAAGCGCCGGGCTCCGGCGCGTGCTCCGGCGGCGGAGCGCGCTCGACTTGGGGAGCCGCAGGCACGGCGGGCGCGGGGACCCGGGTGCGCCGCGGCCCGGCGCGCTCCTTGCGCGCCCGGAGGAGGCGCTGGAAGGCGTTGCCCACCGTCGCGAGGAAGAGGAGGAGATCGCCGAGGCGCCGCGGCGAGACGGGCGCCTCGCCGTTGTCCGCGTACAGGATGCAGACGGCGCGATCGCGCACCAGCACCGGGAAGACCAGCACGGTCCGGGGCACGCCGCGGGCGAGGCCGGCCAGGACCGCCGCGTTCCCGGGCGGCTGCGCGTCCACGGGACCGAGGTAAGGGCTCTTGGTCTCGAGCACCGTCCTGAACATCCCCGGGTCGTTCGCGTAGATGGCCGTGCCGCGCGCGTGATCGCGCGCCGCCTCGTCGCCGAGCGCGTCGTGGCCGACGATGGCGTCGTGCGTCACCGCGAACAGCGCCGCGTGGTCGAAGAAGTCGCGGGTGTAGCGGAGCGCCGCGAGGACGATCTGGTCGCGGTGGACGGCGGCCTCGAGCACGGCGCGCGCGTCCTTCAGCCTCCAGCGCGGCGGTGCGGAGCGGTCCAGCTCCGCTGGCGGCTCGGGCTCCTCCGCGGCGGGCTCCGGGGCGGGAGCGGCGTCCGGTGGCGGCGCGGGTTCCGGCGCCGGTCCCGCGGCGGCCTCCCGGGGCGGCTCCCCGGGCCAGGCCGCGGCCGCCTCGGTCGTCCAGGCTCCGCCCTCCTCCGGCGCCGCCGTCCCTCCCTCCTCCGGCTCCTCGACCGTGATGTCGATGTCGTCGAGCGCGGCCGCGAGCGCAGCGGCCAGGGGCTCCGGCTCCGCCGCATCGAGCGCGAAGCCCGCGCGCGGCGCGGCGCCCTCCTGGACCGCGCCGGCCGGCCGCTGGTCCGCCGCGGCACCGGCCTCCTCCGGCGGCGCCGTGGCGGCAGGGCCGCCCCCGGGGACCCGTGCGCCCGCCGTCCCGGCCGCGAGCGACGAGAGGCGCTGCGGGAAGGGCGTGCCGTAGAGCCGGTGGATCAGCTCCCGGACGCGCCACTCCGGCCCGACGTGAGGCACGAGGTGGAGCGAGAGCATGAAGCTGATCTCGTCGAGGAGCCCGGTGTCGACCGGGCAGGTGGCGACCAGCGACAGCTCGCGCCCGTCCAGCGCGAACGGGGCGAGCCCGTGCCGCTCCGAGACCTTCGAGGGAAAGACGCGCCGGGCGCGCGCGTCCACCTGGGTCCAGGCCGAGGGGGGCGCGACGGGCAGCGCCGTGGCGCGCGCCAGGAACGGCAGGAGCCTCGCCTCGTCGGCGAGCCCCAGCTCCAGGAGCGCCGAGTCGAGCGCGCCGCCCGCCTGGAACTGGCGCTCCAGCGCGTGCTCCATGTCCTTCGCGGCGACGACCCCTTCCTCCACGAGGAGCGCGGCGAGATCCTTCGGCACGGCTCGTTCTTAGTACGTCTCGGAGGGGCCGTCACCTTCCGGCACGGGCCGCCCGCGGGGGGTGGCGACCACGAACGTGCCGGCGAGGAGATCGTGCAGGGCCCGTCCGCTGCGGGTGAACAGCGCCAGCAGGAAGCCGAGCCCGAGGAACGCGGCGGACGCGAGCGCGAGCAGCGCGCGCGCCGCGCTCCGGCGCCAGCCGGGCGGGCGCCCGTCCCGTGCCACCACCCGCAGCCCGGCGAGCCGCTTGCCGAGGGTCGCCCCGCCCAGCGCGTGGCCGAGCGTCGCGTAGACCACCGCGGCCAGGCCCAGGAACGCGGCGATGGGAACGACCACGGCCCGCTCGCGGACGAGCAGGTCGAGGAGCGCGTCGAGCGTCCGCGGCGGAGGCTCCCGGGGCAGCGCCGCCCGCGCCAGCGCGGCCGCGAGCGCAGCGAACGGCACGGCGTCCACGAGCCAGGCGAGCGCCCGCCTCCACGCCGGTGCGTACGCGAGGTGGATCTCCACCGCGTCCACGTCAATGTCGGGGTCCAGGCGGGGATCGTGGTCGAGGTCTGCGTCGCGGTCCGGGCCGAGGTCGCGGTCCGGGTAGGGACCGAGGTCGGGGACGAGGTCGTGGTCGAGGCGTCCGACGGCCGGTTCCGGCGATCGTGCCACTGGAGCGCTGCCGAGTTCCCAGCGCGACGGCTCCGAGGCCGGCGTCGGCGGCAGCGAGGGCGCCGCGCTCCCCGATGCCGGGCGCGCCGGGCCGCGGCGATCGATGGGTAGCGTCGCGTCGAGGCGCCGCGGCGGCGGCTCGTCGGCCAGCGCGAGGAGGGCACCGCACGCCGCGCACACCGCGGCGGGCTCGCGGTTCTCGCGGCGGCAACGCGGGCAGAGCACGCGCCGACGCTAGCCTCGCGCCCTGGGAGGGTCAAGGCGGCGGCCGGCGGGGCGCGAGGCCGTCGGTTCGCCCCGGGGCGCAGCGGTCCCGCAGCAGTGGGCCGTCAGCCGCCCGCGAGCCCGAGGTCGCCGAATCGCGCCTGGAGCAGCGCCACGGCGGCGAGCGCCGCGGTCTCGGCGCGGAGCGTGCGCGGGCCGAGCGCGGCGCGGATCGCGCCCGCCGCCTCGCAGGCGCGGAGCTCCTCCGGCGCGAGCCCCCCCTCCGGCCCGACCACGGCCAGGTACCCGGCCGCGGGCGACGGCGGCACCGCTCCCAGCGGGAGGCCGCCCTCGCGGTGGAAGACGAGCCGCGCGAAGCCGGGGGGCGCCTCCAGCGCCTCCGCCAGCGCCGAGGGCGCGAGCACGTCCGGGACGTCGGCGCGCCCGCACTGCCGCGCCGCCTCCGAGGCGATCCGGCGCCACCGGGCAGCCCGCTCCTCGCCCCTCGCCGGGTCGAGCCGCACCACCGACCGCGCCGCCGCGAACGGAAGGAGCCGGGCGGCGCCGAGCTCGGTCGCCTTCTGGACGACGAGGTCCACCTTCTCGCCCTTGGCGAGCGCGAAGGCGAGCCAGATGGCCGCCGGGCTCCCGCGCGCCTCGCGGCGCCGTCCGAGGGCGATGGCCTCGTGCGCGGCGTCGAGGTGCCCGTCCCAGAGGCTCCCCGCGCCGTCGAACACCTCGACCTCGGCGCCGGGCGGCAGCCGCAGCACGTCGCGCAGGTAGTGGCGCGCCTCGGGGCCGAGCACGGCGCGGCCGGCGGCGATCCGCTCCGGCGGGACGTGCAGGCGCCGCTTCACCGTGGCGCGCCCGGGCGCCGGAGCGCGAGGAGGGACCACTCCCCGTCGCGCCGGTCGCCGCCGGCGAGCGGCTCGAGCCCGAGGGCGAGGTAGGCCGCGCGCACCTCGTCCTCCTGCGGACCGAGGATGCCGGAGAGGATCGCCACGCCGCCCGGCGCGAGCCTGGCGGCGACGTCGCCGGCGAGCTCCACCAGCGTGTTGGCGAGGATGTTCGCGACCACCACGTCGAAGGCCCCGGGAACGAGCGCGAGCGGCGCCTCGGTGAGGTCCACCTCGGCGCCGTTCGCCGCCGCGTTCTCCCGCGCGACGCGCACCGCCACCGGGTCGTCGTCGTTGCCGGCGACCCGGCCGGCGCCGAGCTTCCGCGCGGCGATGGCGAGGATCCCCGAGCCGGTGCCCACGTCGAGGACGGAGGCGCCGGGCCGGGCGGCGAGCAGGTCGGACAGCGCCGCCAGGCAGAGGGAGGTGGTCGGGTGGCTGCCGGTTCCGAACGCCATCCCCGGATCCAGCACCACCTCCACCGCGTCCGCGGGCGGCCGCGCCTCGACCCAGGACGGCCGGACGAAGACGCGCCCGATCCGGAGGGGCCCGAGCCCCTTCCTCCAGGCCTCCCCCCAGTCCTGATCCGGCACCTCGGAGAGCGCTCCGCCGCGCGCCCCGGCGGCCTCCGAGGCCGCGGCGCGGTCCGCGAACCAGGCCACGAGGAGCGCGCGACCCGGCGCCGGCTGCCGCGCGCCGGGCATCGGCGCCTCCTGTCCGTCGCGCACCTCCACCCCGCTCGCGCCCTCGTCGAAGAGCGCGGCGGCGAGGTCGTCCGCCTGGGCGGCGTCGGCGTCGACGGTGACGGACCAGGTGGGCACGCGTCCTCCGCGAGCGTCGTACCCGGTCGCGGAGGGGCGCGCCAGGGGATCTTGCGGTCGCGGCGATATCGTGGCCGCACCCGATTTTTCCGGCGGTGGGGATCGGGTTAGCATGGCCTCGCATGCCGCGCACCGTCCTCGTCGTCGAGCCCGACGCCGCGCTCGCGGACGAGATCCGCCGGGCCTTCGGTCCGGCCGGGTTCTCCGTGGTCGCGCTCGGCGCAGGTGAGGAGGCGCTCGAGCGCGCCCGGGCGGCGCCGCCCGAGCTGATCGTGCTCGCC
>DATIWK010000042.1:0-7170 GCA_035519395.1 Anaeromyxobacteraceae bacterium | reverse complement strand
TATCGGCCGCGCCGCCGTGGCAGGCGCTGCACGCGATGGCGGTGCCCGTCAGCGTCGGCGCGACGTGCGCCTGGTGCGCGCCCACCGAGACCAGCGTCGTCCCGGTCAGCCCGTGCGTGTCGATGGGCGGCGCCGGGTTCTCCGCGCCGTGGCACGACGTGCACGTCAGGGCGTACTCCACCGTCCCGTTCACGTGGTCGGCCAGGTTCACCGCGGTCGCGGTGTAGCCCACGTGGCAGCGCTCGCAGGCCCCGAGCTGCGGGTGCGGCGCCGCGGGCAGGCCGTGGCAGGAGCCGCACTGCGCTCCAGCGCTACCCGCCGTCCATGCCGGCGCGTTCGCGGCGTTCCCGCCCGCGAAGTTGCCGTGGCAATAGGTCGAAGAGCAGGTCAGCGCGCCCGGATCGAACGTCGGCGTTCCCGTCCCCTTCGCCAGCAGGCTCCAGTCGAAGGTCACCACGCCCGTCGCGTGCGCCGTAGACGTCGGCACGTCGTGGCAGTCGATGCACTCGAGCGCCCGCGCGTACGCCCCGGCCGTGAGGTGCGCCTGGTGCGCACCGACCGCCGGCTGCGTCGTGTCCGTCTCGAGGCGCGTGCCCACCGGCGGTGCCGCCGCGATCGACACGCCCGCCCCGTCCACTGCCACGCGCGTCTCGTCGCCGTGGCAGGTCGTGCAACTGAGCGGCAGCAGGTCCACCGTGCCGTTCTGGTGCGTCGCCGCGTTCACCGTGCTCGCGCTGT
Organism: Anaeromyxobacteraceae bacterium; assembly: GCA_035519395.1. Lineage (GTDB taxonomy): Bacteria > Myxococcota > Myxococcia > Myxococcales > Anaeromyxobacteraceae > Anaeromyxobacter. Next base: position 6,432 of record DATIWK010000042.1, on the reverse strand, counting down.
ACCCCGCTCCGTGGCAGGTCGCGCAGTCCGTCCGAGCCACGTGCGGCGCCGCCGGCGGGTCGCCGTGGCAGCTCGTGCAGCCGGTCCCCAGCAAGTCCACCTTGCCGTTCACGTGCGTCGCCACGTTCACGGTCGCGTTGGTGTAGCCGGGGTGGCAGGTCCCGCAGTCCGACGCCTGCGGATGCGGCGCCGGCGGGGGGAGCCCGTGGCACGTCCCGCAGGCCGCCGCGCTGCCGCTCGCGTCCGCCCAGACCGGCGCGGCTGCGCTGCCGCCCGAGAACGCCCCGTGGCAATACGTGGCGCACGTGCCGCTGGCCGGGTCGTAGGTCCCGAGGGTCGCGGGGAGGTTCGCCTGGCCCGCGGCGGAGAGCGCCACGTTCGCGCGCGCGGTCGAGCCGCGGATGTGGCTCAGATCGGTCGGCACCGCGTGGCAGGTCTGGCAACTGAACGGCGGCGAGAGGCTCGCGCCCAGGGCGGTCGCGCCCGTGAGGTGGGCCTGGTGCGCGCCGGTCCGCGCCGGATCCGCGGTGCCGTTGAGGCGCTGCGAGAGCGAATCCGGCGGGGCCGTCCAGGTCGGGTGCGCGGAGACGTCGTAGGGTCCGGCCTTCGTCGACGCGGTCCTCGCGCCGTGGCAGAAGGAGCAGTTCGCCTGCCAGCTTCCGGTCCAGCCGGCGGTCGTGTGGCAGTTGAAGCATCCGGGCGCGATCCCCCTCCCCGCGAGGTCCGCCCCGTGACACAGGTTGCTCGCGCAGTTGAGCGCGCCCGGCGCCTTGGCGAGGAAGTCGAAGTAGGGGGGGCCGTGATCCTTCGGCGCCGCCAAGAACCCGCCGTGTCCGCCCTGGCCAGCCAGCGAGAAGACCGCGACGACGGTCTTGTCGGCGCCGTTCTTCGCCGTGGAGAGGACGCACGGTCCGGTGAGCGTGCAGTCGCCGGCCCAGGACGTGAAGACGTACCCGAAGTCTGGCGTCGCGGTGAGCGTCACCGTCGCGGTCCACGGGAACGTCGCCGTGCAGGCGGTGCCACCCGTCCCGCAGCGGATGGCGCCGTCGGCGGAGGTGACAGTCCCGTTCACCGGGCGGGGCACCGTCACGCCGAAGTTGACGCCCACGGTGCTCGCGGCCCGCTCGACTCCGGTCGCCGGTGGCGACGATCCTCCGCACCCGGCGAACACGATGGATGCGCAGACGACGGCCCTCACCGCCACTCGATGGCGAATTGCACCGCAAGTCATGCCGCCCCCTTCGAGGGGAGGCCGCGAGCCACCCCTCCCTGCCCAACCCAGCGGAGCCGATCACTTCAACGGGTCAGAATTCCTCGAATCAGACCGCAGAAGTTCCGGGATCCACCTGAATCAGTTTTCTAGGACGCGCGGTGAATAGCAAGGGACATGCCAGATGCGATGTCACATGATTTTGCGACACCTGACGCAGGGACGCCCTGCGGGGCGGCCTGCGTTCACCCACAATGACTGCGTGAACCCACCCAGTGCTGGGGGAATACGCACAGCACTGGGCACGCTGCTCCCCCGAGTGGCGCGACACCGTCGCCACCTGCACGACTTCGGCGATCGGGGGCCGCTCGCGCTGGCGGCTGGAGCCGTCGTCCAGGCAGCGTTGCCCGCGAATTGCGGGCGGCGGCGGTGGAGGGAGGGATACGGGCCGAACGTGCGAGGGCAAGCGCGGGCCCCCGCTGGAACGGGTGCCGCCCTCGCGCTATCCTGCGCCCTCTCGTGAGGTCCGTGCGCGCCTCGAACGCCCGGCTGGCCTGGGCTGCCGGGATCGTCCTCCTCGCCGCGGCCGCGGCGGCCAGCTCGGAGGCGGTGGGCCGCTCGGCGCGCCGCGGGTTCGATCCGCCGCCGGAGTTCGGCGGCAAGCGCTGGGCGGTCGTCCCCGACGCGGCCGAGGCGGTCCGCGCCTGGATGGCCGCCGGCGTCCACGGGAGGCCGCTGGTGGTGCTCACCGGACGCTGGGGCCGGCCGGCGTCGCCGGCGCAGCCGGCGCTGGTCGTGGCGCGCCCGCAGTCCGGGGACTCGCCCGACCTGCTCGACGCGGACAGCGCGCTGTTCGCCGCCGCGCGCCTCGGCGTCGCCCGCGAGATGCACGTGGCGATGCCGCCCGCGGCGCTCGCGCTGCGCCTCGCCGAGGCCCGGGGCGCGAAGGACGCCCGGGTCGGCGACGGCTGGGCGAGCCACCCGTACCACGGTTACCCGCGCCGCTTCTCGTCGCCGGCGGCGCTCCGCGCGCCCCCCGACCCGGCGCTGGTGCTGGTCGAGCCCTCCTTTCTGGAGGCCGCCGGCCCCGCTGCGATCGACGCGTGGCTTCGGGACCGCGGGGTCATCATCGACCTCGGGATCGTGGCGCTCGACGATCCGGCCGCCAGCGACGCGCAACGCGAGCGGGCCCGCGCCCTCGCCGAGGCGCTGGGCGCCGTCGCGGTCGAGGTCGAGGTGGAGCGATGACCGGAGCGGCGCCCTCGCGCCGGCGCCTGGTGGCGGGGCTCGTCGCGCTCACCGCGCTGGGGATCGCCGTCCGGACCGTCCACCTCGGAGACCAGCCGGTCACACCCGACGACGCCGACGTGGGCCAGACCGCGCGCAACTTCGTGGAGACGGGCTGGCCCGAGCCGACGATGTGGAACCACCCGCGCCTGCGCGACGCGCTGGTCGACGCCTCCCTCGACGCGCTGGGCCGGGGCCCCTGGGGGCTCAAGGCGTGGAGCGTCCTGCTCGGCGCGCTCACCGTCCCGGCCGCCGCCTGGCTGGCGTTCCTCCTCACCGGCAGCGGCGGCGCAGCAGCGATCCTCGGCCTCCTGCTCGCGCTCGACCCGCTCCACGTCGACTTCTCCCGGCAGGCGATCAACGACGTCTACCTCGGCTTCTTCCCGGTCGCGGCGGTCGCGGCGGCCTGGCGGTACCGCGCGACGCGGCGGACCGGCTGGCTGGTCCTGGCGGGCGCCCTGTTCGGCCTCGGGCTGGCCTCGAAATGGAGCGCCCTCCTTCCCCTGGCCGTGACCGCCGCGGTGCTGGCGCGCGACGTCGCCCGCACCCGGGGCTCCGCGCGGGAGCGCAGCGCGGAGGTGGCCTTTGCCGCGAGCTGCCTGGTGGTCCTGCCGCTCGCGGTCTACCTCGCCACCTTCCTGCCCTGGTTCGGGCGCGGCTACGGGCTCACCGACTGGCTCGGGTTCCAGCGATCGATGGCGGTCGAGACGGCGACGCACGTGGGTTACGCGGGGACGAAGCGGCCGGGGTACGCGGGGGAGCTGGTCGGCGCCTGGAGGTGGTTCGTGTCGCCGGCCTGGTACGTGGACCGGACGCTCGCGGCCGACCGCGGCGGCGAGGGCGCGTTCCTCGTCGGGATCGGCAACCCGGTGACCTGGCTGGTCGTCTGGCCCAGCCTCGCCTACGCCGGGTGGTGCGCCTGGCGCAGGCGCGACGCCGCGGCCGCGATCCTCGCGGCGCTGTTCCTCGCCTCGTACCTCCCGCTGGTGGCGACGGCGCGGCCGATCTGGACCAACACCGCGCTGGCGGTGCTCCCCTTCGCCATGGCCCTGGTGGCCTTCGCGGCGGCGCGCCTCGGGGCGCTCCGGCCGCGGCTGGTCGGCGCGTGGCTCGCCGCCGCCGTCCTCGCGGGCGCCCTGCTCTGGTTCCCCGCGACGGGGATCCGGACCGCGGCCGGCGACCGCCTGGCGCACGCCCTCGTGCCGGACGACGCGTTCGCGCCGAGGCCCGGGGAGGCGCCGTGACGGTACGCAGCGCCCTCTCCCGTGCCCCGAGGCTCGCCGCGGCGCTGCTGCGGCTCCGCGCCGGCCGCCCCGCGCTCGCCAGCGTGAACCTGCTCAACCGGTGCAACCAGGACTGCCCGATGTGCAGCGTCCACGAGGGCCCCGACCTGGCGCTGCCCCTGCCCGCGCTGGAGCGGCTCACCGTTGCCCTCCGGCGCGGCGGGGTGAAGATCGTCGAGGTCTCGGGCGGCGAGCCCTTCCTGCGCCGCGATCTCGGCGAGGTGGTGGGGATCCTCGACCGGAGCGGCCTGCTCTTCACGTTCAACACCAACGGCACCGTGAGGAACGACGAGGGGGTCGCCGCGCTGGCGCGCTCGCGCGCCCTGTTCCAGGTCGCGGTGAGCCTCGACTCGCTCGACCGGGAGCGGTACCGGATGCTGCGCGGGCGCGACCTCCTTCCGCAGGCGCTCGACGGCCTCGAGCGGCTGCGTGCGGCGCGCCTGCCGGCGCCGCTCAAGATCAACGTCGCGGTGAGCCGGCACAACGTCGAGGAGCTTCCCGCCCTGCTGGCGTTCGCGCGCGAGCGGGGCCTCTACCTCTCGGCCTTCCCCGTCAACCAGGGTCCGGGCGCGCACCGGAGCGCCTGCACGACCTTCGCCGCCTCTCCCGGCGAGCGAGCGCGGATCGGAGAGGCCTTCGAGGAGCTGGCCCGGCTCCGCCGCCGCGGCGCGCCGCTGTGGGAGCCGAGCGCCTTCTACCGGGCGGCAGCGGCGTTCGTGCGGGGCGAGCCGCTCGCGCCGTGCGGCGCCGGCCGGCTCTACCTCGACGTGCGCGCGGACGGCGCCGTCGCGCCGTGCGTGGAGCTCGCCCCCGTCTCGACGCTGGAAGGGCTCGAATCCGGCGACGGGTGGCGCGCCCTCGCGGGTGCCGGCGCCGCGGCCGAGGCGTGCCGCGCGGCGACGCCGTGCTGCTACACCTGCACCGTGAACCTCGCCGAGACGGCGCGGCACCCCGTCGCCTTCGCCCTGGAGAGCGCCCAGGTGCTCCTGCGCGCCCGGCGGCCCCGCCGCGGAGGCGGCGCGTGAGCGGTGGCGGGGCGGACCCGGTCCTCGTCGCGGGGGCCGGGCCCGCCGGCCTGAGCGCGGCGCTGGCGCTGGCGCGGGCCGGACGCGCGGCGGTGGTGGTGGAGCGCGACGAGGCCGTGGGCGGGCTGGCGCGCACCTTCGAGCGGAACGGCTACCGCTTCGACATCGGTGGACACCGCTTCTTCACGCGGATGCCGGAGGTCCGCGCGCTCTGGGACGAGCTGCTGGGACCCGACCTCATCGTCCGCCGCCGCCGCTCGCGGATCCTCTTCCACGGCCGCTACCTCGAGTACCCGCTCACCGCCTCGAGCGCCCTCGCCGGGCTCGGCGCCGCCGAGAGCGCACGGATCCTGGCGAGCTACGCCGCCGCGCGGCTCCGGCCCATGCGCCCGGAGCGGAGCCTCGCCGACTGGTGCACGAACCGCTTCGGCGCCCGGCTCTTCGAGACGTTCTTCCGGCCCTACACCGAGAAGGTCTGGGGGCTGCGCTGCGAGGAGATCGGCGCCCAGTGGGCCGCCCAGCGGATCCGGGGCCTGTCCCTGCGGTCCGCCCTGGCGGACATGCTCCGCCGCGGCTCGGGCGGGCAGCGGACGCTCGCCACCGAGTTCAGCTACCCGCGCCTCGGCCCGTCGATGCTCTGGGAGCGCATGCGCGAGGAGATCGAGCGGCGCGGCGGCCGCGTGCTGCTCCGCCACCGCTTCGCGGCCGCGCGCCACCGCGACGGCGCCGTCCGAGAGGTGGAGCTGGACGGGCCCTCGGGGCGCACCGCGCTCGCCGTCTCCCACCTCGTCTCGACGGTGCCGCTCGGCGAGCTCGTCACCTCGCTCTCCCCCACGGCGGCCCCCGAGGCCCTGGCCGCTGCCGGCGCGCTGCGGCACCGCGACTTCCTCGAGGTGGCGCTGGTGCTGGACGGCCCCGATCCGTTCCCGGACACCTGGCTCTACCTGCACGATCCCGGCGTGCGCGCCGGGCGGATCCAGAACTTCCGCGCCTGGAGCCCCGAGCTGGTCCCGTCGCCGGACCACGCCTGCCTGGGGCTCGAGTACTTCTGCTTCGCGGAGGACGACCTCTGGCGGCAGCCCGACGACGCGCTGGTCCGGATCGCGGAGCGCGACCTGGACGCGCTGGGGTTCGGCCGGCGCGGTCCGGTCCTCGCCGCGCACGTCATCCGGGTCCGGAACGCCTACCCGATCTACGACGACGGCTGGCGGGCGCGGGTGGCCGCGGTCCGCCGCGCCCTCGATCCGCTGTCGAACCTGGTCGTGGCGGGGCGCAGCGGGATGCACCGCTACGACAACATGGACTACGCCATGCGGAGCGGACTCGTCGCCGCGCGCGCCGTCCTGGGCGAGCGCGTGGATCCGTGGGAGGTCGGCGTGGACGACGGGTACCTGGAGCCTCCGGCCGCCTGAGCGGGCCCGGCCGGCCGGGAGGGCCGGTCTGAGGGCGGGCGGTCTGGTGGCAGCGCTGGGTCCGCCCCGCGGTCCGCCCCGCGATAAGCCCCGCGGTCCGCCCGCGGCCCGCCCGCTCCCGCTGCGGCGCGTCCTCGCGCGCGCATGGCCACCGTGGTCGCGCGCTCGGGAGCTTCTCCGTGGGCGCGCTCTCCTCTTGCGCAGCGTCTCTCGTC
>DATIWK010000041.1:0-15779 GCA_035519395.1 Anaeromyxobacteraceae bacterium | reverse complement strand
CTGTCCATGGAGCGGGTCGCGGCCCGCCAGCGCCAGCTCCTCCTCACCCTGCTCGCCATCTTCGGCGGCTTCGCGGTGGTGACCATCGGCGCGATGTTCCTGGTGGTCCAGCAGGCGATGAAGCCGGTGCTCGCGCTCTCGGACGTGGCGGAGCAGATCAGCATGGGCGAGGCGCTCGACACGCCCATCAAGTCCGACTCCGTGGACGAGATCGGCCACCTCACCAAGACCATCGATCGGCTGCGGGTCAGCATGAAGGCGGCCATGGCCCGGCTCGGCCACTGATCCAGGAGGAGATGCCACCATGACGCGTTCCTTGCTCAGGTCCTCCGCGGCGCTCGCCCTGGCGCTCGCCGCCCTCTCGCCGGCCAGCGCCCGGGCCCAGCGCCTGCCGAAGCCGGTGTCGGCCGCCGTCGTCGACGGCCTCTCGACGCAGGAGAGGGAGATGCTGGCGCTCGCCGGCGAGTTCGCCAGGCGCTGCAGCGAGGCGATGGAGCGGTGGCTCGCCGCCAAGGAGGTCACCGAGGACCAGCTCTTCAGCTTCCTCTACTACCCGATGCCCCGCACCGATCCCCCCAAGTTCACCACCGACTGGGACAGGCTCTCCGACCGCGACATCCTCGGCATCGAGGAGAGCGTCCTGGCCAAGTCGCCCACCATCCTCTTCACGGTGCTCGTCGACCGGAACGGCTACCTGCCCACCCACAACCAGCGCTACTCGCTGCCGCTCACCGGCAACATGGCCAGCGACCTGGTGAACAACCGGACCAAGCGGATCTTCAACGACCGCACCGGCATCGCGGCGGCGCGGAGCGAGGCGGCCTTCCTGGTGCAGCGCTACCAGCGCGACACCGGCGAGACGCTGGTCGACCTGTCGGTGCCGGTGCTGGTGCGCGGGCAGCACTGGGGCGCGGTGCGAATCGGGTTCCGGCCCGTCGAGAACCCGTAGCGGCGGCGGGTCAGGGCGCCAGCTCGCCGAGCAGCGCCCGCCACGCCTCGCGCTCGCGCGCCGGATCGACGAGCGGCCCGGCCCGCTCGACCCCCCGGCGCAGCGCCGCCAGGAAGCGCCCGTCCGTCTCGGCACGGTCGAGCAGCCCGGCGAGCGCCGCGGCGTCGCCGACGGGGAAGTAGCCGGGGTAGTCGGCGCCGAGGACGCCCACCGAGCCGTCCACGCGCGTGGAGAGCACCGGCACCCGCGCCGCGATCGCCTCGGAGAGGGCGTTGGAACCGCCCTCCAGCCGGGAGGTGATGGCGAGGAGCTGGCTCCCCGACAGCACGGACAGCGCCTCGCCGCGACTCCGCTCACCGAGCCACCGGTAGCGCGGGTTCCCGGCCGCCTCGCGCCGTGCCCGCGCCTCGGCGACTGGCGGGCCTCGCGCGACGCCGGGAGGTCCTGGTACAGGTCCGTGCCGGCGAGCGCCACGACGAGCGGCCCGTCCGCGCGCTCCTCGCGGTAGCGGTGTCGAAGTCGCGCCGCATCCAGGCGCCGCCGCCCGCTTCCCCCCAGTGCGCCGGGCGCTGCGCGCCGGCCGCCTCCCGCCACCGCCACCCGTCCTCCGACCACAGCGCGCGCCCGCGGTAGCCGCCGTCGGCGACGAACTCGGCGAAGCGCCCCTGCGTGACGGGCGCCCGGGAGATGCGGAAGGGGACCAGCGCGACGGGGTGCGCCCACTTCTCGTTGTCGAAGACGAACTCCTCGCCGCGGTCGGCGCCGAGGAGGAAGCTTCCACCGGGGATCTCGACGTCTCCCGGGAGGTCGCCGCCTCCCGCCGGCGCGGCCGAGGCGCCGGGGAGCGGCGGCGCCGCGAGGCCGAGCGTCTGACGCGTGAACGCCATGGCCTCGAAGTGCATGTCCTCGTGGAAGACGCTCAGGCGGACGAAGTAGGGGTCCGCCGCGCCGCGCTCCAGGCGCGCGAGCACGCGCGCCTCGACCTCGCGCAGGTACCCGAGCGTCTCGGGGAGGCCGGGGAGCGGAAGCGACCAGCGGGTGTCGTGCGCCACGGGCGCCGAGTCGTAGAGGGCGTCGCCGTCCGCGCGGACGGCCGCGGCTCCGGCCGCGTGGCGCAGGACCCATCGCTCCTGGAACCAGCCGACGTGCCCGAGCTCCCAGAGCGGTGGGTTCACGATGGCGAGGCGCGGGCCGAGGAGCTGGTCGCCGGAGAGGCCGGCGGCGAGGGCCAGCGTCCGCTCCCGGGCGCTCCGCATCCAATCCGCGAGGACGTCACGCACCGCGACGTTGTAGCGCCGGAATGCCGGGCCTGCAGCAGCGCGCGCGCACGCTCACCGGCCTACGACGAGCCTGGTCACCTGCCCGGTGTCGAAGCTCGTCTCGTTCGCCACCACCGCGGCGCCGCAGTCCAGCCGCGGGTAGATGCGCAGCTCCGACCTGAACCCCGCGCCGCCGCCGAGGTGGTACGCGAAGGGCTCGCCGTCGAGCGCGCCCAGGTGCCACCCGAGGCCGACCGGGAGCGCGCGGCCGCGGAGGTCGCGCTGGGGCTCGCGCATGGCCGCCGCGGAGGCCTCGGAGAGGATGCGCTTCCCCTCGAAGCTCCCGCCGCCGAGGTGCGCACCCAGGAAGCGGGCCAGGTCCGGCGCCGTCCCGACGAGCCCGCCGTAGGGCGCCCCGTCCACGAGGAAGGGCTGGAACGCCTCGTATCCGCCGCGCGTGCCGGCGTAGAAGCGGCGCCGAGCAGGAGGTGGCCGAGCGCGCGCATGGCGCTCCAGGTCCGGGTGTATCCCGTGGCCACGTCGCCCGAGGCGGGCAGCTCGAACCCCGTCCCGCTGCACCCGAGCGCCTCGAGGAGGTGCCGCTTCACGTAGTCCGCGTATCGCTCGCCGCCGGCCCGCTCCACCAGCTGGCCCAGCACCAGGTAGCCGAGGTTCGAGTAGGCGTACCTCGACCCCGGCTCGAACCGGAGGCGGCGGTGGCGCGCGAGCAGCCGCCCCACCATCTCGTCGAGGCCGGGCCCGCGCTCCGCGGCGAGGTGGATCCAGGCGATGGGGATCGGGTTGGCGAGCCCCGCGGTGTGGCTCAGGAGGTGGCGCACGGTCAGGCCGGCCCCGTCCACCTCGAACGACGGGACCCAGGTCCGGACGGGGCCGTCCAGGTCCACCCGGCCCCGCTCGACGAGCTGCATCACGGCCGTCGCGGTGAACAGCTTCGTCACCGAGAACCAGAGGAACGCGGTGTCCGCCGTCGCGGGGCTCGCGCGCGCCAGGTCTGCCGTCCCGCGTGCGCAGGCGACCGCCACGCGTCCGCGGGTCACGGCGGCGAAGGCGAGCGCCGGGGCCTCGCCGCGCGCCTGGATCGTGCCGAGGCGCTCCTCCGCCTCGGCGGGCGAGACCGGCGTGAGACGCGCCCGCGCGGAGAAGAGGCCCGGCGCCATGGAGGACCCGCCCGCCCCCCGTGCGCTACCGCCGCCCGGCGGCGCCCGGCTCGCGGAACAGCGCGAACGCGCTCGTGTAGCCGTGGAGGAAGGTGGTGCCGCCGACCGGTCCGATCTCGCCGTTGCAGAAGAAGCCGCCCAGCGGCGCCGGGCCGAGCTTCTCCTGGAAGAGGGCGGTGTCGTGGTCGGGGCGGCCGAACAGGCCGGCGCCCCGCCCGACGCAGGAGAAGAGGAGCGCGCCCGCCGGCGGCGCCGCGCCCGCCGCGCGGCGCTGCCGGTCGAGCATGCGCGCGAGGTCCTCCTCGGCGGTGCGCGCGTCGCGGAGCACGAACTGCGCGACGGACATGGGGCGGAGCGCCGCGCCGACCGCCAGCGCGCCGGTCTGCTCGTCGGCGCCGATCAGGTTCCGGACCAGGATCTCGCCGGGATCGTACTCGACGCGGTCGGACCGCATCTCGAGTCCGAGGAAGAGCGAGTCCTGCATGAGGGCGCGGTCGGCCTCGCCCGCCTCCCGGTACACCTCGGCGAGGACCTCCATGGGCGGGCGCTGGTCCACCTCGTCGAGCACGTTGCCGTGGCAGCGGGTGACCAGCATGGGCTTGCCGATGGGGCGGCAGCCTTGCGCGATGACGGTGTCCACGGCCACGTCGCCCGAGAACGCCACCCCGATCGCGCCGGTCCGGTGCACCTCGCGGCCCAGCAGGAGCCGGTTCTCGCCCGGCCGGCGCCCCCCGCTGGCGAGGCCGCCGAACTTGGGCGCTTCCGGGAAGGCGGCGTCGAGCCCCGCCACCAGGGCATCGGCGTCCATCGTGAACGGATCGGCGAGGAGGAGGAAGCTGGGCCGGGCGCCTCCGGAACCGCCAACCAGGTCGCGCCACGGCGCCAGGCCGGCCTCCGGCGCGGGCAGGGTCGCCGTGTCGAGGTGGAAGCGGGAGAGTGCCACGCGCGGGAGCGACGCGGCCGTGAGCGACAGCGCAGGCCCTTCCTCCGCCTCGTGGGCATCGCCGATCACCCCTCCCGCCGTGCAGCCGGCCAGGAGGGCCCGCGGAAAGTGCCGGCGGGCGGCGTGCGAGATCGGCTCGCAGCTGGCCGCGTGGTGAGGCGAGGCGAAGGCGAGCAGCAGGTCGGGCGCCTCGGGTCCGAGCTGCCGCTCGATCGAGGCGGCCGCCTCGGCGAAGGCCCCGGCCGCGTCGGGCCGGCGCGAGAGGGACGAGGCCCATCTCATGGCCGACTCGATACCGGCAGGGCCGTCCGCCCGCACGGCGATCGCACCGGTCGAGGTGAAGCGCCCCCCGAGAGGCTGGCGCCGGGCCCCGCGCCCGGACACCACCGCGGAGGCCCGCGCTCCAGCGCGGTCCACCGAGGCCGCGGGCGCCCGGGCGCCGCCGCACCCGCACCCCCGACGGACCGTCCGTCTCGGGTGGGTGGGCTTCCGATCGGGCCTATCCACGGTCGGGGGCGGCCTCCAAGTAACGCCCTCACGTCGAGGAGAGCAGGAGCCGAACGATGCGCGCCGAGTTGCTGCAGCTCGCGGCCGATCTCGCCCGTCGAGGGGAGCCGTTCGTCCTCGCGGTGGTGGTGCGGCGCGAGCCGTACAGCTCGGCGCACGCCGGAGACATGGCGGTCATCACCGCGGACGGCGGGTACCACGGGTGGCTGGGCGGAAACTGCACGCAACCCACCGTCAAGCGCGAGGCGCGCCGCGCGCTCGCCGACGGGCAGGCGCGGCTCGTCTCGCTCACGCCCCAGCCGCAGCGGGAGGCGCGGCCGGGCGTCCTGGCGCTGCCGATGACCTGCCACAGCGGCGGGAGCGTGGACGTGTACCTCGAGCCGGTGCTCCCTCCGCCGCGCCTCCTCGTCTTCGGCCCCTCGCCGGCCGCGCGCGCGCTCGCCCAGCTCGGGAAGGGGCTCGGCTGGCTGGTGGACGTGGTCGATCCGGCGGCCGATCGGGCCGCCTACCCGGCGGCGGACCGCGTCCTGGCCAGCGCCGGGACGCCCGAGATCGCCGGGCTGCGCGGGGCCGCGGGGAACGTGCACGCGGTGGTCGCCACCATGGGCGAGAGCGACGAGGAGTCGATCGAGGCCGCCCTGGCGCTGGCGCCCGCCTACCTCGGCGTGGTCGCGAGCCGGCGCCGGTTCGCGGAGGTGCGGACCGCGCTCGCGGGGCGCGGCGCCACCGCCGCGGCGCTGGACGGCATCCGGAACCCGGCGGGGCTCGACATCGGCGCCACGTTGCCGGAGGAGCTGGCCCTCTCCATCCTGGCGGAGATCGTCCAGCTCCGCCGGGCCGCGCTGGCGCGCCGCGCCGGGGAGCCGGCCAACGAGGCCGAGGCGGCCGCGGCGCCGGCCGAGGCGCGCGATCCGGTCTGCGGGATGACGGTCGAGATCGCGACCGCGCGGCACCGCGCCGAGCACCTCGGCCGGCCGTTCTACTTCTGCAACCCGCGCTGCCGGGAGAGGTTCCTCGCCGACCCGGCGCGGTACCTGGCCCGAGGTGCGGAGGCGAGCGCGCCGTGAGGCCGGAGATCCGAGCGCTGCGCGAGGCGATGGAGCGCGAGGGGTACGTCGCGGACGACGCGGTCGCCACCGCCGTCCGCCTCGCGCTCGATCTGGAGAAGCCGCTGCTGGTGGAGGGCGACGCGGGGGTGGGCAAGACGGAGATCGCGAAGGTGCTGGCGCGGGTCGTCGGGACGGAGCTGATCCGGCTCCAGTGCTACGAGGGGCTCGACATCGCCACCGCGGTCTACGAGTGGAACTACCCGCGGCAGATGCTGCGGATCCGCATGGGCGAGCGGCAGGACGCGGGCGCCGCGGCGCTGGAGGGGGAGGTCTTCTCGCGCCCCTATCTCCTCGAGCGCCCCATCCTGCGCGCCATCACCCGCAGCGGCGGGCCGGCGGTGCTGCTCGTGGACGAGGTGGACCGCGCCGACGAGGCGTTCGAGGCCTTCCTGCTGGAGGTGCTCTCGGACTTCCAGGTGACGGTCCCGGAGCTGGGCACGCTCCGCGCCGAGCACGTGCCGCACGTGGTCCTCACCTCGAACTGCACGCGCGAGATCGGGGACGCGCTGCGGCGCCGCTGCCTCTACCTCCACCTCGACCACCCCACGCTGGACAAGGAGGTGCGGATCCTCCGGATCCGGGTGCCGGGCGCGAGCGAGGCGCTCTCCGCCGAGATCGCCCGCTTCGTCCAGGGGCTGCGCGCGCGGCGCCTGGTGCGGAGCCCGGGGGTGGCCGAGAGCATCGACTGGGCGCGCGCCCTGGCGCGGCTGCACGTCGACCACCTCGACGCGGACGTGGTCCAGGCGACGCTGGGCTGCATCGTCAAGGACCGGCACGACGCCGCCGAGCTGCGCGGGGCCGAGGTGGCGCGGCTCGCCGCCGCGGCGGTCGCCGGTGAGGCGGCGCCGTGAGCGACCTGGTGGTCCACCTCGCCCGGTTCTCGGGCGCGCTCCGCGCCGCGGGCGTGCGGGTCGCCATCGGCGACGAGGCCGACGCGCTGCGCGCGCTGGTGCGGGTGGACCTGGGCGACCGCGCCGAGGTGCGGGAGGCCCTCCGCTGCACGCTCAAGATCCGCCCGCCCGACGCGCCGAGCTTCGAGGCGCTCTTCGACCGGATGTGGGGAGCGGCGGAGGCAGGAACGGGCGCATCGCCACCCACCGCCCCCCACGGCCCCGGGAACCCCCGCGCCGTGCCGGCCGGGGCGGCGCCGGCGGCGCGGGGCGCAGCCGGAGGGGAAGGGGCGGGCGAGCCGGGGGGCGACGCTCCCGGCTACAGCCCGGAGGCGCTGCTGCGGCGCAAGCCCTTCGATCGCTGCGACGCCCGCGATCTGGTCGCCATGGAGCGGATCCTGGCGCGCCTCGCCGCCGGCCTCGCCACGCGTCGGTCGCGCCGGCTGGTCCCGGCGGCGGCGCGGGGGCGGGCGGACCCCCGGCGCAGCCTGCGCCGCGCGCTCTCCACCGGCGGCGAGCTGGTGAGCCTGGCGCGCCGGGCCCACCCGGTCGAGGCGGCGCGGCTCGTGGTGCTCTGCGACACGAGCGGCTCGATGGACGCGCATGCCCGCTTCCTCCTCGCCTTCGTGCGCGCGCTGAAGCGCGTGGCACCGCGCACCGAGGTCTTCGCCTTCAACACCGAGCTGGTGCGCATCACGCCGTGGCTCTCGGGCGGCCGGCAGGAGGACGTGCTGGCGCGCCTCGCCGCCGCGGTGCCGGACTGGTCCGGGGGGACCCGCATCGGCGAGAGCCTGGAGGCGTTCGTGGAGCGCCACCTCGCGGAGCGGGTGGACGCGCGCACCGTGGTGGTGATCCTGAGCGACGGCCTCGACCGCGGCGACACCGCCCTGCTGGCCCGCGCCATGCGCCGCATCCACGACCGCGCCGCCCGCGTCCTCTGGCTCAACCCGCTCCTCGACGATCCCCGGTACCAGCCCACCGCGCGCGGCATGGCCGCCGCGCTCCCGTTCGTCGACCGCCTCGCGCCCGCGCACGATCTCGAGTCGCTGGAGCGGCTCCTGCCGGAGCTGGCGCGCTGACCCCACCCAGGAGGCACCATGATCCCTGCTCCGTTCGACTACCATGCCCCGGCGACCGTGCCGGAGGCGGTGGCGCTCCTCACCCGCTACCGCGACACCGCCAAGGTGCTCGCGGGAGGCCAGAGCCTTCTGCCGCTCCTCAAGCTGCGGCTCGGCGCGGCGGCGCAGCTCGTCGACATCGGCCGCATTCCCGGCCTCGAGTACGTGGAGGAGCGGGGGAACACGCTCCGGATCGGCGGGTGCACCCGCGAGTCGACCCTGGAGCGCTCCGAGCTGGTCCGGGCGCGCTACCCCATCCTGCTCGACACGGCGAAGGTGATCGCGGACCCGGTGGTACGGAACCGCGCCACGGTGGGCGGCAACCTCGCCCACGGCGACCCGGCCAACGACCATCCCGCCACCATGCTGGCGCTGGGGGCGGAGGTGGTCGCCGTCGGCCCGAAGGGCGAGCGCACCATCCCGGTGGACCGGTTCTTCCGGGGACTCTTCGAGGTGGCGCTGGAGCCGGACGAGATCCTCACCGAGATCCGCATCCCGGCGCCGCCGGCGCGGAGCGGCGGGGCGTACGCCAAGCTCGAGCGCAAGGTGGGCGACTTCGCCACCGCCGCGGCCGCCGCCCAGGTGACGCTCGGGTCGTCGGGGACGGTGGAGCGGGCCGGGCTGGCGCTCACCAACGCCGGCGCCACGCCCATCCGGGTGGAGGCGGCGGAGGCGTATCTGAAGGGCAAGAAGCCGGAGCGCGCCACGCTCGCCGAGGCGGCGCGGCTCGCGGCGCAGGCCGCCACGCCCCAGGCCGACCGGCGCGGCACCGTCGAGTACAAGCGCCAGATGGCGCGCGTGATGGCGCAGCGCGCGCTCGAGTCCGCCGTCGCGCGGGCGGGAGGACGCTGACATGGCCAGGCACGCCATCCGGTTGACCGTGAACGGGGCCGCGCGCGAGGCGGAGGTCGAATCGCGGCTGCTGCTCGTCCACCTGCTGCGCGACGTGCTCCGCCTCACCGGGACGCACATCGGCTGCGACACCACCCACTGCGGCGCCTGCACCGTGCTGCTCGACGGCGAGCCGGTGAAGTCGTGCACCGTCCTCGCGGTGCAGGCCAACGGGCGAGAGCTCACCACCGTGGAGGGGCTGGAGCAGGGCGGGAAGCTCCACCCGGTCCAGGAGGGGTTCATGGAGAAGCACGGGCTCCAGTGCGGCTACTGCACGCCGGGGATGCTGATGACCGGCTGCGCCCTGCTGCGCCGCAACCCTCGCCCCACGGAGCAGGAGATCCGGGAGGCGATCTCCGGGAACCTCTGCCGTTGCACCGGGTACGTGAACATCGTCCGCGCCATGCAGTACGCGGCCGAGCACATGGGATAGGAGGCCGCCATGGAACCCAGGACGGACGCGAAGGTCTGCGGCATGGGGCACTCGATGAAGCGCAAGGAGGACCCGCGCTTCATCCGCGGCCAGGGCCGGTACGTGGACGACATCCAGCTCCCCGGGATGCTCTTCATGGACATCGTCCGGAGCCCGTTCGCCCACGCCAGGATCAAGTCGATCGACACCTCGCGCGCGCTCCAGATTCCGGGCGTGCTGGCGGTGATCACCGGCGAGACGCTCGCGAAGTACAACCTGCACTGGATGCCCACGCTGTCGGCGGACACGCAGATGGTGCTGCCCACCGAGAAGGTGATGTACCAGTCGCAGGAGGTGGCGGCGGTGATCGCCACCGACCGTTACACGGCCGCCGACGGCGTGGACGCGGTGGAGGTGGACTACGAGGCCTTGCCGGTGATGGTCGACCCCTTCGCCTCGCTCGCGCCCGGGGCGCCGGTGCTGCGCACCGACAAGAAGGACAAGAAGGACAACCTCGCCTTCCACTGGGAGGCCGGCGACCGCGCCGCCACGGACCGGGCCTTCCGCGAGGCGGAGGTGGTGGTGAGCGAGGACCTCTACGTCCCGCGGATCCACGTCGCCTCGATCGAGACCTGCGGCTGCATCGCCGACTTCAACGCCGCGGAGGGCAAGCTCACCGTCTACATGACCACGCAGGCGCCCCACGCGGTGCGGACGGTGTTCGCGCTGGTCGCCGGCCACGTCGGCCTCTCCGAGGAGAAGATCCGGATCGTGTCGCCCGACATCGGCGGAGGGTTCGGCGGGAAGGTGCCGGTCTACCCCGGCTACGTCATCGCGGTGGCCGCCTCGGTGGTGATCGGCAAGCCGGTGAAGTGGATCGAGGACCGGATGGAGAACCTCCAGGCCGACTCCTTCGCCCGCGACTACCACATGAAGGCGGAGCTGGCGGCGACGCGCGACGGCAAGATGCTCGGCCTGCGCATCAAGACGGTCGCCGACCACGGCTACACCAACGCCTCGGCCAACCCGTCCAAGTTCCCGGCCGGCCTGTTCTCGATCTGCACCGGCTCCTACGACCTGAAGCACGCCTTCTGCGAGGTGGACGCCGCCTACACCAACAAGCCGCCCGGGGGGGTGGCCTACCGCTGCTCGTTCCGGGTCACCGAGGCGGTGCACGCCATCGAGCGCATCGTGGACGTGCTCGCGCAGAAGCTCCGGATGGACCCGGCCGAGCTGCGCATGCGGAACTTCATCAAGCCGGAGCAGTTCCCGTACAAGTCCGTCCTCGGCTGGGAGTACGACAGCGGCGACTACCCGCGGGCGCTGAAGCTGGCGCTCGACAAGATCGGCTACGCCGAGCTGCGCAAGGAGCAGGCGGAGAAGCGCAAGCGCGGCGAGCTGATGGGGATCGGCATCTGCAGCTTCACCGAGATCGTCGGCGCCGGGCCTGCGAAGGACTTCGACATCCTCGGCCTCAAGATGTTCGACTCGGCCGAGATCCGCGTCCACCCCACCGGCAAGGCCATCGCGCGCTTCGGCACCAAGTCGCAGGGGCAGGGGCACGAGACCACCTACGCGCAGATCGTGGCGGAGGAACTGGGCATCCCCGCCGCGCACGTGCAGGTCGAGGAGGGCGACACCGACACCGCGCCCTACGGCCTCGGCACCTACGCGAGCCGCTCCACGCCCACCGCGGGGGCCGCCGGCGCCATGGCGGCCCGCAAGATCCGCGACAAGGCCAGGAAGATCGCCGCCCAGCTCCTGGAGGTCTCCGAGGAGGACCTGGTCTGGGAGCCGGGGAAGTTCTCGGTGAAGGGCGCGCCGCAGCGCTTCAAGACGATCCAGGAGCTGGCCTTCGCGGCCTATACCACGCCGCTCTCCGGCGGGATGGAGGCGGGGATGGAGGCGACCTCGTACTACGACCCGCCCAACCTGACCTTCCCGTTCGGGAGCTACGTCTGCGTGGTGGACATCGACCGCGGGACCGGGATGGTGAAGGTCCGCCGCTTCCTGGCGGTGGACGACTGCGGGAACATCATCAACCCGATGATCGTGGACGGGCAGATCCACGGCGGGCTCACGCAGGGGCTGGCGCCGGCGCTCTTCGAGGAGATGAGCTACGACGAGAACGGGAACAACCTCGCCGGCAGCTTCATCGACTACCTGCTCCCGACCGCCATGGAGACGCCGGCCTGGGAGACGGACAAGACGGTGACGCCCTGCCCGCACCACCCGCTGGGCGCCAAGGGCGTGGGCGAGTCGGCGACGGTGGGCGCCCCGCCCGCCATCGCCAACGCCGTGGTGGACGCGCTCGCGCACCTGGGGGTCCGCAACATCGACATCCCCATCACGCCGGAGAAGGTGTGGAAGATCCTGAAGGAGAAAGGGGTGGCCGAGTAGCGGCGCCATGCGCCCGCACCGGCGGACCGAGGTCCTCCGCGCGGAGGGGTACGAGATCCGCACGGTCGGCGTCCCCGCGGCCGGCCTGCGGGACGTGTACCACTGGCTCCTGCGCGTCCCGTGGTGGGCGACGATCCTGGTGATCGTGGGCGGGTACCTGGTCCTCAACGCGCTGTTCGCGGCGGTCTACCTGGTGGCGGGCGGCGTCGCCAACGCCGCGCCCGGGTCGTACCTGGACGCCTTCTTCTTCAGCGTCCAGACCATGGGGACGATCGGGTACGGCTCGATGTACCCGGCCACGCGGCTCGCCAACGCCGTGGTGGTCGCCGAGTCGGTGGCCGGGCTGGTGGTGACGGCGCTCGCCACCGGCCTGGTGTTCGCGCGCTTCTCGCAGACACGCGCCCAGGTGGTCTTCTCCTCGCGCGTCGCCGTCGGCCCCCTCGACGGCGTCCCGGTGGTCATGATCCGCATCGGGAACGAGCGGCGCGGCCGCATCGTCGACGCGACGTTCCGGCTCACCATGGCGCGGACCACGCGCACGCAGGAGGGCGTCGCGATCTACCGCATGGTGGACCTGGCGCTCCTGCGCGATCGCGCGCCGGCGCTGAGCCGCTCGTGGATGGTCGTCCACCGGATCGTCGAGGGCAGCCCGCTCGCGAGCGAAACGCCCGGATCCCTCGCCGCCGCCGAGGCCGAGCTGACGCTGGCCGTCAGCGGCACCGACGAGACCTCGCTCCAGCCGGTGCACGCCCAGCACACCTGGCTGCACCGCTCGGTGATCTGGGGCGCCCGCCTCGTGGACGTGCTCTCGGAGACGCCGGACGGGAACATGCTCCTCGACCTCCGGCGGTTCCACGACCTCGAGCCCACGGTCCCCACGTCCGGCTTCCCGTACCCCGCGCCGGGGAGCGAGGGAGCGCCGGCGCCGCGGTGACCGGGGCGGCGGGTGGCCGCCCGTCCGCTCACCCGCAGTCCACCGTGCGGCAGGGCCCGGCCGCGTCCGCCGCGCAGCAGTAGAGCGGCGAGCCCCCGGTGTCGAAGAAGTCCACCCGGTACCCGCGCCCGTCCGCCTCCAGGGCCGCGTACCCCCAGGCCGTCGTCGCGAAGTGGACCCGGGCGCGCGCCGGGGCCTGGACCCGGAACCGCTGGAAGCCGCCCATGGCGGTGCTCCCCGAGACGAAGACCTCCATCCCGCCGAGCGACAGGTGCTCGAGCGTGTGGACGTGGCCGCCCAGGAAGGCCCGCGCGCGGCCGCCGGCCGCGTCGAGGAGCCGCTGCATCCGGAGCTGGAACGGGGAGGGGCCCGGCGTGGCGCGCACGCGGTACCCGTGGGCGGCGGCGGGCGGGTGGTGGCCGGCGAGGAAGCACTGCCGGTCCGGGCCACACGCCGCGGTGGCGGTCCGCACGAAGGCCACCTCCTCGTCGAGCGTGAAGCCGCCGTAGTCGCCGACCACGACGTTCGTGTCCACCACGACGAAGCGGACCGGTCCGCGGTCGAGGACGTAGTGGCGCGCCGGCATGGTCCAGGTCGCCGTGCGGTGCGCCACCTCCAGGCAGGCGCGGCGGCGGGCCGCCTCGGCCTCGTCGAGGCCGGGCGCGGCGCACTTCCCGCTCGACGCCACGTCGTGGTTTCCGAGCGCGAGGAAGACCGGGAGCGCACCGCCGTCGCGTCCCCGGAGCCCGGCGAGGGGCGCCTCGTTCTCGGCGAACGCGGGATCGTCGTCCGCCGCCGGGCCGGGCGCGACGGAGGCGCCGTCCGCGTCGAACCGGCAGGCGGCTGCCCCGCCGCGCGCCGGATCGGGACCGCAGAAGTACAGGTTGTCGCCCAGCTCCAGGGCGAGGTCGAACGGCCGCGCGGCCGAGGCCCGCCGCATCGCGCGGGCGACGAGCCACTGCGGCACCGTCCGGTAGCCGAAGTCGCCGAAGACCAGGGCTCGCACCGCCTCGGGGCGCCTGGGGGTCGCCGGCCCCGCGGGATCGAGGACGTGGAGCTCGTGCTGGCAGCCGAGGAGCAGGGCCGCCGCGGCCGCTGCCACCGCCGGGAGGGCAGGCGGAGCGCCCTCGCACCGGGTCCGGCCGTTCGCCGGCGTGCCGTCGCGCGCCATCGGTGGTCCGTGCGCCCCGGGGAGGCGCCCGTCGAGTCCCAGCGGTGACCGCGCCCCGGAACTCCTCAGGCCGCCGCCGGCTCCGGGACCATGCGCGCCAGGAAGCTGCCCTTCTTCACGGCGGGGAGGGCATCCAGCTCCGCGACCGCAGCGCGGAGCTGCGCGAACGACGCCTCGTGGGTGACGATCAGGATCGGCACCGCCTCGACGTGCGCGTCGGCGCGCCCCCGCTGGATCACCGACTCGATCGACACGCCGTGCCGGCCGAGCACGCCGGTCACCGCCGAGAGGACGCCGGGCCGATCGAGCGCGGTGACCCGGAGGTAGAACTCGCTCCGCGCCTCTCCCGGATCGCGGAGCCGGCTGGGCGCCTGCCCGCGCAGCCGGGCGCTGCCCACCGGCATGCGCGAGACCGCGCCGGAGAGGAGGTCGCGCCCCACCGACACCAGGTCCGAGACGACCGCGCTGCCGGTGGGGAGGGCGCCCGCGCCCCGGCCGAAGTACAGCGAGGGTCCCAGGTTGTCGTCCTCCAGGTACACCGCGTTGAAGACGCCGTCCACCGAGGCGAGCGGGTGGGACGCCGGGACGAGGGCCGGGTGGACCCACGCCTCCACCTGGCCGTCCTCGCTCGCGGCGGAGCAGAGGAGCTTCATGCGGTGGCCCAGCTCCTCGGCGGTGGCGAGGTCGAGCGGCGTCACCGCGCTGATGCCGGTGCGGGTGATCGCGTCCGGCCCGAGGGTCAGGTCGAAGCAGAGGTCCACCAGGATGGCGAGCTTCTGGGCCGCGTCGATGCCGTCCACGTCGAGCGCGGGGTTGGCCTCGGCGAAGCCGTGGGCCTGCGCGTCGGCCAGGATCTCGGCGAACGGCCGGCGCTCGCGCGCCATGCGGGTGAGGATGTAGTTGCAGGTGCCGTTGATGATGCCGGTGACGCGGCGGATGCGGTTCGCGACCAGGCCGCGTCGGATGGTGTGGATGAGGGGGATGCCGCCGCCCACGCTGCCCTCGAAGCCGAGGGAGACGCGCTTCTCCTCCGCCCGGCCGACGAGCTCCTCCCAGTGGGTGGAGAGGAGCGCCTTGTTGGCGGTGACGACCGGCTTGCCCGCGTCCATCGCGGCGAGGATGAGGCTGCGCGCGGGCTCGATGCCGCCGATGAGCTCGACCACCACCTGGACCGACGGATCCGACACGACCGCCCGCGCGTCGGTGGTGAACACGCCGGGCGGCAGGCCGAGCCGCTCTGCCCGCGCCGGATCCAGGTCCGCCGCCCGCGCGATCCGGATCGGCACGCCCAGCCGGCGCTCGATGAGCGCGCCGTTGCGCTGCAGGATCTCGACGGTGCCCGCGCCGATGTTCCCGAGCCCGAGGATGCCGACCTGGATCGCGTTCGTCCCGCCGCTCATGCGCCCTCCGATCTTGTCGGGGGGGGCGCATCGCCCCCCCGAACCCCCTGGTCGCTCCGGGCCGGGCTCCTCCGCCCGGCCCTGCGCTCCCCCCCCGACGAGAACGCAGGTGTACCACGGGGCGCCTGGACCGGTGATCCGCTAGGCTGGTGGGACCATGGACGGCGCGCGGTTCGGCGAGGAGCGGCAGCGGCTCCTGGAACGGCTCTTCCCCGGCGGCATCCCCACCCTGTGGTGCCCGCCGCTGACGCACTTCGACGACGGCGGCGGCCTCGACCGGGCCAGGATGCGCGCGCACCTCGCCACGCTGCGACCGTGGGTGCGCGGGTTCCTCGTGCCGGGGAGCACGGGGGAAGGATGGGAGCTGTCGCCCGGCGAGATCCGCGAGCTGCTGGCGCTCGCGGTGGACGAGCTCGGCGCCGGCGGCGCGCACCTGCTGGTGGGCGTGCTGGCGCCCGACGCGGCGGCCGTGGTGCGGACGGTGAACGAGACCGTGGAGTGGCTGCGGGCGCGGACCGGCTGCGCCAGCGCGGGCGAGGCGCTGGCGCGCGCCGGCGTGCGCGGGTTCACCGTCTGTCCGCCCACGGGTGCGGACCTCGGGCAGGACCGGATCCGGGG
>DATIWK010000040.1:0-9930 GCA_035519395.1 Anaeromyxobacteraceae bacterium | reverse complement strand
TTGCACTCGCGTTCGCGGACGGACGTTCAAGCCGACGACGACGACGTTTCAGCCGCCCGGGTCGGTTCCGTGAAGCGCAGCCACCGTAGGGCGCCCGCCCGCGAAAGAAGAAAGGCCGGGCTCCCGGCTTTCGCTCGGAATTCCCGGCCTTACCGAGTGGGCGCTGCTGGGCTTGAACCAGCGACCCCCGCCGTGTGAAGACGGTGCTCTACCGCTGAGCTAAGCGCCCGGGTGCTGCGAGGCGCGGAGTATGCCGTCCGTACCGGGGGGTGTCAACGCCGTCGGATGCACCCGGCGCGGGCGCGTTCCGGCGCTCCAGCAGGGCGTTTCCTGCCCTGGCCCGCGCTCACGAAGAGCCATCGTCGCGGTCGTCACGGGGTCGGTCGGCGGCCGCCGAGGGTTCGTTTCCGGTAGCCGCAGGGGGCTCGTCTTCGCTGGCCGCGGAGCGGTCGTCTCCGGCGTCCTCGTCGCTCTCCGCCTCCGCGCCGCCGTCCCCGGGCCCGCCGCCTGGTCCTCTGCTACCGGGCCCGCCGCCGCCGGCACCGCCGCCGCCAGGTCCACTGCCGCCGCGCCCCTCCAGCGCCTCGGCCAGCTCCCGCGCCTTGCGCTTGATGCGCGCGAGCTGCTTCGCGAGGTCCTGGTACTCCTGCCGCCCCGGGATCCCGGCCGCCTTCATCACCCGCGCCTGGACCTCCTCGATGCGGCGCTTCCCGCGCTGCGCCGCGCCGACCGCGCGCGCCACGGCCTCCTGCCCCCTGGGATCGCGCAGCACCGCGCCCGCCGCGTTGCTCGCGGCCCGCACCCCGAGCCCCACCAGCCGGCCGAGCATCCCCTTTCCATCGCGCGCCATCAGCGGCCTCCCTCGAACTCCGTCGGCACCGCGGCGAGCGCGGCGTCCACCACGTAACGGAAGGCGGTCCGGCGCACGAGCGCCTCCAGGTCCCCCTCCACCTTCACCCGGCCGGAGAGCGCCGCCTCGAGCGGGTTCGCGCCGCGGAGGAGCTCCCGCCACACGCGGTACGGCGCCCGGAACACGTAGGCCGGCTCGAGCTCGAGCACGTCGTCCTCGTCCGCCAGCATGCGCCACTCGGCGATGCGGCCGCCGCGGTGGCGGCCCCACACCGCGGCGGCGCGCGGAAACCCGCGATCGACCTCGACCACGGCGGCCGCGTCCTCCGGCAGCCCGTCGAGCGCCCGCCCGAGATCCGCTTGCCCGTTCAGGGCGGCGACGACCGCGGCGACCCACTCCCTCGACGCGAACCGCATCGAGCCTCCCGCCCGGGCGCTAGCCGCGCTTCAGCCAGCCGAAGAGCCCCTTCTTCTCGCCCGCCGCGTCGGCGGCCGGGGGCGGGGCGGCGGCCTCGCGCCTGCGCGCGTCCTCGGCGAGCGCGCGGCGGAGCTGCTCCGGGGTGTCCTTGGTGGCGAGCTGCAAGGCCGTCATCCCCTTCTCCGGGTCGTCGAAGCTCACCTTGAGCAGGCACTCCTCGTCGAGCTTGAAGTCGATGCGTCGGCCGGTGGCGGCGGCCGGGAGGCGGATCGACCCGATGAACTCGTCGTCCACGATCTGGTCCGACTCGCCCTGGTAGATGTCGATCTCGATGGGCTGGCCCGGCTCGCGCGGCGGCGGCAGCCGGAACGACTTGGTCGCGGGGATGGGGGTGTTCTTGTCGAGCACCTTGCGGAAGAGGTTCTGGGGCGTGGCGATGCCGATGGGCATCGAGAGCACGTCCACGAGCGTGACGGAGTCGATGGTGTCGAGCGAGTCGCCCAGGAGCGCGGCGCCGAGCGCCACGCACTCGTCGGGGTGGACGCCCTTGCGCGGCGGCTTCCCGAAGTGCTCCAGGATCTTCTGCTGAACGAGCGGCATGCGGCTCTGGCCACCCACCAGGATGATCTCGTCGATGTCCTCCGGCCGGATGTTCTTCTCGGCCAGCACCTCGTCGCAGAGCTGGAAGGTCCGGTCCACCAGGTCCCCCGTCAGCTCGTTGAGCTGCTGGCGCGAGAGCGCGACGCGCAGGTCCACCGGCTTGCCCTTCTTCTCCTCGATGAAGGGCAGGTCCACGACCACGTTGGGGATGAGCGAGAGGTCGATCTTCGCGTTCTCGGCGCCGTTCTTCACCCGCTGCATGGCGATGGGCGACTGGGCCAGGTCGATCCGGTGCTGCTGCCAGAAGTGGTCGAGCGCGAAGTCGATGATGCGGTTGTCGAAGTCCACCCCGCCGAGGAAGGTGTCGCCCCCGGTGGCGAGCACCTCGAAGACGTTCCCGGAGAGCTGGAGCACCGAGACGTCGAAGGTCCCGCCCCCGAGGTCGTAGACGAGGATCTTCTGGTCGAGGCCGCGGCTGAAACCGTAGGCGAGCGCCGCCGCGGTCGGCTCGTTCACGATCCGCTTCACGTCGAACCCGGCCAGCCGCCCCGCCTCCCGGACCGCGAGGCGCTGCGCGTCCGAGTAGTACGCCGGCACCGAGATGATCGCCTCGCGCAGCTCCTTCTGGAGGAAGGCCTCGGCGATCTTCTTCACGTGCGCCAGGATGAGCGCCGAGACCTGCGGCAGCGTCATCACCTGGCCGCCCAGGGCCACCGCCGCCTCGCCGCTCGGCCCCTCGACGATGTCGTAGCTGTAGTAGTTCCGCAGCTCCTGCACGACCTTCGAGTTCCACTTGCGCCCGATGAGCCGCTTCGCGCCGTAGATCGTGTTCTTCGGGTTGACGAGGAGCTGGTCCTTGGCGACGCCGCCGACGAGGAAGTCGCCCTTGTCCGAGAGCGCCACCACCGTCGGCAGGATCAGGTTGCCGCGGTCCGTCGGGACGACCTTGGGGATGCGGTTGCGGACGAAGGCGGCGCAGGCGTTGGTCGTGCCGAGGTCGATGCCGATGATGGACTTCTCGCGGGCGGGTCCTGCCATGGCACCGGAAACGGTAGCACGGATCCGGGGGCCGGCCGATCTCCCGGATGGACGGGGCGGACCGGACTTTCCATCGACCGGGTGATGGGCGATTCTCTCCGCTGCACCCGCCTCCCGGAGGCTCCGTGATCACGTCCTGCCGCCTGCCCGCGCTCGCCGCCGCCCTCCTCGCCACGGCCTGCGCACCCGACCAGCAGGCCGCGTGCGTCACGTCCGCCGACTGCCCCGACCCCGGCACGGCGTGCCAGGCGCCCCTGTGCGGCGGGGGCCACTGCTACGTCGAGAACGCGCGGTGTCGAGGACGCCGTGCAGCGACAACGGAGGCAGCCTCTGCGACGGAGCCGGCACCTGCGCGCACTGCGTCGCTGCCACGGACTGTCCCGGAACCGCCACTGCGTGCAGCGCTCCCGCATGCACTTCAGGTGCGTGTGGAACTTCGTACCCGTCCGGCGACGCCCCGGCCGCCTTCCAGACGAACCCGTGCCATCGGATCACCTGCGACGGCGCCGGCAACGCGACGCCGGTGGTCGACGACTCGATGAAGCCGCCGACGTCGTCGAGCTGCATCGAGGCGCGCTGCACCGGTGGCACGCTGACGCTCGTGTATTCCGCGGCCACTCTCGACTGCACCAGCAACTACGGTCCGATGGGCAAGTGCGGCGTGGTGGGCGATTGCAACCAGTGCAACCTTCCGCAAGATTGCACGAACAGCGGTGTCTGCTTCGGACACACCTGCTACGCGCCCTCGTGCGCGGACAAGACGCAGAACGGGTACGAAACAGACATGGACTGCGGTGGGCCGGTCTGTCCCCCGTGTGTAAATGGAAACTCCTGCCTGGCGGGCACCGACTGCCAGTCCGGCAATTGTGTGTCGAACCAGTGCCAGTGATAGGCGCCGCCCGCTAGAACGGCACGTCCTCGTCCCCACCCTCCGCGCCAACCACCGCAGGCTCCTCCTCCGGCGCGACGGCGCCGTCCGACTCCGGCGCGTCTTCGCCCCCCGCCACCCCGAACAGCGCAGGGATCACCCTCGGGTCCCGCGGCGGCAACGCCGCCACCGGGGCCGGCGCGGCGGAAAGCGCGGGCGCCCCCGGCCCGTCGTCTAGCTGCCAGCGCTCGTAGAGCGCCGGCTCGCCGGGGATCTCCTCGATGAAGCGCGACGCCTTCATCACCACCCGCTCGCGGTCGCGCGGCGCGGCCATGATCGGGAACGCCAGGTAGAGGTCGTCCTTCGCCCGGGTACACGCGACGTAGAAGAGCCGCCGCTCCTCCTCCTCGCCGTCCCGGTCCCGGAGCGCCTGCGCCGACGGGAACCGCCCGTCGGCGAGCCACACGACGAACACTGCGCGCCACTCCAGCCCCTTCGCCTGGTGCACCGAGGAGAGGATCATCTTCTCGTCGGGCTCGCCGCCCTCGGAGACCGTCTCCGCCGTCAGCTCGGTGAGGAGCGCGATCTCGGAGAGGAAAGCGTCGGTGTCCTCGTAGCCACGCGCGTACTCGGCGAGCTGGCGCACGTCCTCGATCCGGGAGTCGGCGTTCAGGAACTCGGCCCGCAGGTACTCCTCGTACCGGCCCTCCAGCACCTTCTCGATGCACTCGCCGGGGAGGTCGGCGGTGGGCCTGCGCGAGAGCGCCCGCAGCAGCTCCACGAGCTTTCGGTACCCGGCGCGCCCCTTGGGCGGCACCTGGCCGGCGACCTCCGGGGCGAGCAGCTCCTCCGGCGCGCCCGCGCCGCGCCGCCGCCGCGCCACGAACGCGCTCCAGACCGCCTCGGCCGTCGCCGTGCCGATCCCGGGGGTGATCCGCATGCAGCGCTTCAGCGCCAGCTCGTCCCCCGGGTTCCGCGCGAACTTGAGGTGCGCGAGCACGTCCTTCACGTGCGCCGCCTCGAAGAACCGCACGCCGCTCCGGACCACGAACGGGATCCCGCGCCGGGCCAGCTCGAACTGGATCTCCATCGAGTGGTGGTGGGCGCGGTAGAGGACCGCGATCTCGGGGAGCGGCACGCCCTCGTCCCGCAGCTCCAGCACCCGCTGCGCCACGAACGCCGCCTGCTGCTGCACGTCGCGGCAGGGCACCACCCCGGGCAGGGTCCCGTCGGGACGCACGCTCGACAGCTCCTTCTCGAACTGCCGGACGTTCATGGCGATCGACGCGTTGGCCAGCTCCAGGATCTGCGGCGTGGAGCGGTAGTTGACGGTGAGGTCGAACCGCCGCGCGTCCGGGTAGCGCTTCTCGAACTCGAGGATGTTGGCGAAGTGCGCCCCGCGGAACGAGTAGATCGACTGCGCGTCGTCGCCGACCACGCACAGGTTCCGGTGGTCCTGCGCCAGCAGGTCCACCACGTCGCCCTGGAGCCGGTTGGTGTCCTGGTACTCGTCCACCAGCACGTGCCGGAACCGCTCCGCCAGCGCGCGCCGCACCTGCTCGCGCTCGGCGAGGAGGATCTTCCAGTTGAGGAGCAGGTCGTCGAAGTCCATCGCGTTCATCTCGTGCTTCCGCTCGGCGTAGCGGCGCGCGACGCGCAGGACCTCCTCGGAGAGCGGCGCGAACTGCGGGCGGCGGTCGGCGAGGACGTCGGCGAGCGGCGTCTGCGTGTTCACCGCCATCGAGACCAGGTCGATGAGGACGTCGGCCTTCGGGAAGCGCCGCGCCCCCACCGCCAGGCCGCAGTCGGCGATGGCGGCCGTCATCACGTCGCGCGAGTCCTCGCGGTCGAGGATCGAGTAGCCCTTCGCGTAGCCCAGCTCGGCGCCGTGCTCCCGCAGGAGCTGGTGGGCGACGTGGTGGAAGGTGCCGCCGGTGATGCGCCGCGTGTCCACGCGGCAGACCTCCTCGACGCGGCGGAGCATCTCGCGCGCGGCCTTGTTGGTGAAGGTGAGGAGGAGGATCGACTCGGGCGAGGCGCCGTCGTGGACGAGCCGCGCCACCCGCCAGGTGAGCGTCCGGGTCTTGCCCGATCCCGCCCCGGCGATGACGAGGACGGGCCCGTCCCCCGCCTCGACGACCGCGATCTGCTGGTCGTTGAGGAGCCCCTCGTAGTTGAGCGCCCGCTCGGGCGCCGCGGCGGGCTTGAGCTGGTAGCGGCGGGTCAAGCAGCCGATTCTCGCTTGCGCCACTGACAGCGTCCGGACCGGAAAATGGACGCCCGCTCGATCGTGCGTACCATCCAGCCTCGATGCGGCCGCACCGCACGCTCCTCGCCGCGCTGGGCCTCCTCTCGGCGGCCTGCGCCGCGCCAGGGGTGCACGCGAGGCGGTCCGAACCCCTGCCCCCGCCCGCCCGCGAGCGCCGGGCCGGCGCCGGTGACCCCGGTGCCGGCCCGGCCTCCGGTTCTTCCGCGCACGCGGTCCAGGCGCGGCGGGCGCCGCGCGAGGTCGCGGTCCGGCGAGCCGTCGAGACGGCCGAGGTCCTCATCGGCAAGCGCGACATCGTGATGGGGGGCGTCCACTACGGCGACGACTGCGCCGCGCTGGTGCGCGCCGCCTTCTCCCAGGCCGGGACACCCCTCCCCGCCGGCGCCGACGCGCGGGCGCTCCACCGGCTCGCCGCCTCGCGCGGCGCGCTCCGACGCCGGACCCCCTCGCCGGGCGACCTGGTCTTCATCGCGGACCGGCCGGGCGGCGTCCCCGAGCACGTCGGCCTGGTGGAGAGCGTCGGAGCCGACGGCACCGCGCTCGTCCTGCACCGCACCGGCCGCGGCGTCCTGCGCCTCCGCGCCAACGTCACCCAGCCCTGGAAGGTGCGCTCCGACGCGGGCAAGGCGCTGAACGACGTGCTGGTGGTGGGCGCGGGGCGGATCACGGCCGGAAGGCTCGTGGTTGCGTTCGCGACGATGCTCTGACTCCTGGGGGTTCCCTCCCCCTCCGCGATGGGGCAACTACCCTGCGTCGAATTCCACCCTCCCGCCCACGATGGTATGGCTCACCGGCAGCGCCGGCAGCGCCTCGGCCGGCACCGCCAGGACGTCCTCCTCGAAGGCCGTCAGGTCGGCGTCGAACCCCTCGCGGATCATCCCCCGCCTCTCCTCCGCAAAGCTGGCGTGGGCAGCGCCGGCGGTGAACGCCCGCAGCGCCTCCGCCCGCTCGAGCGCCTCCCCCGGCTGGAAGGCGCGCCCGCCGGCCATCCGGCGCGTCTCGGCCGCGTACAGCCCTGGGCGCGGGTCGGGCTCCTCGATGGGAAAGTCCGAGCCGAACGCCAGCACCGCGCCCGCGCGCGCCACGCTCCGCCAGGCGTAAGATCCCCGGAGCCGCGCCGTGCCCGCCCCCAGCCGCGACGCGACCCAGGGACCGTCGCTGGTGGCGTGCGTGGGCTGCATGGAGGCCACCGCGCCGGACGAGCCCAGGAGCGGCAGATCGGCGGGGTCGAGGATCTGGAGGTGCTCGACGCGCGGGCGCAGCGCGCGCAGCGCCGGCCCCGTCTCCACGAACGCCCGCAGCACCTCGCGCACCGCCCGGTCTCCGATGGCGTGGACGCAGGGCTGGAGCCCGGCGCGCGCCACGGCGGCGATCCGCGCCCGCAGCGCGGGCGGCTCGGTGAGGAAGAGCCCGCGGTTTCCCGGATCGTCCGCGTAGTCGTCGAGGAGCGCCGCGCCCCGGCTGCCCAGCGCGCCGTCGGCGAAGAGCTTCACGCTCCGGACGGTGAGCCGCCCCTCCTCGAACCCGCCGCGCCAGCGCGCCAGCTCGCGCTCGAGGTCCGCCAGCGGCGGGTCCCCCGCGAGCATCGCGTACACCCGCACCGGGAGCAGGTCCGCCGAGGCCAGCCGGCGGTACGCGTCGAGCGCGGCCGGCTCCACGCCCGCGTCGTGCACCGCGGTGAGGCCCAGCGAGGCGAGCTCCCGGAGCGCGGCGGCGAGGCCGGCCTCGAGCTCCTCCGGTGTCGGCTTCGGGATCCGCGACAGGACCAGGTCCTGCGCCGCGTCCACCAGGACGCCGCTCGGGCGCCCCGCCGGGTCCCGGAGGATCCGGCCGCCGGGGGGATCGGGGGTGCCCGGCCCCACGCCGGCCGCCTCCAGCGCGCGCGCGTTCGCCCAGGAGGCGTGGCCGTCCACGCGCACCAGCACGGCCGGGTGGTCCGGCACGGCCCGGGTCAGGATCCGCCCGTCCGGGAACGCGGCGCCGGGCCAGCGGTTCTGGTCCCAGCCGCGGCCGCGGATCCACCGGCCGGCCGGCACCCCGCGCGCCCGCTCCGCGGCGCGCTCGGCGCAGGCCTCGGCCGACGCGGCGCCGACACAGCTCACGTTCGCGCGCGCCAGGGCGAGCCCGTGGACGTGCCCGTGCGCGTCGGCGAGCCCCGGGACCGCGCTCCCTCCGCCGAGGTCGATGCGGCGGAGACCGGGCCTGGCCCGGGCCGCGCACTCTGACTCGCTCCCCACGCACACGAAGCGGCCGTCGCGGGCGAGCGCCGCGCCCGCGCGCGGCCGGGCCGGGTCGAGCGTGTGGATCGTCCCGGCGACGAGGAGGTCGGGCATCCCGAGGGTTCCTACCCGCTGAGCCACCCGGGCGCCCGCGGCCGAGCAAGGCCCGCGCCCCGGGACGTGCTCATCCGCCCGCGTTCAGCTCAGTCTCGGCGCCCACCGGAGCCGGGCGCTGGGGTGCGGGAGGTCGAGGCGGAATGGCCTGGGGCGCGCCCCCTGCGGCCGGGGCCCTGGGTCCGCCGGGTGCGGCGGGTGCGGTGCCCCCGGCCGAGGGCGGCGCGCTGCCCGCCGCGGGTGCTGCACCGCTCGGCGATGGTCCGGCGGAGGGCGCTCCGGGAGGCGGCGCGACCGGGATGGGCTGCATCACGGCGGGCACGGCGGGTGCCACGGGCGGCACCTCGGCGGGAACCGGCGCCGGCGGCTGGGCAACGGCCTTCCGCATGACGGGAGCGGGCTTCGCCGCCGCGGCCGCCGGGGGGCGTGCGACCGGTGCCGCCGGTTCCGGCGCGGGTGGCGGCGGCGCGAGCAGGTCGGCCCTGAGCCGGCGCGCCCGCTCGTGCGCCGGGTTCGCGGTGAGGAGCCCGTCCAGCGTGGAGAGCGCGTCGTCCCTGCGGCCCGCCTCCGCCTGGCCCAGCGCCAGCGTCCAGCGTGCGCGGATGAGGTCCGGATGTGCCGCGACGACCGTCCCCAGGGCGACCAGCCCCCGCTCCCGCGCCGGCCCCGCGCCGTCGCGCACGTCGAGCGCCGCGCCCGCGTAGGCGAGCCAGGGATCGTCCCGGAGCTTCTCGCGCGCCGCCACCGCCGCGCGCGACGACTGCTCGCGGTCCCCCGCCAGCGCGAAGTAGACCGCGAGCGAGCGCTGCACGGCGGGGTCGTGCGGGTGCGCCGCGGCGACCTTCTGGAGCCGGGCGAACGCCTCCGCCGAGATCTGGCGCGCCCGCCGGTGAATGGGCTCGAGCTGCGCCTCGAGCGCGCGCACCTCCGCCGCCGCCCGCGCCGCGTCCTCGTTTCCCGAGGGGCCTTCGCGCGCCAGCCGGTCTCGCTCCGCCACCTTGACGGCCAGCCGGGAGGCGATCGGCACGCCTTCGTCGGCCGAGGCGGCGGCGAGCAGGGCGCGGGCCAGGGCGGATTCTGCGGTCGCCGCGTACGCTCGCGGATCCCGGCGCCCGGCCTCGCCGAGCAGCGCCTCGGCCGCCTCCAGGTTTCCTGCGTCGTCCCTGGCGAGCAGCGCCAGCCCGTCTTCGCGCGCGCGGTCGGCGGTGGGATCGCCCCGGCGCGCGAGGAGGAACCAGGCCGCGCCGGCGAGGACGAGCGCTGCGGCAGCGGCGCCCGGTACGATCCACCTCGCGCGCGCGGCCCAGCGAAGCCGGGCCTCGAAGGCGCCGACCGTGTCGCGCTTGAGGACCGGGGCGCGGTGCACCGGCGACGAACCCGGGCTCGGCCGGTACACGGCGGGCTGTCCTGTCCGGACGGGCGCGCGCGGTGCCTCGGACGCCGGGCGCGCCGGAGGAGCGGGTGCGCGGGTGCTCGGGGGAGGCGCGCGTCCTGCGGCGCCGGGCCGGGCGGACCGGACCGCTTCCCGCGCGGCGGGCGCGGCCGGCGCCTCCGG
>DATIWK010000039.1:0-8802 GCA_035519395.1 Anaeromyxobacteraceae bacterium | reverse complement strand
CACCGCCGTCTTCCTCATGAACCTGGGCGGTCCGCGCAGCCTCGACGAGGTGGAGCCCTACCTCTACGAGCTGTTCTCGGATCCGCTGGTGGTGGCCGCGCCGTTCGGGCCGCTCCGGCCGCTCTTCGCGAAGCTGGTGAGCCACTTCCGCGCGCCGTCCTCCGCCGAGAAGTACGCCCTCATCGGCGGGAAGTCGCCGCTGGTGGAGGGGACCGAGGCGCAGGCGCGCGCCCTGGAGGCGGCGCTCGGCCCGGGGTTCTCCTGCCACCTGGCCATGCGCTGCGGCCACCCCAGCACCGAGGAGGGCGTGCGCGAGGCGCTGGCGCGGGGCGCCGACCGGGCCCTGGCGCTGCCGCTCTACCCGCAGTGGGCGAACGCGACCACGCGCTCCTCGCTCCTCGAGCTGCGCCGCCGCTGGCCGAAGGACCGCCCGCTCGCCGAGGTCTGCACCTGGCACGACGACGCCGCCTACCTCGACGCCTCCGCCGCAGCGCTCCGCGAGACCCTGGCGCAGGTGCCCGCGGGCGAGCGCGGCGATCTCCTGGTGGTGTTCAGCGCGCACGGGCTCCCCATGAGCCAGGTGCGCAAGGGCGATCCGTACCCGGGCTACGTGGAGGTCACGTCGCGCGAGACGGCGCGGCGGGCCGGCGTCCCCGACGGCGCGTGGCGCGTCACGTACCAGAGCCGCGTCGGACCGGCGAGATGGCTGGGGCCGGACACCGTCCGGTTCCTGGCGGAGCACGCCCGCGGCAGGACCGTCGTCGCCGTTCCGGTCGCCTTCGTCTCCGAGCACCTGGAGACCCTCTACGACATCGACATCCTCGCGCGGGACGCCGCCGAGAAGGCCGGCGCGCGGAGGTACCTGCGCGTCCCGGCGCTGGGGACGCGCCCGGACTTCGTGGCCGCGCTGGCGGGGATCGCCCGGCGCGCGCTCGCGGCGCCGGCGCAGGCCGCCTGAACGCTAGGGGACCGCGCCGATCACGGCGCCCACGGCCGCGTAGCGGCCGGCGAGCCGCGGCTCGGTCCGCACGGCCCGGTCCCACGCCCGCGCCGCCGCCGGGCGCTCGCCGAGCTGGAGGAGCGCGACGGCGCGCGTGTACCCGGCGTGCGAGGCGCCCCGCTCCGCCGCCAGGTCGGCCTGCGCCAGCACGTGGCGCCAGGCGTCGCCGCGCGACAGCTCCGCCACCCCGGGCGGCAGGGGCTCCCGCACGAAGACCAGGGCGTCGCTGGCGCGGACGAGCTTCCACTCCGGACGGGAGAGGAGCCAGGGCACCACCTGCACCGGCGCGCCGTCGTAGGTGTAGAGGGCCTGCACCACCAGCGTCCGGAAGCCGTTCCGGGCGAGGACGCCCTCGGGATCGGCCGCCGAGACGAAGGCGTCGTGGTCCGCGACGCGCTGGGGCGAGCCCACGCGGCCGTCGAGCCAGGTGCGCGGCGCGCCGTTCCAGGCGAAGTCGAGGTAGCCGCCCAGGTCGAGGAAGTCGAAGATCGGCTCCGGGAGGTGCGCGTCGCGCACGAACGCCGCCGCGTCGCGCGGGAAGACCGACCAGTCCACCCCGAGGCCCGGTGGCGGGTCGCGGTCCCGGAGCGCGCCCCCGAGGAGGAGCGCGCAGACCGCGGCGGCCAGGCCGATCGCGGCGCGGGTGCGCCACGGACGGGGCGGGACGGACGGGATCGAGGCGCGCGACGCCAGCCCCGCCGCCGCCGCCGGGACCGCCGCGATCGCGGAGAACGCCGCGTTGCGCACCACCGCCACGCCGGGCGCGATCGCCACCGCGAGGAGCGCGAGCCGGCGCCAGCGCCCCGCCGGCGCACCCCAGGCCAGCGCCCCCGCGAGGGCGGAGTAGCCCGCGAGCGGCCACGCGATCTCCGGGAACTCCCAGGTCGGGAGCATCTCGGTGATCCCGGAGATCTGCCCCGAGCGCCACGCCGCGAGGACGCGCAGGGCGAACCGGGCCGCCGGGACGGTCGCGAGGAGCAGGGCGCCGGCGGCCGCGGCCGGCAGGAGGCGCGGGTGCCGGGCGAGACGCGCGCGCCACGTGCCCGGCGGCGGGAGCAAGGCCAGGTGCGCCACGGCGAGGGCCGCCCCGAGCGCCCAGGTGGGGTGGACGGGGATCCAGAGGGCGATGGCCGCGGCGAGGGCGACGAGCAGCGCCGGCCGCGGAGCCCGCGCCCACCAGGCGGCGAGGACCAGCGCGGCGGCGAGGAGCACGTCGGCCGGCACCTCGGGCCGCGGGACGAACCGGAACCGCGCCACGCCGATGGCGCCGACCACGAGCGCGAGGATCAGCGCGCCGCGAGCGGGCGAGCGCGACGGCGGGACCGCGGGCCGGGCGGGATGGCCCTCTCCCGAGCGATCGGCCGGGCCGGCGGTGGCGGGCGCGCCTCCGGCCAGGCTCAGGAGCGCGGCGACCGTCGCGGCCAGGAGGGCCACCGCGATGGAGACGCCCGCGTCGCCCGTCGCAGAGCGGAGCGCGTACAGCGCCACCTGGAACCCCCAGGATTCCGGGAGGGCGAGCAGGCTGCCGCCGGAAGCCGGCGCGGAGGGGGAGCCGGCCAGGAACGGCTCCGCGATCCGGACCGTCCCGGCCGCGACGAAGGCGCGGCCCAGCGCGAGGTGCGTCCAGTAGTCTGGGTCGGAGATCCGCCGCAGGCAGGCGGCGAACGCGACCGCGGCCGCGGCGGCAGGCACGATCGCGCCGGCGAGCCGCCCGCGGCGGCCCGCACCTGCGTCCGCGGTCACGCCTTCACCCGGTTCAGCCGGTGGAGCACCTGCCTGGCGACGGCGCTCTCCGGGTGCGCGCGCAGCGTGTCGAGCATGAGGCGGCGCGCCTCGGCGACCCCGCCGAGCGCCTCCTCGGCGAGCGCGAGGGTCGCCATCGCCCGGACGTGCTCCGGCTCGAGCGCGAGCGCCTTCTTCGCGGTGCGCCGCGCGGCCTGGGCACGGTCGGCCGCCGGGAGCACCGGGTCGAACAGCTCCGCGAAGGCGAGCATGGCGAGGTACTCCGGCTCGCGGGGATTCCGCTCCGCCGCCTCGCGCAGCGCCGTCACCGCCTCGGCGTTGCGGCGGTCGCGCAGGGCGCGCTCGCCGCGGCGCAGCGCCACCTCGGCGTCCACGTCGATGCCGGGACGCCGCAGGCCCGTCAGCTCGAAGCGCAGGAGCAGGAAGGAGAGGTAGGCGCGGCGCTTCTCCTCGTTGGTGAGCACCCGGTGCGCCGCCGTCACCTTGTCCTGCACCGAGGCGAGCAGATCGGCGAGGTCGCCGACCTCGTACTCCGCGAAGCCGTCCGGGTGGAACCGGCTCGCCACCTCGTGGTAGGCGCGCTCGATCTCGTCGGCGCCCGCGGCGATGTCCACGCCCAGCGCGTGGAAGTAGGTGCCGGGCAGGATCTGCAGGGCGGCCTGCCGGAGCGCGTCCGCCCGCTCCACCGGGAGCGGCTTTCGCCTCCGCGGGAGCGCCTTGCCGTGGGGCTCGGCGCCCGCCTCGGAGGTCTCGTGGAAGATCACCGCACCCACCATCGAGAGGAACCAGAGGAGCGAGATGGCCTCCTTCAGCTCCGCCGGCCGGGCATCGAGGACCTCGCGGGTCCGGGTGCGGCCGTCGAGCGAGAGCGCGAAGCGGAGGTCGGCGGTCCCCAGGCCGCTGGCGGGGAGGATCTGCTGGAAGTCGCCGGTGCGGACCGGGTAGGCGTCGTTGACGGCCTTGAGCGCGTCGGCGAAGTGCCGGACCGGGATGGCGGCGCGCGCGCCCTCCAGGATGGCCTGGAGCGGCAGGATCTCCGGCATCTGCACCCGCGAGGCGAACTCGTCGCCGGGGTGGAAGCGCCAGCGCCCCTCCTTCGCGCCCACGCAGCGCGAGAGCAGCGCCTTGAGGTGGGCGCGCAGCATGGCCTGGAGCGGCTCGCCGGGCTCGGTCACGCCCGCGGCGATGAGCGCCGCCCCTGGGGAGAGGCCGCTCGCCATGGACTCGAGCGCGGCCTGGTGGGTGGCCTCGTCGATCCGCCCGCTCTCGGCGAGCCAGCGGGAGAGCGACTCCGCCGGATCGTCCGACTCGACCGCGACCGGCACGCCCCTCAGGAAGAGCACGCGCCGCTCGGGCCCGGCGCCCTCGAGCACCAGCGCACCGGCCGAGAGCGAGCGCCAGATCTGGTGGAGGAGCCGCGCCACCACGCCGGTGCGCACCTCGCCCTGGGCGGCGGGAGCGCGCGACAGGACCAGCGGCACGCCCGAGAGGCGCGCCTTCGCCGGCGCGCGCTGCTGGAGCAGGTGCGCCACCTTGTCGAGCAGCTCCCTGCCGGTGGGGTCCGCGACGTAGGCGTTGGCCTTGAGCGGCAGGAGCGCCTTCTTCCCGAGCGCCTTGCCGAGGTGCTCCCGGTCCGCGACGACGAGGAGGACCTGCGGGTCCGACTCGCGCAGCCGCTGCGCCAGCCCCGCCGCGTCGGCGAGGTCGGCCGACAGCACCACCGCCTCCGGCCGCGCCTCCGCGTAGCGCTCCCAGGCGCGGGCCGAGTCCTCGGCGAGGAGGACCTCGTAGCCCGCGTCGGCGAGGCTGCGCGTCAGGAACTCGCCCGTGGGGGCGTGACCCTCGGCGAGAAGGATGCGTGGCACCTCGGCCATTCTACGTTCGAAACGCAGCGAGGGTGAATCTCACGGTATGCTCCTTTCGCCGCCCGGCGGCCGCCATGAAGGACGTCCTCCACCCCCGGCACCGCGCCGCGCTCGCCCGACTGGTGGGGGTGGCCGCGCCGGCCGAGGTGCTCCTCGCCTTCGACTACGACGGCGTCCTCGCCCCGCTCATCACCCGCCCCAGCGGCGCGTCGATGCGCCCCACCACCCGCGCGCTGCTCAAGCGCCTCTCGCGCCACTACCCGATCGCGGTGGTGTCGGGGCGCGCCTGGAAGGACGTGGCACGCGCCGTGCGAGGCGCCGTGCCCATCGTGGTGGGGAACCACGGGTTCGAGGTGGGCAGGCCGGCCCGGGTCCCGGCGGCGCTGGCGCGCCGGGTGCGCGGCTGGCGGCGGCGGCTCGAGCGGGCGCTCGCGGGCGTGCCCGGCCTGCACTTCGAGGACAAGCGCTCCACGCTCGCGATCCACTACGGCCTCTCGCCGGGTTGGCGCCGCGCGGAGCGGGCGGTCTACGAGGCGGCCAACCAGCTCCAGGGGACGAGGCTCATCCCCGGCAAGAAGGTCCTGAACGTGCTTCCGCGCGACTTTCCGTCCAAGGGGGACGCCATCCGCCTGCTGCTGGCGCGGCTGGGCCTCGAGTCGGCCCTGTACGTGGGCGACGACGTCACCGACGAGGACGCGTTCGCGGTCGGAGCCCCGCTCGTGTTCGGAGTCCACGTCGGCCCCGGGCCCTCGCTCGCCCCCTGGCGGCTCGAGTCGCAGGACCGCGTGGACGCCCTCCTGCGACGCCTCCTCGCCGCGCGCGAGCGGCCGGGGGCACGCGCCACCCGCCGGAACCTTGTCCGGTCCCGGCGTTCCCGGTAAGAGTCGTCGATGGCCACGCGCGGCACGGCGCCCGGCGACACCGGCGACCTGTTCGCCCGCGTCGCCTCGGGGCCGCGCCCCATGGGCGTGGGCGAGCTGACCCGGCGCCTGAAGGGCGCGCTCGAGCCCGGCTTCCGCGACGTGTGGGTGGCGGGCGAGGTGGCCAACGTGCGCCGGCAGTCCAGCGGCCACGTGTACTTCTCGCTCAAGGACGACGAGGCCACCCTCGGCGCCGTGCTCTGGGCGTCGCAGGCGCGGCGCGCCCGCTTCGACCTCTCCGACGGGCAGGAGGTGCTGGCGCGGGGGTTCGTCGAGATCTATCCGCCGCACGGGAAGTACCAGCTCGTCGTCCAGGAGCTCGAGCCGCGCGGCGCCGGGGCCCAGGCGGTGCTGCTGCAGCAGGTCAAGGAGCGGCTCCAGGCGGACGGGCTGCTCGACCCCGCGCGCAAGCGGCCGCTGCCGTTCCTGCCTCGGCGGGTGGGGGTGGCGACCAGCCCGACCGCGGCGGCCCTGCGCGACTTCCTGCGGGTGCTGCACGCGCGCTTTCCCGGGATCGCGGTGGTGGTGGCCCCCTGCCGCGTGCAGGGCAAGGGGGCGGCGCCCACGGTGGTCCAGGCGGTGCGCGCGCTGTGCCGGGCGCGGGTGGACGTGGTGGTGGTGACCCGCGGCGGCGGCTCGCAGGAGGACCTCTGGGAGTTCAACGACGAGCGGCTGGCGCGCGCCCTGGCGGCTTGCCCGGTGCCGGTCGTGTCCGCGGTGGGCCACGAGGTGGACGTCACCGTCGCGGACCTCGTCGCGGACGTGCGTGCCGCCACCCCCACGCATGCGGCGCAGCTGGTGGTGCCGGTCCGCGACGAGCTGGCGGGCGGGCTCGCGGCGCTGCGCGGCCGCCTCGAGCGCTCGGTCACCGCGGCGGTCGACCAGCGGCGCCGGGACCTGCGGGCGCTCCGCGCGGAGCTGTCGGACCCGGCCCACCTGCTCTCCCGGGAGCGCCACCGCCTGGACGACCTCCTGCACCGGGCGCGTGCGGCGCCGGGTGCGGCGGCGCGCCGCGAGCGATCGCGGCTGGACGCGCTTCGGGCCCGGCTGGGACGGCTCGAGCCCCGCGCGCGGGTGCGCGACCTCCGCGCCCGGGCGGAAGCGGCGTCCCGGCGGCTCGGCGCCTGGCAGGCGGCGACGTTCCGGCGCGAGGAGCTGCGGCTGGAGCGGCTCCGCTCGCGCCTCGAGCCCGCCAACGTGGCGAAGCTCCTGGGCCGCGGCTTCGCCCTGGTGCTGCGCGGCGCCAGGGTGGTGACGCGGAGCGCCGACGCCGCGCCGGGCGACGAGCTGCGCATCGCCCTGTCGGAGGGGTGGCTCGACGCAAGGGTCACCGGGCGCGACGCGGGGGCGGACCCGCTGCCGGGGCGACCCGCACCCGGCGAGGACCCGGCCGGGCCGGGAGCCGGTGCTCCGGGCGTTGACCCCCTTTCGCGACGTCGTTAAGTAGATCCGATGGAGGTCACGTGTCCCAGCCGGCCGAGCGCGAGCCCAGGGTGACGGCGAGCACGGAGGAGCCTTACGACGCGCTCCTGGCGCGGCTCGAGAGCGTGGTCGGCGAGCTCGAGGCGGGAAGCCTGACGCTCGAGCAGTCGATCGAGAAGTTCGCCGAGGGCGTGAAGCTCGCGCGTGACGCGTCGCGCAAGCTGGACGAGGCGGAGAAGCGGGTCGAGCTCCTGGTCCGCGGCGCCGACGGAGAGGACGAGGCGGTGCCGTTCGACGCGGAGGGCGTGAAGGGACGACCCGATGCCTCCCGATGAGCGGGCGCCTCCCGGTGCAGACCCCAGGCCGCGCATGAAGAAGGCCAAGGTCATCATCGTCGACGACGACCGCGACACGCGCGAGATGCTGACGCTCGCGCTGGAGCTGGAGGGCTTCGACGTCGGCCAGGCCGCCAACGGCCTGCGCCTCATCTCCGCCATGCACGTGGACCGGCCCGACGTGATCCTGCTCGACGTGATGATGAGCTGGATCGACGGCTTCGAGCTGTGCCGGGCCATCAAGAAGAACCCGACCTTCGGCGACATCCCCGTCATCTTCATCTCCGCCCGCAAGAGCGCGGAGGACGAGCGCGCGGGCATCGAGGCCGGGGCGGTGGACTACTTCCCGAAGCCGCTCGACATGGACCGGCTGGTGGCGCGGATCCGCGAGATCCTGGACCAGCGCGCCGGGGTCGTCCCGGCGCCCGCCTAGGGAAGCCGCCCGTCCCGGCCCCCGGCGACGTGTGCTAAAAGGGCTCCCACCGTGTCCTCCGCGCTCTCGATCCAGGACCACCTCGGGTCCGTCGCGCGCCGCGTCGAGGCGCGGCTCGCCGCCCTCGCGGACGAGCGCGCCCGCCACGGCCCGGCGCGTCTCGCGGAGGCGATCCGCTACGCGCTCCTCGGCGGCGGCAAGCGCCTCCGGCCGGCTCTGGTGCTGGCCTCCTGCGAGGCCCACGGCGGCGACACCTCCGACGGCTCGCTGGCGATGCGCTTCGCGGTGGCGCTCGAGGCCGTCCACACCTACTCGCTCGTCCACGACGACCTCCCCGCCATGGACGACGACGACCTCCGCCGGGGGCGGCCCACCGTCCACCGGGCCTTCGACGAGGCCACCGCCATCCTGGTCGGCGACGCGCTCCAGAGCATCGCCTTCTCGCACCTGCTCGCGAGCGGCGACGCGCGCGCGGCGCGCCTGGGCCTGCTCCTCGCCGACAACGCCACGCTGATGGTGGAGGGGCAGGCGCGCGATCTCGCCGGCGAGCACGCGCGCCTCTCCGAGCCCGAGGTGCTGGAGCTGATGCGCACCAAGACCGGGGCGCTGCTCGCCGCCGCCGTGGCCGGGGGGGCGCTCTGCGCGGGCGCGGAGGCCGGCGCGGTCTACCCGACGGGCCTCAGGCTCGGCCTCGCCTTCCAGATCGCGGACGACCTGCTCGACCTCACCGGCGACACCGCCACGCTCGGCAAGCGCGCCGGCAAGGACGCGGCGGCCGGGAAGGCGACCCTCCCCGCCATCGTCGGCATCGCGGAGGCGCGGCGCCGCGCCGAGGCCCTGCTCGACGAGGCCCTCGCCGCGCTCGCTCCGCTCGGGCCGCGCGCCGACCGGCTGCGCGCGCTGGCGCGCTTCGTGCTCGCGCGAGAGAAGTAGGAGGACGCATGGGCCGCCTGCTCGACCGGATCGACTCCCCGAAGGACCTGAAGGCCCTTCCGGCCTCCGACCTGCCGCGCCTCTGCGAGGAGCTCCGCGACGAGATCATCCAGACCTGCGCGCGCAACGGCGGCCACCTCGGGTCGTCGCT
>DATIWK010000038.1:0-20110 GCA_035519395.1 Anaeromyxobacteraceae bacterium | reverse complement strand
GCGCAGCTCGTCCGGCCCGCGGGCCTCGTGGGCTCAAGCGCAATGGTACCGTTCATGGTGGGCGGCGCCATCTGGCCGCAGCCGGGCACGGCCTGCACCGAATCCGAGGCGGCCCCCGGCGAGTGCCTCGACCCGGCGCTGCCCATGACGTGCCGCGGCGGAGCTTGCCGGATAGTGTGCGGTTCGCAGCTCGATTGTCCCGCGGGGCTGGGGTGCGGTGAGTTCGTCGGCGGGACCAGGGTCTGCGAGTGAGAGAACGTTCGACAGCGCCGGCCACGAGTGGAAGCCATCCCGAACGTCGGTCGCCTCGGGCCGGAGGCCCGGTGCGTAGCGGCGTTGACGAGCCGTGAGGACGGCACGTTCACGATCGCGAGCGTGGATCCCAGCCGCTACCTGCTCTTCGCCCGCGGCGGTGGCCAGCACGCACCCGTGGAGTACCGCGGGGACGGGCGGCGGGGCCGGATTGCCGGTTCGAAGCGGCACGGCCCAGCAGCTCCGGGGCGACCGT
The DNA here is from genome assembly GCA_035519395.1 of Anaeromyxobacteraceae bacterium. Taxonomy (GTDB): domain Bacteria; phylum Myxococcota; class Myxococcia; order Myxococcales; family Anaeromyxobacteraceae; genus Anaeromyxobacter. The sequence continues at coordinate 19,602 of DATIWK010000038.1, read as the reverse complement.
CATCACCTGGTACATGCCGTGCTTCCTGCGCGCGTCCCGCACGGGAGCGGCGCCTCCTCCGCGGCACGGGCGGCGGCACGGCCGGCGAACGCCATGCCGAGGAGGACCGCGAGGACGGCGGCGGGGCACGGGCGGCGCATGCGCCGGTCGAGGCTGTCACCACGCGGGAGGAGGATCACGCCCGTGCCTGCCCGGCCCGCCAGCGGGCGGTCGCACGCGATCCCTGCACGCGCGCCGCAATGGCGGTAGATTCGCGCGCGTGGCGGCACCCGTCCGGATCGTCCCGCTCGGCGGGCTCGGCGAGATCGGCATGAACTGCATGGCCGTCGAGTGCGACGGCCGCGTGGCGGTGGTGGACTGCGGCGTGCTCTTCCCGAACGAGCCCATCGGCGTGGACGTGATCGCGCCCGACCTCTCCTGGCTCCGGGAACGGCGCGGGCAGGTGGGCGCGATCTTCCTGACCCACGGTCACGAGGACCACGTCGGCGCCCTGCCGTTCCTGCTCCGCGACCTCGAGGTCCCGGTCTACGGCTCGCGCTTCACGCTCGCCCTCGTCCGGCCGCGGCTCGCCGAGGCGGGCGTGGACGCGGACCTGCGCGAGGTGGCGCCCGGCGACGTCCGGCCGGCCGGCGACGCCTCGCCCATCTCCGCGGAGTGGATCGCGGTCACCCACTCCATCCCCGACGCCTGCGGGCTCGCGCTCTCGACGCCGCAGGGCGTGCTCCTCCACTCCGGCGACTTCAAGATCGACCCTGCGCCCATCGCCGGTCCGGCGATGGACCTCCCCCGGATCGGGGCGCTGGGGCGGGCCGGCATCCGCTGCCTCCTCTCCGACTCGACCAACGCCGAGCGGGCCGGCGTCTCGCTCTCGGAGTCGCAGGTGGGGGCTGCGCTGGAGCAGGCCTTCGAGGGCGCGCGGGGCCGCGTCCTGGTGGCCTGCTTCGCCTCCAACGTCCACCGGATCCAGCAGGTGGTGAATGCCGCACGCGCCTTCGGCCGCCGCGTCGCATTCCTGGGCCGCGCCATGGACGCCAACGTCCGGATCGCGCAGGACCTGGGGTACCTCTCCGTCCCGGGCTGGATGCCGGTCGGGTTCCCCGAGGCGCGCGAGCTGCCGCCCCGCGAGCTGTGCATCCTCACCACCGGCACCCAGGGCGAGCCGCGCAGCGCGCTGGCGCGCCTCGCCCGCGGCGAGCACCCCGACCTGTCGGTGGCGCCCGGCGACCTGGTGGTCCTCTCCTCCCGCTTCATCCCCGGGAACGAGGTCGCCATCGGGCAGGTGGTGAACGCGCTCTGCCGGCTCGGCGCGGAGGTGGCCTACGAGGGGCTCGCGCCGCTCCACGTGTCCGGCCACGCGCAGGAGGCCGAGCAGCGGCGCCTCATCGCCCTGGCCCGGCCCGAGCACTTCGTCCCCATCCACGGCGAGTACCGGCACCTCGCCCGGCACGCCGCGCACGCCGCCGCCGAGGGGATCGGCGACGGACGGCGCCACGTCCTCACCGACGGGCAGGTGCTGGAGCTGTCCGGCGCGGGCGCCCGCGTCCTCGACGAGCCGGCGCCGGTGGGGCGCGTCTACACCGATCGCGACGCGCTCCTCGGCGCGGACATCGGCGCCCTCGTGGTACGAGATCGCCGGCTCCTCGCCGACGCCGGCCTCTGCATCGCCGTGCTGGCGGTGGACCGCGCCACCGGGGCGGTGGTGCGCGGCCCGGAGCTGTTCGCGAAGGGCGTGGCGGGGTTCGAGGGCGCGGAGGAGGAGATCCGGGGCGAGGTGCTCAGGTCCATCGAGGAGATGACGCCGCAGGCGCGCGTGGACGTCGCCGAGGTCCAGGAGACGATCCGCTTCGCGGTCCGGCGCTGGTTCCGCCGCACGGTGGGGAAGAAGCCCACGGTCCTGCCCGTGGTGCTGGAACTCTGACCTCTACCGAGGGAGCGACACTCGCTCCCCCTGCCCCCCAACGCGGTTCCGCAATACACGAGTCTGAGGAGGGAGCAATGCCGAGCTTCGACGTGGTGTCCGAGGTGAACATGATGGAGGTCGAGAACGGATTCAACCAGGCGCGCAAGGAGCTCGCCCAGCGCTTCGACTTCAAGGGCACCGCGACCGACCTGGAGCGCGACAAGGACGGCTTCATCGTGGTGAAGGCCAACTCCGAAGGGCGCGCCGAGGCGGCGCTGGGCGTCCTCATGGAGAAGCTCGCCAAGCGCGGCGTGCCGCTCGAGGGGCTCGATCCTCAGAAGGTCGAGCCCGCCTCCGGCGGCCACGTGCGCCAGCTCGTGAAGCTCAGGAAGGGCCTGAAGCAGGAGGACGCGAAGAAGATCGTGGCGCTGGTGAAGGAGACCGGCCTCAAGGTCCAGGCGGCGATCCAGGGCGAGGCGGTGCGGATCACCGGCAAGAAGAAGGACGACCTGCAGGGCTGCATGCAGACGATCCGCGGCGCGGCGCTGGGGATACCGATCCAGTTCCAGAATTTCAGGGAGTGACGCGTCCGGGCGCGGAAGGGCCACCGACCGCGTGTCCCGCTCGACACCGCGTGCGGCGTTTCTGCCGCGCGCGACGGAATGACGGCCGCTTCCGTTCGCCTCCGCCGCTGGTCCACCGTGTGCATCGGCCTCCCGCATGGCTTCCCTCGGCCACGTGGCGGTCGGCCTCGCAGCAGCGCGCCTCCACTCCGGCGAACGGCTCGACCCGCGCTCCGCGGCCGTGTTCACCGCGCTCGCCACCTTCGCCGATCTCGACGCCGTGCCGGCCATGCTGGGCGTTCCGCTGCCGCCCCCCTTCGGCCACCGAGGCGCTCTCCACTCGCTCGTGGTCGCCGCGGCGGTGGGCCTCCCCGCGGCGGCGCTCGTCCTGGCGCCGCGTGGCGGGCGCCTGCGGACCGCGCTCCTCTCCGTCGCGGCCGCGGCGAGCCACGGGATCCTCGACTGCCTCACCCACGGCGGGCGGGGGATCGCGCTGCTGTGGCCGTTCGCGCCCACGCGCCTCCTCCTGCCGTGGCGCCCCGTCCCCGCCGCGCCGCTCGGCTTTCGCTTCCTCTCGCCGGCGGGCATGCGGTTACTCACCTTCGAGGCAGTCCTCTTCTCGCCCCTGCTCCTCTACGCCCTCTGGCCGCGCCGGCCCGCGGCGCGCTTCCAGGCCGCGTGATACGCTCCCCGGCGCCGGCCTCGGCGCCGGCAGGTGAAGAGCCCGCATGCCGCCGTCCGATCACGACCGCTCCATCCCGTGGATCGCGCGCGTGCTCCTCGACACCGGGCCGAGCGGCGTGGCGCTCCTGGAGGGGCCCGACTTCACCTACGCCTACGTGAACCGGTCCTACCAGGACCTGGCGCCCGAGCGGCCCATGCTGGGACGGTCGGTGGAGGAGGTCTGGCCGGAGGTGGCGAGCCGGCTCGTCTCCCTGATGCAGCAGGTGCGCGAGACCGGCCAGGCGCTCGAGGCGAGCGACATGCGGCTCGACCTGGTGCGCAACGGGCGGCTCGAGCCCCTCTGGTTCAGCTTCACCTTCCACGCGATCGCCGGGCGCCCCGGCGAGCCCGCCGCGATCGCCGCGCACGCGGTGGACCGGACCGCAGCGGTGCTGGCCCGCCTCCAGGAGGCCGAGCTCAGGGCTGGGCGAGAGCGGGCCGAGGAGGCGGCGCGCGCGGCGGAGGCGGCGCACCTGCTCGCCGAGGCCATCCCCCACGTGGTGTGGACCACCGACGCGCGCGGCCACGCCGACTGGTACAACGCGCGCTGGTACGAGTACACGGGGGCTTCCCAGGAGGAGAGCCGCGGGCTGGGTTGGCAGGCGGTGGTCCACCCCGACGACGCGCAGCGGACCGCCGCCCGCTGGGCCATGTCGGTAGCCTCGGGCGAGCCCTTCGAGGTGGAGGTCCGGCTCCGCGGCGCCGACGGGCAGTACCGGTGGCACCTGGGCCGCGGCGTGCCGGCCCGCGCCGGCGACGGCAGCGTGCTGCGCTGGTTCGCGACCTGCACCGACATCGACGACCAGAAGCGCGCCCAGGAGGAGATCCAGCGCTCCCGCACCCGCGCCGAGGAGTCCGCCCACGCCGCCGCGCTGCACGCCGCCGAGCTGGACGCGGTCCTCGACTCCATCGCCGACGGCCTGGTGCTGGTGGACGCGCGGGGGCAACTGGTCCGCACCAACGCCGCCGCGGACCGGATGTTCCGCTTCACCCCCGCCGACCGCCGCGTCCCGGCGATGGAGCGGCTGGCGCGCTTCCGCGCCTTCGGGAAGAACCTCGAGCCCGTCCCTCCGGACCGGCTCCCGACCATGCTCGCCCTGAGAGGCGAGGAGCTCCGCGGGGTGGAGCTGCGCTTCGACTGGCCCGACGCCCCGCCCACCTGGCTCTCGACGAGCGCGGCCCCCATCCGCGGGCTCGACGGCGAGCTGCACGGCGCGGTGGCGACCTTCTCGGACATCACCTCCATTCACGCCCTGCAGGACCAGCGCGAGGACCTGCTGCGCGCCATCTCCCACGACCTGCGGACCCCGCTCACGGTGGTGATGGCGCAGGCGCAGATGCTGGCGCGGCGGCCGGAGGACGTCCCCACCGTGGTGCGCCGCGCCGAGACCATCCGCACCAGCGCCGCCCGGATGGCCACCATGATCGGCGACCTGGTGGACGTGGTGCGGCTGGAGGCCGGGCAGGTCGCGGTGGAGCCTCGCCCCGTGGCGCTGGCTCCCTTCGCCGCCGAGCTGCGGGAGCGCCTGCGCGGCGCGCTCGCGGTCGACCGGCTCCGGCTCGAGGTCCCCGAGGCGCTCCCGCCCGCGCTCGCCGACCCGCCGCGGCTGGAGCGCATCCTCGTGAACCTGGTGAGCAACGCGCTCAAGTACTCGCCGCCGGACACCGAGGCGGTGCTCTCCGCGGAGCGCCAGGGTGGCGGGATCCGCATCACCGTGCGCGACCGCGGCCCGGGCATCCCGCCGGAGGAGGTGCCGCGCATCTTCGAGCGGTTCTGGCGGAGCCCGTCGGTGCAGACCCAGAAGGAAGGGCTCGGCCTGGGGCTCTACATCACCCGGCTCCTGGTGGAGGCCCACCGCGGCGACATCGACGTCGAGAGCGAGGTCGGGAAGGGCAGCGCCTTCCACGTGCGGCTCCCGGTGGCGACGTAGCCCCGGATTGCCCCGCCCCACCCGGTCTGTTAGATCCGCGGCGCCCGATGTCCACCCGCGTCTACATGCACACGCTCGGCTGCCCGAAGAACCGGGTGGACAGCGAGGTGATGCTCGGCACCCTCACCGAGGCGGGCTACCGGCTGGTCCAGGATCCGGCGAAGGCCGAGGTCATCGTCGTCAACACCTGCGGCTTCATCGAGAGCGCCAAGGTGGAGTCGGTGGACGCGATCGTGGAGCTCGCGCAGCTGAAGGCCGCGGGCTCCTGCAAGAAGCTGGTGGTGACCGGCTGCCTGGTGCAGCGCCACGCCGAAGAGCTGGCCCGCGAGCTGCCGGAGGTGGACCACTTCCTCGGCACCGGCGCGTACCAGGAGATCGCCCGCGTCGTCTCCGACGCGCAGGCGAAGCGGCTCGTGGCGCCGGACCCGGACTTCGTCCACTCCGCGTCCACGCCGCGGATCAACTCGCTCCCCTCGCACACCGCCTACCTCAAGATCGCCGAGGGGTGCGACAACGCCTGCGCCTTCTGCATCATCCCGAAGCTGCGCGGGCCGCAGCGCTCGCGCCCCGTCGCGGATCTCGTCGCCGAGGCGCAGGCCCTCGCCGCCCAGGGCACGGTGGAGCTGTCGCTCGTCGCGCAGGACCTCACCGCCTACGGTCAGGACCTGCCGGGGAAGGTCCGGCTCCACCACCTCCTGCCCGAGCTGTGCCGGGTGGAGGGCGTCCGCTGGATCCGGCTCCACTACGCCTACCCGCGCGACTTCCCCGACGCGCTGGTGGACGTGATCGCCTCCGAGCCGAAGATCGTGAAGTACCTGGACATGCCGCTCCAGCACTCCTCGGACAGGCTCCTCCGGGCGATGCGCCGCGGGCGCGACTCGAGCTTCCTGCGCGCGCTCCTCGCCAAGCTCCGCGACCGCGTGCCGGGGATCGCGCTCCGCACCTCGCTCATCGTCGGGCTGCCCGGGGAGACCGAGGCGGACTTCGAGGACCTCCTCTCCTTCGTCCGCGAGCAGCGGTTCGAGCGGCTCGGGGTCTTCGAGTTCTCGCCCGAGGACGGCACCGCCGCGGCCGGGATGGCGGGGCAGCTCCCCGCTGCGGAGAAGCGGGCCCGGTACCAGGCGGTGATGGAGATCCAGCAGGAGATCTCCCGCGCGCACCAGCGGGCCGCCGTCGGGCGCAGGCTGGAGGTGCTCGTCGAGGGCGCGTCGGAGGAGACGGAGCACCTCCTCGCCGGCCGGCACGCCCAGCAGGCGCCGGAGATCGACGGGATCACCTACGTCAACGACGGCGTCGCCTACCCCGGCGAGATCGTCACCGTCGAGATCACCGACGCGGGCGACTACGACCTCGTGGGCCGCGTGGTGGCGCGCGACGCGCGGCGGGGGAAGCGCCTGCCGAAGGCGAACCGGACGGCGCCGGCGCCCTCGCACGGCGCCGCCTGGCGAGGCGGCGGCCGCAGGCTCCCGGTCGTGGGCTGAGGGCGCCTCACCGGCGGCAGCCGGCCCGAGGATCCTCTGCCTCCTTCACCGGCAGCGGGCTGTCGGCCCCAGGAGGAGGAGCCGGGCGTCTCTCGGGGTCGTGCCGCGACCGGTGCGCCGGATCAGTGGTCTCCCCACTTCTTCTCGCCCGCCTCGATCCGGACGGGCAGGACGTTCTGCGGCAGCGGCAGCGGGCAGGTCGCGAACGGCGTGAAGGCGCAGGGCGGGTTCCGGGCGCGGTTGAAGTCGAGGACCACCTTCCCGTCGCGCGCCGGGTCCGCGCTCAGGAAGCGTCCGGCGCCGTAGGTCTCCTCGCCGGCGGTGGCGTCGCGAAACACGAAGAAGAGGGTCCCGTCCTCCTCCACGGTCGGCTCGAGCGCGAGTGCGCGGCCGGCCAGCTCGAAGTGGACGCGCCCGGGGGCCTTCTCGATCGAGGGGATCCCCACGACGCTCGGCACCTCCACCTGGCGCGGCTGGGGATACGGCTCCCAGCGCCCGACGACGCGCCAGCGCGGGTCGGGCGGGAACGCGTCGATCCCGTGGAACCCCTTGCGCGCGGGGCTCTCCGCGTCCCAGACGCGGACCGCGAGCTTGCCGCCGCGGTCGATCACCACGAGGGTGCGGCTTCCGACGGTGACCCTGTCGGCCGCGTGTGTGGCGTCGGTCGCGAGCACCGCGGAGGAGAGCGGCTTGCCGGCGAGGACGTACCCGGCGGCCGCCGGGGCGTCGAGCCGCACCTTTCCACCGTCGAGCGTGAACGTCCCGGGGAGACCGGGGATGCGGTTCTCACCCGGCGAGAGCCAGTGCAGGCCGACGAGCGCCAGCCAGCCGTCGGGAGCGCGGAGCAGCTCGGCCCGCCGGACCCGCCAGCTCGTCCAGTCGGCGGTGAAGAGCGGTCCGCCCGCGGAGGAGCCCACCGCGAAGGTGGAGAGCGCCAGGAGCGCGGTGCCGATCATGGGCAGGTTCTACCGCGGTCGTGGAGATCCTGCATCCGAGGCCCGACGGCAATCCGCGATCTCGGCCTCGACCTCGACCGCGACCTCGACCGCGACCCCGACCGCGACCTCGACCTCGACCGCGACCCCGACCCCGACCTCGACCCCGACCCCGACCTCGACCCCGACCCCGACCCCGACCCCGACCCCAGCCGCGCCCCGACCGCCGCCTACCTCCGCGCCAGGATCTTCTGCTCTGCCTGGTCGAGCCGCTCCCCCAGGCAGCGCGAGCGGAACCAGCCCCCGGTCTTCTGGTCCTCGGCGCGGGCCCGCGCCAGCGCGGAGAGCGATCGCCGGTCGGCCAGGGCGCCGAGCCGGTCCACGGCCCGGCGGCGGATGTCGCACTCCGCCGAGGAGAGGTCGAGCGTGTAGGCCGCGACGTACGACGCGCGCGTCGCCTTCCCGAGCTTCTCCAGCGTCCAGAGCGCGGCCCAGCGGGTGGCGTAGGTGGTGCTCCGCGCGTGGCGCTCCAGCCCCGGCGCCGCGCCGGCGAGCTTGAACTTCACCAGCAGGGCCGCGGCCTCGGCCTGCTCGGCGGTGCCGAACGCCGAGACGAGGTCGTCGATCGTCCTCCGGTCTGCGCCGCCGGCGTCGAGCCCGAGCGCGCGCGCGTAGGAGGCGATCGCGGCACGCCGCTGGCCGGCGTCCCACTGCGCGTGACCGAGCGCGCGCTGCGCCGCCGCGTCCGACGGGTGCGCCCGCGCCCGCTCGCGGAGGTCCGCCAGCGTCGGCGGGGGGAACATCGCGGCGCGCGGCACGACCGCGATCGCGACGCCGGCCGCGATCGCGGCGAGCACGGCGAGACCTGTGGCGGCGCCGAGGACCGGATGCCGGCGGGCCCAGTCCACCGGGCGTCGGACGGCCGAGCGGATGACCCGCGCGATCCCGCCCCTCACGCGCGCCAGCGGGGGGGCCTTGACGGCCTTCATCGCCGGAGCGTCCGCGGCGCGATCCTTCCTGCGGAGGAGAGACATGCACGGCTCCTTCGGCCGCCCGGCCGGAGAAGCCCACGCTCGCAGATGGGCGACCCGCGCCACAAGGGCCTTGCTGCAACCGAGCCCCGCCCGTCGCCTTTTCCGGCAGCCGGGCGGCCGGATCGCTCGCCCCGCTTCCGCCCGCGGAGCCAACCCGGGATGTGGGTGGCGCGGCGACACGGCCTCGGAACCCGCGTCGCGCTCGGCCGATGCGCCGGGGCGTGCTTCCCGCGCCCTCGCCGCCGCCGTCCGTCAGCGCCCGGGCGCCGCCACGCGCCGGACGTCCCTGGGCAGCTTCAGGTCGAAGGCGGAGTCGGGAAGCCCGGCGTTCCGCTTCACGTCCTCGAACCGGACCTCGTTCACGTTCCCGGAGCCGTCGACGACCCGGGTCGCCTGGACCGAGCCGTCGCCGCTCACCACCAGCTCGATGGCGTCCACCCGCGGATCCGGCTCCTTCGGCCTCAGGACCAGCGAGCCGCCCGGCGACTCCGCGAGATCGAACTCCCGCGCCAGATCGCCCTTGCCGAGGAGGAACGTGACCGCGGCGCTCATCGCCGAGGCGTCGAAGTGCTCGTCCACGAACGCCTGGTTCTCCTCCGGCTCCCACTGGACGAGCCGCGATCCCTTCACCGCGATGGTCTTGGGCGTGGGGGAGGCGTAGTCCCATCGCATCATCCCGGGCTTCTTCACGCGCAGCGTCCCCTTCGAGACCTGCTTCCGCCCGAAGCCCGCATAGGTGTACGTCTGGACGAACCGCGCCTCGAGGTCGCGGGTGCGCTCGTACGATTCCTGGACCTTGCGCGCCAGGGCGGCGGCGCCGAGCGGCGCCCCCGGCGCGGCGGCGAGGACGAGCGAGAGTGCGGCGGCGAGCATGGCGTCTCGTTATCTCGGACGAGCGGCGAACGCAAAGATTCAGGGCGAGGTTCAGGGTTCGAATGGAGCTGGAGTTCTTCTACGACTTCGTGTCGCCCTACTCGTACCTCGCGTCGACACGCGTCGCCGCGCTCGCGGAGCGGCAGGCCGCGAACCTGCGCTGGCGGCCGTTCCTGCTCGGCGGCGTGTTCAAGGCGACCGGGAACCGGGCGCCCATCGAGGTCGAGGCGAAGGGGCGGCACATGTGGATCGACCTGCAGCGCTGGGCGAAGCGGCTCGGCGTCCCCCTGGTGCGGCCCGATCCGTTCCCCGTCGCGTCGATCCTGGCGCTGCGCTCGGCGCTCGAGGCGGAGCGGCAGGGGAAGCTCGTCCCGTTCACCCACGCCGTCTACCGCGCGTACTGGGGCGAGGGGCGCGACATCTCGCAGCCGGACCTCCTCGCGCAGCTCGCCGCCTCGGTGGGGCTCGACGGACCAGCCGTCGTCGCCGCGGCGCCCCAGCACAAGGAGGCCCTGGCGCGCCAGACGCAGGATGCCGTCGACCGGGGCGCGTTCGGCGCGCCCACCTTCTTCGTCGGCGGGGAGATGTTCGTCGGGAACGACCGGCTGGAGCTGGTCGAGGACGCGTTGCGCGCGGCATCCGGCGCTGCATCCGGCGCTTGACGGCCCCGGCCCCGCGGGGGATCCTGCGCCGCTCGATGCGCCTCGCCCACCTCCTCGCTCCGATCGCGCTCCTCGCGGCCGGCTGTCCCACGCCGCCGTGCACGGAGCTCGGCCAGCGCTACTGCACGTGCCTGCCGGCCGGGACGGCGCGCGACGCCTGCAACAACCAGATCAAGAACGCGGTCTCGGCCGCGCACCCGTCGGGCTCGAACGACGACCTCTGCAACTGCCTGCTCTCGACCTGCGGCGCGCCCCCGGGCATCGACTTCTGCGACTGGGTGGCGTCGGACGACGCCAAGGTGGCCTGCGGCGTCGCGTACCCGCAGTCCCCGGACCGCACCGCGCCCCCCGACGCGTGCTACGGGTGCCCGGTCGGCACCATCCTGAGCCAGGACGGGGCGCACTCCGGGTGCTGTGCCTCCGGTGAGGGCTGGTCGTGCAGCGGCGCCTCCTGCGAGTGCTGCGCCACGGGTCAGATCGAGGCCTGCGATCCCGCCTCGGGCGCGTGCCAGTGCTGCCCTTCCGGCCAGACCCCGATCTGCACCGGCGGGACCTGCGTCTGCGGCTAGCCAGCGCGGGAAGCGCCCGTCAGTTGCCGAGACCGAGCGGGATCCGCAGTCCGCGCGTGGGCTTCACCCCCTCCGCCGCGAACCGCCCGGCGATGCGCGTGCCGCACCCCGCGCAGGCGCCGTCCGCGAGCCGGTAGGCGCGGATCGCGAACCAGTCGCGCTCCACGACGGCCTCGGCGCAGCCCGGACACCGCGTGGTCTGCCCCTCCCGGTCGTGGACGTTCCCCGTGTAGACGTAGCGGAGCCCCTCCTCGCGGGCGGCGGCGCGGGCGCGCGTGAGCGTCGCGGGGGGCGTGGGCGGCACGTCGAGCATCTTGAAGTCGGGGTGGAAGGCGGTGAAGTGGAGCGGGACGTCCGCGCCCATGTGCTCGCGGATCCAGGCGGCGAGCGCGCGGCTCTCCTCCGGGGCGTCGTTGAGCCCGGGGATGACGAGGTTGGTCACCTCGACCCAGACCCTGGTCTCCCTCGCCAGCCACTCCAGCGTCTCGAGGACCGGGGCGAGGTGGGAGAGGGTCACCTTCCGGTAGAAACCCTCGGTGAACGCCTTGAGGTCCACGTTGATCGCGTCCATGTGCGCGAAGATCTCCTCGCGCGCCTTCGCGCCCACGAACCCCGCCGTCACGAAGACGTTGAAGAGCCCCCGGCGCCTCGCCTCCTTGGCCACGTCGATGGCGTACTCGGCCCAGATGACCGGGTCGTTGTACGTGTAGGCGATCCCGGGCGCGTTCATCTCCAGCGCCAGGTCCACCACCCGCTTCGGGTCCCAGTCCTCGGAGCGCTGCGCGGCCAGCTCGGCCTTGGAGATGTCCCAGTTCTGGCAGAACCGGCAGCCCAGGTTGCAGCCCGCGGTCCCGAAGGAGAGGACCTGCGAGCCGGGGAGGTAGTGGTTGAGCGGCTTCTTCTCGATGGGGTCGAGCGCGAAGCCGGTGGATCGCCCCCACCCCAGGGTGACGAGCTTCCCGCCCTGGTTCTGCCGGATGAAGCAGAACCCGGCCTGACCGTCGCGCAGCCGGCAGTCGCGCGGGCAGAGCGTGCACCGGATCCGGCCGCCGGCCTCCGGCTCCCAGTAGCGGGCTTCACGGACCACGATGTGATCTTAGCGCTCCACGCTGCCCGCGCAGGACCGCGAAAGGTGGGGACGCCCGGAGGTGCCACGCGGGCTCACGTGACCCCGACCGCGACCGCGACCCCGACCGCGGCCCGCCCCCGTCCGCGACCCGCCCCGGTCCGCGACCGCACGGGGCCTGCACGTCCTGCCCGGCCTCCTCGATCGCCGCGGGAAGCGGTGCTAAGAAACCCCCCGTGACCTTTCGAGAAGCGATCGCGCGGCGCGTCCTCGTGTTCGACGGCGCCATGGGGACCCAGATCCAGCGCCACCAGCTCGGGGCGGCCGAGTTCGGCGGCAAGGAGGGAGCGAACGACCTCCTGGTCCTCACCCGCCCGGACCTCATCGAGGAGATCCACGGCCGCTACTTCGCGGCAGGGTGCGACGCCGTCGAGACCAACACCTTCGGCTCGTCGCGCCTCAAGCTCGACGAGTACGGCGTCGGCCACCGCACCTACGAGGTGAACTTCAAGGCGGCGATCCTGGCCCGCCGTGCCGCGGAGCGGTTCTCCACCCCGGACCAGCCGCGCTTCGTGGCGGGCTCCATCGGCCCGACCGGCCTGTTGCCCTCCTCGTCCGATCCGGCGCTCGGGAACATCACCTCCGACGCGCTGGAGCGGATCTTCTTCGAGCAGGCGAAGGGGCTCGTCGAGGGCGGCGTCGACGCCATCATCATCGAGACGCAGCAGGACATGCTGGAGCTGCGCGCCGCGGTGCTGGCCGCCGACGCCTGCCGCCGCGAGTCCCTGCGCGACGTCTTCCTCATCGCCCAGCCGACGCTCATCGACGCCAACGGCCGCATGCTCCTCGGCACCGACGTCGGCTCGGCGCTCGCCACGCTGGAGCGGCTGCCGGTCGACTGCATCGGCCTCAATTGCTCGACGGGCCCCGACGAGATGCGCGCGGCGGTGAAGCTGCTCGGCGAGCGCTGCAGTCATTACGTGTCGGTGCTGCCCAACGCCGGCATGCCCGAGAACGTGGACGGCCGCGCCGTCTACAAGCTCTCGCCCGAGGCGCTGGCGGAGGCCCTCGGCGACTTCGTCGAGTCCTACGGCGTCGACATCGTGGGCGGCTGCTGCGGCACCACGCCGGAGCACCTGCGCCGGGTGGTGGAGCGGGTGCGCGCCTCGCGGGCGCCGCGCCGCACGCGCCCGGCCCCGGCGCCGGAGCTGTCGTCCGCCATGAAGGCGGTCCCGCTCTCGATGGAGCCCCGCCCCCTGGTGGTGGGGGAGCGGCTCAACTCGCAGGGCTCCAGGAAGGTGAAGGAGCTGCTCCTCGCCGACGACTACGCCGGCCTCCTCCAGATCGCGCGCGGCCAGGTGGACGCCGGCGCCCACGTCCTGGACGTCTGCGTGGCCCTCAACGAGCGGGACGACGAGGGGGCGCAGATGCGCACCCTCGCCAAGCTGCTGGCGCAGAGCGTGGACGCGCCGCTCATGATCGACTCGACCGAGGCCGACGTGGTCGAGGGCGCCCTCAAGGTCTACCCGGGCCGCTGCATCGTGAACTCGGTCAATCTGGAGAAGTCGGGCGAGCGGGTGAAGAAGGTGCTGCCGCTCGTCCGCCGCTACGGCGCCGCGGTGGTCGCCATGACCATCGACGAGAAGGGCATGGCGCAGACGGCGGAGCGCAAGGCCGAGATCGCGCGGCGGCTGGTGGCGGTGGCCAGGGAGTACGGGATCGGGCCGGACGCCCTCGTCTTCGACTGCCTCACCTTCACGCTCGCCACCGGCGGCGAGGAGTACCGCCACAGCGCCGTCGAGACGCTCGAGGGGATCCGCCGCATCAAGGCGGAGAACCCCGGCGTCTACACGGTGCTGGGCGTCTCCAACGTGTCCTTCGGCCTCGCCCGCAACGCCCGCGAGATCGTGAACTCGGTCTTCCTCTACCACGCGGTGAAGGCCGGGCTCGACCTCGCCATCGTGAACCCGAAGGACATCAAGCCCTACCCGCTCGTCCCGGAGGAGGAGCGCGCCCTCGCGGAGGACCTGGTCTTCGACCGCCGGCCGGACGCGCTCACCCGGCTCATCGCCCACTTCGGCGAGAAGGGCGCCGAGAAGGCCTCCGCCCCCGACGCGCTCGCCGACCTCGCCTCCCGGCCGGTCGAGGAGCGCATTCATCTGATGATCCTCCACCGCCGGCCGGAGGGGATCGAGGCGCTCATCGACGACGCCCTGAAGCGGCGCCCCGCCGTCGAGGTGCTGAACCAGGTGCTCCTCCCGGCGATGAAGGACGTGGGAGACCGGTTCGGCGCGGGCGAGCTGATCCTGCCCTTCGTGCTCCAGTCCGCCGAGGTGATGAAGAAGGCGGTCGCCCACCTCGAGAAGTTCCTCGACCGGGTGGAGGGCGCCACCAAGGGGACGGTGGTGCTCGCCACCGTCTACGGCGACGTGCACGACATCGGGAAGAACCTCGTCAAGACCATCCTCGCCAACAACGGCTTCACGGTGCACGACCTCGGCAAGCAGGTGCCGGTCGCCACCGTGATCGAGAAGGCGGTGGCGACCGGGGCGGACGCCATCGGCCTCTCCGCCCTGCTGGTCTCCACCTCGAAGCAGATGCCGTTCTGCGTCGAGGAGCTGCACCGGAGGAACCTCTCCTTCCCCGTGATCATCGGCGGCGCGGCCATCAACCGGCGCTTCGGATACCGGACGCACTTCGCGCAGGACGGCTCGCCGTACTCGGGCGGCGTCTTCTACGCCAAGGACGCCTTCGAGGGGCTGGAGCTGGTCCAGGCGCTCGTCGACCCCGCGCGGCGCGACGCCACCAGGCACGAGGTGCTGCAGAAGGCCATCGCCAACCGCGACCTGCCCGCCTCCGAGGCGCCGCGGCCCGCCGCCCCGGTGCGCCGCTCGGACGTCCGCCCCGCCCCGCGCGTCCCCACGCCGCCGTTCTGGGGTGCCCGGGTGGTGCCGTCGGGCTCCATCCGGCTCCACGACGTCTGGGCCCACCTCGACCTGGCCGAGCTGTACAAGCTCCAGTGGGGCGTGAAGGCGAAGGGCGCCGAGTTCGACCGCCTGGTGCGCGAGCAGTTCGGGCCGATCCTGGAAGAGCTGAAGGCCGAGTGCCAGGCGAAGGGCTGGCTCGTCCCGAAGGTGGTCTACGGGTACTTCCCCTGCCACGCCGAGGCGAACGACCTCGTGGTCCTCGACCCGGTCCACCGCAAGGAGGAGATCGCGCGCCTGCGGCTCCCCCGGCAGCCCGATGATCGTCACCTGTGCATGGCCGACTGGTTCCGCGAGGAGCGGGGCTCGGACGTGGCCGCCTTCCAGGTCGTCACCGTGGGTGACACGGCCTCCCGGATCGCCGACGAGCTGCAGGCCCGGGGCGAGTACGCCAAGGCCCTCTACCTGCACGGGCTCGCGGTGGAGACCGCCGAGGCGATGGCGGAGCTCTGGCACCGGCAGGTGCGGCGCGAGCTGGGGATCCCCGAGGACCAGGGGAAGCGCTACTCGCCCGGCTACCCGTCCTGGCCGAGCCTCGCCGACCAGCGGCAGCTGTGGCGGCTCCTCGAGCCGGAGAGGGCCATCGGCGTCTCGCTCACCGAGGCGCACCAGATGGTCCCGGAGCAGTCGACCTCGGCGATCGTCCTGCACCACCCGGACGCCGTCTACTTCCTGGTGCGCGGGCTGGAGCTCGCCGCGGCGGGGTGAGGGAGGGACCGCCCCCTCGCCGTCAGGGCGCCTCCCGCCGCCGCGTCCTCTTCCAGGCCCGCAGCTTCCGGTACAGCGTCGCGGTCCCGATGCCGAGCTGGGCGGCCGTCCGCGCCTGGTTCCCGCCGTTCGCGGCCAGCGCGCCGAGGATGGCCTCCTTCTCGAGGTCGGCGAGCGTCCGGCCCGGCACGGCCGCCGGGCGCAGGGTCCCGCCGCCTCGCACGTCCTCCGGCAGGTCCGTGGCCTCCACGCGCGGCCCGTCGGTGAGCGCGATGGCCCGCTCCAGCGCGTTCTCCAGCTCGCGCACGTTGCCGGGCCACGGGTAGCGCTGCAGGAGGTCCGCGGCGCGCGGCGAGAGCGTCGCGGCGCGCCGGCCCAGCCGCTTGGCGAGCCCGGTCAGGAGCGACCGGGCGATGGGCAGCACGTCCTCGGGCCGCTCCCGCAGGGGCGGGATGCGGATCTCCACCACGGCGAGGCGGTAGTAGAGGTCCTTGCGGAACCTCCCCGCCTCCACGTCGCGCGCCAGGTCGCGGTTGGTCGCCGCGACGACGCGCGCGTCCACCGGCCTGGGTCGGGTGTCTCCCACGCGGCGGATCGCCTTCTCCTGCAGGGCGCGCAGGAGCTTCGCCTGCATCCCCAGCGACATCTCCCCCACCTCGTCGAGGAAGAGCGACCCGTGGTGCGCCGCCTCGAAGAGGCCGATCCGGTCGTCGGTCGCGCCGGTGAACGACCCGCGCGCGTGGCCGAACAGCTCGGACTCGAGCAGGGTCTCCGCCACCGCCCCGCAGTTCACCGCGACGAAGGGGCCGGTGGCGCGCGCGGACTCGCGGTGGACGATCTCGGCGACGCGTTCCTTGCCGACGCCGCTCTCGCCGGTCACCAGCACCGTCGAGTCCACCCGCGCCACCCGGCGGGCGAGATCGAGGACGCGCGTCATCGACTCGCTCCGCGCCACCACCCCGCTGGGGTCGCCGCCGGCCGCGGCCGGCGCCAGCTCCCGGCGGCGGGCGGCGGCGACGGCGTCCGTGCTCCGCACCGCCTCGGCCACCCCGGCGAGGGAAGCGTCGAGCGGCGACTCGTCCCAGGGCGTGGACTCGCGACCCCACTCCAGGCGCGGGCGAGCCACGAGCCGGCAGCAGGCGTCGCCCTTGCCGACGCACGCCTCCTCGTGCGCCACGATCTCGCGCCCGTTCGCGAACGAGAGGTAGCCCGCGGCGAAGCCGGTGAGCGTCCAGCACACCGGCTCGTCGGCGCGGCCGAGGTGGAGCAGGTGCTGCTCGGCCTCGTAGGAGTCGCGCCAGACGGCCTCCGCGAAGGGGCGCTCGCCCGCCGCGTCGGGCGTGGGCACCACCACCACCATCCCCTGGAGCGTGTGGAGCCTGCCACCCGCGCGGCGCCAGTCGGCCGGGTCGTCCCACGGGATCTCGGTCTTGAGACTCTCGGCGGTGCGCCAGCCGTGGACGTAACCGAAGCGGGAGAGGAACGAGCGCGCCGCCGCGATGCCGAGCGTTCCGATGAGCTCCTTCCGGAGAAGGCCCAGCGCCACCGCATCGAGGACGATCGCCCGCTGCCCGGCGAAGCGAATGGGACCGCCCTTGGGATCGAACTCGAGCAGCTCCCGCAGATCGAGGTCCTCGAGCCGCACGGTCGAAATGATTGGCTTCAATCGTTTTGATTGCACGCCCCATCGGTGTGGGACTCGACCGGGGCTCGCGATTCCGATGGGTTGCGACGCGCGGGCGGATGGCACTCCGGTTGCTGATACCGCTTCTCGACGGCCGGTGTCCCCCCTCCCTTGCCGGCCGGTGCGCCCCGCGGCTCCCATTCCCCGCGGGGCGCTTTTTTTCTTGCAGCATACGGGGGGTCGGGCTCTCGCCCGGGCGAAGAGGTGAGACGCGGTTTCGTACCGGATCGACGCGCACCGCGCGACGGCTGGGTCACCGTGACGCCGGCACCTTCCCCTGGAGGTCGAAGGGGAGGGGGACGTTCCCGAACATGGCGGTGCCCTGGAGCCTCACCTCGACCGCGCCGCCCGCCGCGAGCTGCGAGGTCACCCGGCCCGCGTTCGCGAGCGAGAGGCGAACCGGGATGGCGATGGTGCCGCGGCCGTTCGGCGCCAGCGCGGCGAGGCTCTTCCCCTCGCCGGACGCGACGGGAATCCCCGCGACGGCGAGCGCGTACGAGACGCTTGCGGCGGGGAGCGGGAAGGGGTTCGGGTTGTGGACGCCGATGCGCACGTCGAGCGCGAGGTCGCTGAAGGAGAGGGAGCGGACATCGAGCGCCTCGATGGAGAGCGACGGCAGGCGCGGCACCGCGATGGTGCTCGCGTGGGAGAGCGGGAGGTCGACGACGCCGACGGGCGTGTTCACCCCGGCGGTGCCCGAGAGCCGGTAGGCCAGCCGGTCGTGTGCTCCGACGAGGTTCGCGAACCCGGCCACGTCGGCGAAGCGGACGTGCACCGGGAAGCGGACCTCGGCCGTGCCGTGGGCCGGCAGCTGGAGCCCGTGCTTCAGCTCGCCGTCGACCACCCGCGTCCCCTCCACCTCGAGCGCGTAGGCGAGCCGCGCCAGGTCGAGCCCGAAGCCGTTCGGGTTCGCGATGCGGTACTCGAAGGCGATGGTCGCGCCCTCGAGGTCGAGCGACTGGAGCGAGGCCGACCGGAACTCGACCGTCGGCTTCTCGAAGGCGGAGGCGGCGAGCTGCTGCAGCCCAGCGCACCCGGACGCGGCGAGGAGACCCAGGAGGAGGGAGCGGCGCATGGCGGTCGTCATAGCACCGGCGCCGCCGGCCCGTGTCCCGGAGCGGCGCCACGCGCGAGAACCCGTCCGCCTCCGCGGGGTTCCGTTCCCCCGGGCGCGGCGCGCGCGGTGGACCGGGTGGTGAGGACCCCGCGGCACTTCGCCCGTTCACCGTCCGGTCACACTCCATCCACAGGTTATCCAGGCTCTCCATCCACCGAAAAAACCGGCGTTCTCCACCGGTTATCGACAGTGAACGCGTCAGGGTGGACTGGTATCCTCCGCCGCCTCGATGCCCGAGCAGGAACCGGCCCGCCGCAACCCTTCGCCTCTCCCCGGCGCGCGCGACCTGCCGCACAGCCTCGAGGCCGAGCAGGCGGTCCTCGGCGCCGTCCTCATCGACGAGACGGCGTTCGACCAGGTGGCGGCCATCGTCCGCTCCGGCGACTTCTACCGCGGCGAGCACCAGCACGTCTTCGCCGCCTGCGAGGAGCTCGCCCGGGAGTCCCGCAGCATCGACCCGGTGCTGGTGCAGCAGCGGCTCGACGCCAAGGGGCTGCTCGGCGGAGCGGTGGCGCGGGAGCTGCCCTACGCGCTGGCCCGGGTGGTCGGCACGGCGGCCAACGTCGGGCACTACGCGCGCGTGGTGCAGGACTACGCGCGCGTTCGCTCCATGATGATCACCGCCCAGCGCGTGGTGGAGCGCGGGTACGAGGCGGGGGCGAACGCCCAGGGCTTCCTCGACGCCGCCCAGCAGGACGTGTTCGGGGCGGCCGCCGGCACCGGCCTCGAGACGCTGCGGAAGATCAGCGAGCCGGTGATGCGCGCCCTCGAGAACCTCGAGGCGGTGCAGAAGCGCGTCGCCGCCGGCCTCTCGCCCATCACCGGCGTGCCGAGCGGCATCGCCTCCCTCGACCGGAACACCCTGGGCTTCCAGCCGGGGACGCTGGTGATCCTGGCGGCGCGCCCGTCGGTCGGGAAGACCGCCTTCGCCCTCAACCTCGCCGTCCACGCCGCCACCCGCCACGCCAGGAAGGTCGCCTTCTTCTCCCTGGAGATGCCGAGCGATCAGCTCGCGCTGCGCATGCTCGCCTCCGAGGCCAAGCTCGACTGGCGGCGGCTCACCCAGGGCCAGCTGCAGAAGTACGACTGGGAGAAGATCGCGGTCCAGGCCGACCGGATCGGCTCGGCGAGCGTCTGGCTGGACGACAGCTTCGTCCTCTCCCCGGTCGAGCTGCGCTCCAAGTGCCGCAAGCTCAAGCGCGAGAACGGCGGTCTCGACCTCGTGGTCGTGGACTACCTGCAGCTCATGCACGCGCCCAGCGAGCGGGCGGCGCAGTCGCGCGAGCAGGAGATCGCCACCATCAGCCGCTCCCTCAAGGCCCTCGCCAAGGAGCTGGAGGTGCCGGTGGTGGCCCTCTCCCAGCTCAACCGT
>DATIWK010000037.1:0-4646 GCA_035519395.1 Anaeromyxobacteraceae bacterium | reverse complement strand
GGGCCTGGGCCGCCGCCGCCAGGGGGCCCGCGTGGGCGCGCTCGATCTCCTCGATCCGCGCCGAGATCGCGTCGCTCGAGATCTCCCGCGACAGCCGCGCGCCGTACTCGGCGAAGCGGCGGCGCACGTCGGACGCCAGCGCCACCATCGCCTCGATGCGCCCGGAGAAGCTGATCGCGTCGCCCACCAGGTTGTTGAGCGAGACGCCGCCCCGGTCGGCGAGGTGCTGCATCCCGCCGAAGTGCTCCTTGGCGGCCACCAGGATGGGGAGGTAGAACTCGCTGCGCAGGAACTCGGCGATGGCGGCCTGGCCGAGGAGGGCGGTGCGGCGCGTGAAGTCCTTCACGTCCGCGAACAGGTGCGCGGCCGGCGCCTCGCTCGCGGGGCGCAGGATGGGGCCGGACCGCGCCGAGAGCCGGTAGAGCCGCCCGGACTCCCACTCGGCGTCGGCGCCGCCCTCCGCCTCGCGGCCGGTGCGGAAGCTGAGCGTCCGCCGGGCCTGGGCCGTCATCCGGTCCAGCGCCAGGTCGGCGAGGAGCGCCACCGCCGCGAGGGCGTACTCCGCCCACGCCGCCTCGCGCGAGAGGCCGAAGGCGCCACCCGGGTCCTTCTGCCGCCACGCCTTCACCAGACGTGCGGCGCCGTCCAGGAGCGTCGCGGCCTCGCCCGCCGTCCCCGCCGCCGCGATGCGCTCGCGCAGCGCGCGGCGCGCCGCGTCGTCGGCCGCCGCCGCGGCGAGCGCCCCGGGGGCGGCGAGCAGCTCGCGCAGCGGCGCGACCTGGGCCTCCCGGCCGGAGCCCTCCGCCGCGCACACGCCGGCGGCGAGCGCTTCGCGCAGGTGGGCGACCGCCACGGCGTGCTCGGCGCGGCGCGCGGTCTCGCCGTCCTGTCCGATCGCCTCCGCCAGCCCCGCCACCGCCGCGTCGGGATCGGTCCCCTGCGCGAGCCGCCCCGCCCAGTCGTCGGCGCGGGGGAGACCGGCGGAGAGCTCGCAGCCGTAGAGCGTCGATCCGCCGCCCAGGACCGCGGCGCGCCCGCCGAGCAGGGTGGCGGGCGCGAGCAGCGCCTCGATGCGGTCGAGGAGCGGATCGTCGCGCTCGCGGCCGGCATCGCGCCAGACCCGCGCCAGCCCCGTGCGCGCCGCGATCCAGAGCGCCGAGAGCGCAGCGGCGCGGAGGTAGCGGTCGAGCGGCGCCGCCGGGAGCGCCTCGCGCACGTCCGCCTCCGCCGCAGCCAGCTCCGCGGCGAGCGCCCCGACCACGACCAGCGGCGTCTCCTCACGCCCCCGGCAGGCGTCCATCTCCTCGAACCCGCGCCGGAGCAGCTCGATCCAGAGGGCGACCAGGGATCGGCCGCGGCCGCCCTTCCCCATCCAGGCCGAGATCAGGCCTCCGGTGAGCGCGGGGTGGACCGCGAGGGCGAGCTGGGCGGCGCTGCGGAGATCCGGGCCGCCGCCCGAGGGGCCGAGCTGGGCGGCCACGGACGGCAGCGTGGCGTAGTCCTCCCGCAGCAGGAGCCGGTCCAGCTCGTCGGCTGGCACGAAGCGATGGTGGGTGGCGAGCAGGAGCGCGATCTCCGAAGCTGCGCCGCGCACCAGGGCCCGCGCGTCCCCCGCGATCTCCACCGGGATGGCCAGGTCCGCGAGGGAGGTCCCCAGGTGGAACCGGAGCCGGTCCGGCGCGAAGGGCAGGAAGTCCGCCGGCGCGCTCCGGGCGGCCGAGTAGATCTCCAGACGTCGAGCGGCGACCGGGGAGGCCACGCCCGGCGGTCATAGCGCGTGCTCCGGCCGCCCGGCAATCGGGCGGTCCGGGGACGCCGCACCTGATCGTCGTCACTTTCGCTCCTCGAGCGTCACCTTCGCCGACCGCGCCTCGCCGGACCTCCGCCACTCGACCTCCACCACGTCGCCGGGCCGGTGCGCCCGCAAGGCGTAGGCGAGGTCCTGGAGGTTCTGCACCCTGGCGGCGCCGACGCGGACCAGCACGTCGCCGGCGCCGAGCCCCGCCCGCTCGGCCGGGCTCCCGGACCGGACGCCGGTGAGGAGCACCCCCGGCTCGCTCCGCTCGCCGAAGTCGGGGATGGCGCCCAGGTACGCCCCGTAGCCTCGCTCGCGCTCGCGCATCCCGGGCCGCTCGGCCGGGGCCGCGGTGCGCACCACCTCGTAGCGCGCCGGCCGATCGGCGGCGCCGCGGGCTGCGCGGTACGCGAGCCGCGCCACCTCGACGAGGCCCGCCGCGTCGATCTTGTCGGGCGTGTCGCTGGGCCGGTGGTAGTCCGCGTGCGCCCCGGTGAAGAAGAACAGCACCGGGACGCCCACCGCGTAGAAGCTGGTCTGATCCGAGGGGCCGTAGCCGTCGCCGCCGAAGGCCACCGCCAGCGGGATGGCCGGCGCGCGCGCCGCCTCCGCGATCACGTCCTCGCGGAGCCCCTTCGCCGTCGAGGCGCCCTCCACGTACACCTTCCCGCGCTGCGGGCGGCCCACCATGTCCAGGTTCACCATGAGCGCCATGCGGTCGGGCGGGCACCCTGCCGGCGGGGCCTTCACGAAGCGCGCCGATCCGAGGAGCCCCAGCTCCTCGGCGCCGAAGGCGACCAGGACCACGGTGCGCCGAGGCCGCGGCCCCGCGGCGAAGGCGCGCGCGATCTCCAGCATCGCCGCCGTGCCGCTCGCGTTGTCGTCGGCGCCGGGGTGGACGGTCCCGGTCTTCTCCGGCGACAGCGAGCCCTCGCCCCCGAGGCCCAGGTGGTCGTAGTGGGCGCCCACCACCACGCACTCGCCGGCCAGCGCGGGGTCGGCGCCCGGGACGATGCCGATCACGTTG
This sequence comes from Anaeromyxobacteraceae bacterium, assembly GCA_035519395.1. Taxonomy (GTDB): domain Bacteria; phylum Myxococcota; class Myxococcia; order Myxococcales; family Anaeromyxobacteraceae; genus Anaeromyxobacter. Next base: position 1,824 of record DATIWK010000037.1, on the reverse strand, counting down.
CTGGTCGGCGCCCGGCGGTGCTCGATGGCGACCGCGAGCCGCGCCGGGACTCCCAGGGCCCGCGGGTGCGGCCTGCCGTCGGCCGAGGCGGCGGCGAGCGCGGCGGCGTCGACGCCGGCGGCGCGCAGGGCGGCGAGCGTGGCCCGCGCCGCGATCAGGCCGGCGCGGGAGGAGACGGTGCCACGCCAGGGCGGCAGGTCGTCGGCGCCGGGGTGGTTCCAGTCGTCGCGCACCCCGAGGATCGCGGCGGCGCCGTGATCGCGCGCGTTCATCGCCTTGTAGCGCCACTCGCCGTATCGGTACTGGCGGGGGTCGCGGAAGGGGGACCTCTCGTCCTGCTCGCGCGGGAAGTCCTGCGCAACCAGCACGATCTTTCCCTTCACGTCGAGGCCTGCGTAGTCGTCGTGGCCGAGGTCCGGCGCGGTGATGCCGTAGCCGGCCCAGACCAGCTCGCCCTCGGCGCTGCCGTCGTCGCTGAAGGTGAACGGCTGCCAGTCCCGGGAGAGGGCCGGCGAGGTCCCCCCGACCTCCAGCGCGTTGCCGGGGCGGAGCGCGGCCTCGACCGGCGCCTCGAACGGCTGCTGGTACCCCTGCTCCCCGCCCGGGGCGAGACCGATCTCGCGCATCCTCGCCTCCAGCCACTCCGCCGCAGCCTCGCCTCCCGGCGTGCCGACGCCCCGCCCCGTCCGCGCCGGATCGGCGAGCCAGGAGACGGCGGCGCCGGCGCGCGCGGGGTCGAACCCGTCCTGGGACGCGGGGTGCGCGGGCGCGCGGGCGCAGGCGGCGAGGAGGAGGGCGGCGGCGAGGCCGGCGGGCGCGCGGAGCATCCCCCGAATCTAACGGACGACCTGTCTTGCGCCCCGGAGGCCGCCCATGTAAGAAACGATGCTCCCCAATGCGCCGGACCTTCTTCAAGTCCAAGATCCACCGGGCGACGGTGACGCACGCCGACCTCGACTACGAGGGGTCCGTCAGCATCGACGAGGACCTCATGGACGCCGCGGGCGTCTGGGAGTACGAGGCCATCCACGTGTGGAACATCACGCGCGGCACCCGGCTGCAGACGTACGCGATCAAGGGCGCCCGCGGCTCGGGGGTCATCTGCATCAACGGCGCGGCGGCGCACCTCAACCGGCCCGGCGATCTGGTCATCCTCGCGACCTTCGCCGAGCTCGAGGAGCCGGAGGCGCGCGCCTTCAAGCCGACGGTGGTGCTGGTCGACGGCCAGAACAGGATCGTCTCGAGGGACCTCGTCGAGGTGGCGGGCCCCGCCCGCCGGGTGATGGCATGACGGTGTTTCTTTGGCTCCGCTGATCTGAGGCCGCAGCCGGATCTCCACACCTTCCTGGAGCTGTGCAAGCCGGGGCGCGCCGTCCCGGTCCGCGTCGAGGTGGACGCGGACACGGAGACGCCGGTGTCGGCGTTCCTGAAGCTCTCCGCCGGGCGCGGGCAGGCGTTCCTGCTCGAGTCGGTCGAGGGCGGCGAGCGGAGCGCGCGCTTCTCGTTCCTGGGCGCGGCGCCCCGGACGGTGCTCCGCTGGAAGCTCGGCGACGCCGGCGACCCCGTCGCCGCGGTGCGCGCCGCGCTCGCCACCCACCGCGCCGTGCGCGTCCCGGGCACGCCCCGGTTCTCGGGCGGCCTGGTCGGGCACCTCTCCTACGACGCCGTGAAGCTGTTCGAGCCGCGGGTGCCGATCTCGAAGCCGGACGAGCTGGGGTTCCCGGACGTCCTGCTCATGGACTTCGACGAGATCGTCGCCTTCGACAACCGGCGCCACTCGCTCCACGTCATCTGCGAGGTGCGCTGCGGCGCCGGCGACGACCC
>DATIWK010000036.1:0-6022 GCA_035519395.1 Anaeromyxobacteraceae bacterium | reverse complement strand
GGCGGTTCGCCCCCCGATACGATCAGTAGACGCGCGGGGCGCGCCCGGGCTAGACAGCGGACCATGCCGCTCGCGGTCATCCCCTGGTTCGAGCTGCCCAGCCTCCGGCTCGGGCCCGTCACCATCCAGTCCTTCGGCGTGCTCTCGGCGCTCGGGATCCTCGCCGGCGTGGAGATCGCCTCGCGGCTCGCCGCCCGGGACGGACGCGATCCCAAGGTCGTCGTGGACTTCGCCGTCGCGGGCGTCATCGCCGGGGTGGTGGTGGGACACCTCGTCCACCTCTTCGCCTACCACCCCGAGGAGCTGAGCGAGACCGGCCGCGTCCTCAAGGTGTGGGAGGGGCTCTCGTCCATGGGCGGCCTCGCCGGTGGCGTGGCCGCGGCGGTGGTCTTCTTCCGGCTGAGGCGGCTCCGCTTCCACGACTACGCCGACGCGCTGGCGGTCGGGACCGCGACGGCCTGGGGCATCGCGCGCATCGGCTGCTTCACCGTGCACGACCATCCCGGAGTCCACTCCGGCTTCTTCCTCGCGGTGCGGTTCGCGGACGGCCCCCGCCACGATCTCGGCCTCTACGAGGCCATCGTCCTCCTGTCCCTCGGTGCGCTGCTCTGGTGGATGTTCCGCCGCGGGCTGGCGAAGGGCCGCCTCCTCGGTCTCCTCGCGCTCCTCTACGGCACGGCGCGCTTCCTGCTCGACTTCCTGCGCGCGCGCGACGTGCCCTACGCGGACGCGCGCTACCTCGGGCTCACCCCGGCGCAGTACGCGGCCTTCGCGCTCTGGGCGTACGCGGCGTGGGCGCTCTGGCCGCGGCGCGCCCCGGACGCCCGCTCGCCCTAGCGTCGCGGCGCGGGCCGCCGCCAGCCGAGGGCGGCGGTACGGCCCGGGCCTCGCCGGTGGTACAACGGAGGCGATGGCGTCCGAGGAGCACGCGCTCGCCGCCCGCCGCGCCCTGGCGAGGGTGGGCGAGGCGCCGCCCCGCCCTGCGGATCCCGTGGCCGCCGCGGAGGCGCGCCTGGCCGCCGTGCTGGCGGAGGTGACGGACCTCGACGCCGCGCTGGAGAGCCTCACCGCCGCGCTGGGCGAGTTCTCGCGCCGCTACGAGCGCGAGCTGGCGGCAGCCTTCGCGGAGCTCGGGGAGGCGGAGCGCGTGGTGCGGCGTCTCCAGGCCCTGGAGGACGAGGTGGCGCGGCTGGCGGAGCGGTTCCGCGCCGGGGGGCTCGCGCCCGCGTCGCGGCGCCGGGTCCGGCGCGCCCGCCGGGCGCGGCGGAGCGCCGGGCGGGAGGAGCGGTGGGCGGAGGCGGGGGGAGCGGAGGCCGGGGAGCCGGCGGACGGACCGCCGACCCAGGCCGGCGGGGACGACGCCGAGCCGCCCGAGGTGGAGCCGGAGGCGGTGGCGCTGAAGCGGCTCTACCGCAGGCTGGCGCGCATCCTCCACCCCGATCTGGCGCGCGACGCCGGCGAGGCGGTGCGGCTCGGGGAGCTGATGGCGCGTGTCAACGCCGCGTACGGCCGGCGCGATCGCACCGCGCTCGAGGTGATGGCGGAGAGGGTCGGCGCGGGCGAGCCGCCCGGCGACCTCTCGGAGGCCGAGCGGCTCGAGCACCTCGAGCGGCGCATCGCGAACCTCGCGCGGATCGCCGCGTCGCTCCGCCGCGAGGAGTCCCGCCTGCAGGCGACGCGGACCTTCCGGCTGCGCGACGAGGCCCTGCGGCGGGAGGCGGGGGCCCGGGACTACTTCGAGGAGACGCGGACCGAGCTGGGGGAGGAGGCGGCCGCCGCGCGCGCGGACACGCTCCAGCGCCTCGGCCGGCTCGTCAAGGCGGCGCGGGACCTCTCGCGCGCCAGGAAGGGCGCCATGTCCAGGATCGTGAAGCGCGGGCCGACCGGCGCGCGGCGGGTGTTCGACCCGCTCGACGAGAGCGACCTGGTGCGGCGCGGCGCGGCGCACCTCGAGCGCCAGCGCGCCACCGGCCCCGCGCGCGAGCTGGCCCGCCGCCTGGAGGAGACGGCCTCCTCGGCGCCCTGGGAGGCGGCCCTGACGCTCATGGCGTTCTTCGCCGAGGCGGCGGGGCCACGGCCGCCGGAGAGCCTCGCCACCGCGGAGGGCTGGGCGGAGCGGTGGGACCTGGTCCGCGCCCCGTGGCCCGGCGCGCCCGACCTGGCCCGGGCCCTGGGGCGCCTGCCGCGCCACCTCGAGGTGGGCCTGCGCTCGCGGCCCGACGACGTGCACGCGGGCGTGCAGCTCGCGGCGCCGGAGCTCGGGGCCGGCGTCCGCATCGCCCTGGAGCGGCCCTCGTTCGCGGCGCTGGGCCGCGGCGTGCTCGCCGCCCTCGGACCCGTCGAGCGGTGCGCCGCCTGCCGGCGGGAGGGGGTCGCCGTCCACCTGCTCCGCACCCGCGGGCTCGACGAGCTGAACGGGCTCGTCTGCCCCGGGTGCGGCGCCGTCCTGCGGAGCTACTGGCGCTACGGAGAGGCGGAGGGGCTCGAGGCGCTGGCGCCCTTCGCGCTGGAGCTGGGGCTGGTCGCGGAGCAGCCGGTGCGGCTCGCGGGCGCGACGCTCGGGTTCCAGCTGCTGCCCGACGAGCGGGCCTCTCTCACCGCCGGTCAAGTCCGGAGGCGGTTCGCCGAGCTGTACCTGGCGCCGTACCAGGTGGACCTCGTGCCGGAGCGCGTGCGGGTGACGGCCGGGGGCGCCGCGCTCCCGGCCGGCGCGCGCGTCGCCGGGCACCGGCTCGCCTTCGCCCTCGACCGGGACGCGGGGATGACGGCGGAGGAGCTGCTCGAGGTCCTCCGCGCCCGCATCGAGCGCCGGTTCCGCGAGTGACGGGCTCCACCCATCGGGGCTTCCCGAGACCGCGGCGCGATGCGGGGTGCGTCCTTATGTCGCCCTGAGGTGGCGGGCCGCGCGCCCGTCCCGGAGGGACGTCATGACGGCCTGCCCGAACTGCGGCGTCGCGATCGGCGAAGGTGCCTCCATCTGCCCTTCCTGCGGCGCGCCCGCGGCGGGCACCCCTGCTCGACCCGGCGCCACGGCGCGGCTCGCCTTCGTGCTCCTCGCGCTCGGCACCATGGGCATCGCCTTCGTCTCGGTGGCGCGGGACGCGGACGCCGCGCGCCCCGCCGCGGGCGCGCTGGTGGCGTCGCCCGTGGCCGCGGACGCTCCGCCCGCGTGCGAGCCGCACACCTGGGTGGACTGGCACATCGCCATGCGCCGCGCGTGCCTCACGCCCGCGTACGTGTGCCACAACATGACGTCCGCGAAGCTGATGGAGGATCCGGCGGTCCGCGAGGCGTTCCGGGGCGCCCTCGAGGCGGGCCGGCCCGAACCCATCGCGCAGCTCGACGCGCTCGTCGCGCACATGCGCTCGCGCTTCGGCTGCGACGCCGCGTCGGACGAGGCGCCCGCGCCGCCGGATCCGGGCTTGCCGCCGGGTCACCCGCCGGTGCCGGGCCGCCCGCGCCTGCCGCCGGGCCACCCGCCCTTGCCGGACGACGCGCCGGCGCCGCCCGTGTTCGAGGCGCCGATCACCGTCACGATCTGAGCGGCCGTCAGACGAGGAGCTGGATCGCCACGACGCCGATGATGGCGAGGAGCAATCCCCCCACCATCGCGACCCACACCGGATCCACCCTCGTCCCTGCCCGCGATCCCATGGTCGCGCACGGTAGCGGATCGCACGCGGAGTGTCACCACTCGCGGAGTGACCCCGAGCGAGCGCCTCCACCGCAGGTTGCAGAGTGCCGCGAAGGGGGGTAGACGGGCGCCGTGCAGGTCCTCGTCACGGGTGCCACCGGCTTCGTGGGGGCGGCGATCGCCCGGGAGCTGTCGCGCCGCGGCCACGCGGTGCGGGTGCTGGCGCGTCCCTCCTCCGATCTGTCCGTCCTCGACGGCGTGGGGGCGGAGGTCGTCCGCGGGGACATCCTCGACCCGGCGCCGGTCCGCGCCGCGCTGGCGGGCTGCGGCGGCGTGGTGCACACCGCCGGCGTCGCGACCCTCAGGCCCGGGATGCGCGAGACGCTCCTCGCGGTGAACGCCCGCGGGGTCGAGGTGGTGCTGGGGGCCGCGCTCGACGCCGGCGTCTCGCGCGCGGTGCTCACCTCGTCGGTCTCGGCGCTGGGCGGCTCGCGCACCCCGCACGCCGCGGACGAGGCGGCGCCCTCCAACGCCGAGGCCCTCGGCATCGACTACTTCGTCTCGAAGCTCCGCGGGGAGCAGGCCGGCCTCGCCCTGGCGCGGCGCGGGCTGCCGCTCGTCGTGGTTCGGCCCGGGTACGTGCTCGGACCGGGGGACGTGCACGGGACCTCTGCCTCGACCGTGCTCGCGGTGGTGCGTCGCCGCATCCCGGCCTACGTGGAGGGCGGCGCCTCCTTCTGCCACGTGGACGACGTGGCGCGCGGCCACGTCGAGGCGCTGGAGCGCGGCCGCGCCGGCGAGGTGTACCACCTCGGCGGACACAACCTGCTCATGAGCGAGTTCATGGCGCGGGTGGCCCGGCAGGCCGGCATGAAGCCGCCCACGCGGCTCCCCGTGCCGGTCGCGCTGGCGATGGCCGTGGCCTCCCGGTGGGCGGCGCGCCTCGGCGGCAGCCGTCCCGCGGGCACGGTGGATCTCGTCCGGGCCAGCGCGCTCTACACCTTCGTCACCAGCGCCAAGGCCGAGCGGGAGCTGGGCTACTCCATCCGGCCCTTCGACGACATGGTGCGCGACACGCTCCGCTGGTACGTCGCGAAGGGGAAGCTCCGGCCCGACACGGCGGAGCTGCGCGCGCTCGCGACGGGATGAGGCGGCCACTCACGGCTCGCCCGGGGGCGCGTTCGGGGGGCTGGACCCGCCGTCGCGCGGCTCCGCGGGCCGGCCGGGGCCGCCGGCGGCGGGCGCGAGGCGGGGCGGGCGGAGCCGCACGGTGCGCACCACCCGCGGGGACGCGTCCACGATCTCGATCTCGGTCCCGTCGGGCAGGGTGAGCCGCGCGCCCCGCTCCGGCATCGCGCCGGCGAGCGCGATGCCCAGGCCGGCCAGCGTCGAGTAGCCGTCGCCCTCCGGCAGCGCCAGCCCGAGCGCCCGGTTCAGCTCCCGGAGCGGCGCGTCGCCGCGGACCAGGGCCGTCCCGCCCGCCTCGGGCTGGTAGAGCGCCTGCGGCTCCTCGCGCTCGCCCACGATCTCCCCCACCAGCTCCTCGACGAGGTCCTCGAGCGTCACGATCCCCGCCATCCCGCCGTGCTCGTCCACCACCACCGAGAGCTGCGTGCGCCGCAGCTGCATGTCGCGGAGCACCCGCACCGCCCGTGCGCTCGCGGGGACGAAGTGCACCGGCCGGACCAGGTCGGCGAGCACGATGAGCCGGTCCTCCCAGGCGAGCGCGGCGAGGTCCTTGGCCATGACGTACCCGATGACGTCGTCGGCGGTCTCCCCGTGCACCGGCATCCGCGAGCGCCCCTCCTCGAGGAGGAGCCGCCGCAGGTCGGCGGGCGACGCGTCGCGCGGGAGCGACACCACGCGGCTGCGCGGCACCATCACGTCGGCGGCGGTGAGGTCGCGGAAGGCCAGCGCCCGCGAGGCGATCTCGGCGCTGGCCGCGTCGAGGGCGCCGGCCTTCCCCGCCTCCTCGACCATCTGCTCGATCTCCTCGGCGGAGAGGCGCGCCTCGGCGAAGGTGGTGCGGTCGCCGAAGGGGCGCAGCACCAGGTTCGAGGCCCGCTCCAGGATCCAGACCAGCGGCCGCGCGATCCGCGCCAGGCCGAGGAGCGGGCGCCCCACCCACAGCGCGTATCGCTCCGGCGAGCGCAGCGCGAGCGACTTCGGGACCAGCTCGCCCAGGACCAGCGAGAGGAAGGAGACGAGCGCCACGACCAGCCCGAGCGCCACGTCCTCGGCGAGCGGGGCGAGGGCCGGGACCGCCCGGGCCACCCGAGGCGCGAGGTGGCGGGACATCGAGGCGCCGCCGAAGGCGGCCGCGGTGGCGGAGATCACGGTGACGCCGATCTGCACGGTCGCGATGAACCGCTCGGGCATGTCGCGCAG
>DATIWK010000035.1:0-25856 GCA_035519395.1 Anaeromyxobacteraceae bacterium | reverse complement strand
CGCTGCGCGGTCCCTGCGCTCGGGATGCGCGGCGAGGTGGACCGGACGCTACCGCCCCGCCACCGCCCGCAGCCCGGGCGCCTCGCGCCCGGTCCGCGCCACGTACTCGGTGTAGCCCCCGCCGTAGGCATGGACGCCCTCCGGCGTCAGCTCCAGCACCCGGTTCGAGAGCGCGGCCAGGAAGCGGCGGTCGTGGGAGACGAACAGCATCGTCCCCTCGTAGCCGGCGAGCGCCCGGACCAGCATCTCCCGGGTCCCGACGTCGAGGTGGTTGGTCGGCTCGTCGAGCACCAGGAAGTTGGGCGCGTCGTACAGGATGCGCGCCAGCACCAGCCGCGCCTTCTCGCCGCCGGAGAGCACGCGGCACCGCTTCTCGATCTCGTCTCCCGAGAAGCCGAAGCAGCCGGCCAGCGAGCGGAGCGAGCCGACCGAGGCGCGCGGGAACGCGTCCACGAGCGTGTCCCAGACCGTCTTCTCCGCCGAGAGCAGCTCCATCGCGTGCTGCGCGAAGTAGCCCATCTTGACGCTCGCGCCGAGCGCGAGGGTGCCGGCGTCGGGCTGCGCCTCGGCGGCGACCAGCTTGAGGAGCGTGGACTTCCCGGCGCCGTTCGCGCCCAGGACGCACCAGCGCTCGCCGCGGCGGAGGAGCAGGTCGAGCCCCCGGTAGACGGTCCGGGCGCCGTAGGCCTTCGACACCCCCGCGAGCTTCGCCACGTCCTCGCCCGACCGCGGCGGCGGGCGGAACTCGAACGCCACGGTCTTGCGGGTCCGGGGCGGCTCGACCCGGTCGATCTTGTCGAGCTTCTTCACCCGGGACTGGACCTGGGCGGCATGGGAGGCGCGCGCCTTGAACCGCTCGATGAACGCCAGCTCCTTCTTCAGCGTCGCCTGCTGGCGATCGTAGGCGGCCTGGGCGTGGGTGTCGGCGATGGCGCGCTCGCGCTCGTAGAAGTCGTAGTCGCCCGTGTAGGCGGTCAGCTCGCCGCCGTCGATCTCGATGATCTTCGAGACCACCCGGTTCATGAACTCCTTGTCGTGCGAGGTCATGAGCAGGGCGCCGTCGAAGGAGCGGAGGAACCCCTCCAGCCAGATGATCGACTCCAGGTCGAGGTGGTTCGACGGCTCGTCGAGCAGCATCACGTCGGGCTTCATGAGGAGGATGCGCGCCAGCGCGACCCGCATCTTCCAGCCGCCGGAGAGCGCGCCCACGTCGCCGTCCATCATCTCCGCGGTGAACCCCAGGCCGGCCAGGATCTCCCGGGCCCGCGCGTCGAGGGCGTAGCCGCCCAGCTCGTCGAACCGCGCCTGGACGTGGCCGAAGCGCTCCACCAGCGCCTCCAGCTCGCCGGCCCGCGCCGGGTCGGCGAGCGCGTGCTCCAGCTCCCGCAGCTCCGCCGCCACCGCCGAGACCGGTCCGGCGCCGTCCAGCGTCTCCGCCACGGCGCTGCGCCCGCTCATCTCGCCCACGTCCTGGCTGAAGTGGCCCACCGTCACGCCGCGGTCGATGGAGACCGCCCCCTCGTCCGGCTCCTCCTCGCGCGTCACCAGGCGGAAGAGCGTGGACTTGCCGGCGCCGTTCGGGCCGACGAGCCCGGCCTTCTCGCCCCGGTTCAGGGCGGCCGACGCCTCCAGGAAGAGGATCTGCCGGCCGTGCTGCTTGGAGATGCGGTCGAAGCGGATCAAGGCCGCGCTTCGTAGCACGGGGTGGCGCGGCTGGTCTATCCTGGGGCGGGAGCGTCGGCGGCGGACGGCCGCTGCGAGGGGACCTGGTTGCGCCAACGGCCGAGCCAGCGATACGGGTGGGCGACGCCGGTCGTCGTGTACGTGGTGCTGGCGGCCGGCATCGGCGCCTCCGCCTGGCTTTATCTGAGAAGCTTCCAGGGGGACCTCCGGGCGCAGGTCGAGCGCGAGCTGTCGTCGATCGCCGAGTTCAAGGTCAGCCAGCTCGTGGTCTGGCGCGAGACGCAGCTGCGGGAGTGGGCCGGGTTCCGGGAGAACGCCTTCGTGAGCGCGGGGCTCCGGCACGCGGTCGCCGACGCCGGCCGCGACGACGGGCTGCGGCGCGAGGCGGCGCTGGCGCTGGAGTCCAAGCGCGACCGGCTGGACGCGGCGGCGGCGCTCCTCCTGGACGCGCACGGCGCCGTCGTCGCGGCCACGCCCGCCACCGCGCAGCCGAGGGCCCGCGAGCTCGACGTCGTCCGGCGCGCCCTGCGTCGCGCCGGCCCGATCCTGGACGAGGGCCTGCCGGGCGACGACCTCACGGTGGCGGTCTCGATCGACCCGCGCGCCCCGGAGCTGGGGGCCGTGCTGGTTCGCTACGACACCTCCCGCGCCGTGACCGGCATGGTCCTGCACTGGCCCCACCCGGCCTCCACGGCCGAGCCGGTGCTGGTCCGGCGCGACGGCGACTACGTCATGCGCGTCACGCAGCCGCTCCACACCACGGCGACGCGGCTGCCGCTCGCCCTGGACATCCCCACCACCCGCGCGGTGCGGGGGGTGTCGGGCATCGTCGAGTGCGACGACTACCGTGGCGTCCCGGTCATCGCCGCGCTGCGGCACGTGCCGGACTCGTCCTGGTACCTCTCCGTGAAGGTGGATCGCGCCGAGGTCTTCGCCCCCGGGCGGCAGCAGGCGCTGGCCTTCGGCGTCGGCACCTTGCTGCTCCTCACCCTCGCCGGCGCGGGAGTCCGGTTCTGGTGGCGCGCCCAGGTGAGCGCCATCGAGCGGCGGGAGCACGAGGCGCAGGAGCGGTCGCTCCGCGACCGGTTCGACGCGCTCTGGTCGCGGGCGAACGACATCGTCATCGTGTTCGAGCCCGGGGGACACACGGTCGAGGCCAACGAGCGCGCCCTGGCCGCCTACGGCTACACGCGCGAGGAGTTCCGGCAGCTCCGGCTCGAGGACCTGCGGGCGGACGAGACGCACGGCGCCATCTCCGGCCAGCTCGGCCGGGTCCTCGGGGACGGATCGCTCCGCTTCGAGACCGTGCACCGCCGCAAGGACGGCACGACCTTCCCCGTGGAGGTGAGCGCGGCGCGGCTCGAGGGTCCCGGCGGCCCGCTGATCCTGAGCGTCATCCGCGACATCAGCGAACGGCACGCGGCGGCCTCGGCGGCCCGCTACCAGGCGACGCTCCTGGAGAACCTGAACGACGCGGTGATCGGGCTCGACCGGACCGGCCGCATCACCGCCTGGGCCGGCGCCGCGCAGCGGATCTACGGCTGGTCGCCCGAGGAGGCGCTGGGCAGACCCGTCCACGAGCTGCTGGGCGGCGATCTCTCCGAGGAGGCGTCGCGCCGGATCGAGGACGAGGTCCGGCGCTGCGGGCGCTGCCGCATGGAGGTCCGCCACGCACGCAAGGGTGGGCTCCGGGCGGACATCGAGATCACCTCGATGGCGGTGCGGGACGGCGCCGGGCAGGTGGCCGGCCTCGTGGCCGTGCACCGCGACATCGGCGACCGCAAGCGCGCCGAGGCGGAGCAGAAGCGGCTCCACTCGGAGCTGGTCTTCGCCGACCGGCTGGCCTCGATCGGCACGCTCGCCGCCGGCGTGGCCCACGAGATCAACAACCCGCTCTCGTTCCTCCTCGCGAACCTCGAGTTCCTCAAGTCCGCGCCGGCGCCGGCCGGGCCGGGCGACTCCGAAGGCGCCGCCGGGCGGGAGGCGATCCAGGAGGCGTGCGAGGGCGCCCGGCGGATCGGCGAGATCGTGCGAGGGCTGCGCGCCTTCGCCCGGCGCGACGGCGGCGCCTCGCCGGGAGCGGTGGACCTGCGCAAGGCGGTGAACGCGGCCGTCCACATGGCGCAGGCGCAGGCCCGCCCGCGGGCGCGCCTGGTCCTCGACCTCGCCGAGACGCCCCCGGTGATGGGGAAGGAGCACGAGCTGGCGCAGGTGGTGCTGAACCTCGTCATCAACGCCATCCAGGCAGTCCCCGAGGGGCTGCCCGCGGAGAACGAGGTGCGCGTGTCCACGCGGACGGCGGACACCGGGCAGGTCGAGCTGGCGGTGAGCGACACGGGCGTGGGCATCGACTCCGAGACCCTGGCGCACGTCTTCGACCCCTTCTTCACCACCAAGGTGGGCGAGGGGTCGGGGCTGGGCCTCTCCATCTGCCACGGCATCGTGGACGCGCTGGGCGGCACCATCGGCGTGGAGAGCGCGCCCGGACGGGGGACGACCTTCACCGTGCGTCTTCCTCCGGCGCCGGCGGTGCAGGAGCAGCTCGCGCTCCGGCCGCCCCGCCGCGAGCGGCGCGGCCGGATCCTGGTCCTGGACGACGAGCCGCTGGTGTGCGCCGCGGTGAAGCGCTCGCTGGAGCCGGACCACGACGTGGTGACGCTCTGCGACCCGCGCGCGGCCGTCGAGCGGCTCGCCGCGGGGGAGTTCTTCGACCTCGTGCTCTGCGACCTGGTGATGCCCCGGATGAGCGGGATGGAGTGCTTCGAGGAGCTGACACGCCGCCGGCCGCAGGCGGCGAGCCGCATGATGTTCCTCACCGGCGGAGCCTTCACGCCCCGGGCCCGTCTGTTCCTGGAGGGGAACCGCGCGCGGTGCCTGGAGAAGCCGTTCGAGGTCGAGGCCCTGCGCGCGCGGATCGAACAGGCGCTGGCCGGCTTCGAGGCGTGAGCGTCACCGCTCGAGCACCACCAGCCCGCACGCGGGCACCACCACCTCGATCCGCCCCCCGGCCGACCACAGCGCCGCGGCGCCGTTCCCCACGCCCGCGCCGCCGTACGCCGCCGCGTCGCTGTCGAACGCCTCGGTCCAGACACCGTCGGGGATGGCGTCCGACCGGAGGACGTATCCGCCCGCGAACGGACGGTTCGCGAAGCTGGCCACCACCAGCACCTCCGCGTCGCCGCGCAGGAAGGCGATGACCCGGTTCGCCTCGTGCCGGTGGACGGTGACCACGCTGCGCGAGCGCAGCGCCGGCCGGTCCAGGCGGAGCCGGACCAGGTCCTGGTAGCAGCGGAACATGCCCTGCCCCAGCCCGAGCCGGAGGCCGGCGAGGTCCTCGCGCGCGTCGAGCCACCCTTCGAAGCGGTACGGGTTGGCCGCGCCGACCTCCTCGCCCATGAGGAACATGGGCGTCCCCGGCGACAGCAGGGCCAGCCCGAACACCAGCCGGCTCCGCGCCTCGGCGGCGGCGCGCGTGGCGCCCACCAGCGGCGCGCCGTTCACCGCGGCCACGATGGTTCGCGCCGAGCCGGGGGAGTTCCCCGCCTCGTCGTGCGACGCGTGGTAGACGACCTTCCGGCCGGCCGCGGCCTGGAGCGCGCCGTCGAAGCGGTCGAGCCCGAGCGGGCGGTCGTCCCCCCATGCCGCCTCGGCGAGGAGCGCCGCCCACTGCGGTCCCGCGGCCCGCGGGCCCACCAGCTGGTGGTGGAAGTCCACGTACCAGGCGGCGTCGAACCCGAGCCCGCCCTGGTCGAGCGGCGCCGTCACCGCCTCCCAGCCGGTGTGGTCCTCGGCGACGAGCATGACCGAGGGGCGCAGGAGCCGGAGGGTCCGCGCCCAATCGCGGAGCATCTTCGCGCCGAAGAGGTTGGCGCGCGGGACGAGTGGCCCGTCCCCCTCGTTGAGCCGGTTGTCGCGGTGGATGGCGTCGAGGAGGTCCACGCGGAAGCCGTCCACGTGGAACTCGTCGAGGAGCACCGCGGCGCTCGACGCGAACAGCCGCCGGACCTGCTCCTCCGAGTAGCGCGGTGCCCATCCCGACGAGCCGTTGTTCAGGTAGCCGCCCTCGGGGGTGGCGTGGCTGGCGGCGGTACCCTCGTACCAGTAGTAGATGTTGCGGTCGGGCGCGCGCGAGTCCACCTGCCACTGGGCGCGGGCCGCGTGGAGGTCCCAGTGGTTGTAGACCACGTCCATGAGGACGGCGATCCCGCGGCGGTGGCAGGCGCGGACGAACCGCATCAGCGCGTCGCGGCCGCCGCCGGCCGTCTCGACGGCGAGGTGGTGCGAGTTGCCGTATCCCCAGGCCGCGTCTCCGCTGAACTGCGCCAGGGGCAGCAGCTCCACCGCGTTCACGCCGAGGGGCACGAGGTGGTCGTCCAGGAGCGACAGGGCGTCCTCGAAGTTGCCGGCGTCCGGCCGGCCCACCCCGAGCGCGCCGACGTGGAGCTCGTAGATCACGAGATCCTCGACCCGCGACGGGACGGGCTGCGCCGGATCGTGCTCGTCGCGCCAGAATTGTCCGGACGGCACCAGGCCGTTCGTGCCGGGGGCGGGCGGACCGTCGCCCCGCACCGTGTCCGGGTTCACCACCACGCCGCAGCTCACGGCGCCGTCGAGCCCCGCGGCGGTCCCGCCGAAGATCCGCCCCTGCGGGTCGAACCCGCCCCGCCCCACCTGCCACCGCGAGTAGATGTCGGTCCGGTAGGTGACCGAGCCGTCGTCGCGGGTGACGCGGAGGAGGTACGGCGTGAACTCGCTCCGCTCCGCGTCCGCGAGCGCCGGCTCGGCGGCGTCCGTCTCCCAAAGCCCGTCGCCCGCGGGCGCGAGCGGCACGGCCGGCTGGGCGGCGTCCATCCCCGCGCCGCCGTCGGACACGTAGCCGCCCCGGCCGTCGCCGAAGACGACCTCCACCGCGCGCGCGTTGGGCGCCCATGCCGCGAAGCGGAGCGCGCCGGGCCCGCCGCCGAGGTGGATCGCGTTCGCGCCGAGCCGCCGGGCGAGCACGAGGTGGTACCGCTCCTCCTGCCCGGCCGGGCCGAGCACGAACGCGCGCACCGTCCGCTGCGAGAGCGGATCGTCCTCCTCGGTGGCGACCAGGTCGATCCCCGCGCCGCCCGGCCCGTCGCCGACGACGTGCCACTCGAAGCGCTTGCCCACCTCGGACGGCGGGAAGGTCACCGCCGCCTCGAAGCCGGGGCACCCGTCGTCGCAGACCACCGGGCGCATGGGCTGCTCGGTCCACACGGTGGCGAGCCGACCCTGCGCGTCCCAGCTCCCGCTCAGCCGCGCGTTCGAGAACCGCAGCGCGGGGAGACCGGTCTGGTAGACGAATCGTACGTCGGGCATGCCGTGCGTTGCGAGGCGAGGAGCGGCGGGTCGAGTCCTTCGCGGGGCAGGACGGATCCCGGGTCCCCCTCCCGGTGTCGCGTCAGCTCGGCCTCACCAGCTCCCGCGCCACCTCCAGGAACCGGTCCACCACCGCCCTCCGCTCGTCCGGGCGGCGCAGCGCCACCAGCGTCGTCTTCGGCGCCGGCCGGCGCAGCGCCCGGTAGGCGACCCCGTCGAGCCGCAGGGCCTGCGCCGAGGCCGGGACGAGCGAGACGCCGATGCCGGCGGCGACCAGGGTCACGGCGGTCGAGAGCTCCAGCACCTCCTGTGCCACCGCCGGCCGGAACCCGGCGGCCCGGCAGGCTTCCTGGACGACGTCGATCCAGCCCGGGCGCGGGTGGCGAGGGAAGAGGACGAACGGCTCGTGGGCGAGCGCCCGGAGCGGGAGGGCCGTGCCTCCCGCCAGCGGGTGCCGGGAAGGGAGCGCCACCACCAGCGGCTCGTCCGCGAGCGGCTCGGCGTGCAGCGCGTCGTCGCCGACGGGCGGACGCGCCAGCCCGAGCTGGATCCGGCCGGCGCGGAGCGCGTCCACCTGCTCCGCGGTGGACATCTCCTCGAGCGTGAGGGCCACGTCGGGGTGGCGCTCGCGAAACCGGCGGTAGAGGCGGGGCAGGAGCGCGTAGGTCGCGGAGGCCACGAACCCGACCGCCAGCGCCCCCGCCTCCCCGCGCGCCACCCGGCCGGCGGCGGCCTTCGCCTGCTCCAGCCGCTCCAGCAGCGATCGCGCCTCCTCGCGGAAGGCGGCGCCCGCCTCGGTGAGCCGGACCCGGCGCTGCGTGCGGAGGAACAGCGCGAACCCCAGCTCGCCCTCGAGCTGCCGGATCTGCTGGCTCAGCGGCGGCTGCGCGATGTGGAGCCGCGCGGCGGCCCGGCCGAAGTGCAGCTCCTCGGCGACCGCGAGGAAGTAGCGGAGGTGGCGCAGCTCCATGGCAGCATCGATACTTATCAGATATCGATCATGACGAACGATATATTGGACGTCTCGATAGGCGCCGGGCAGGCTCCCCCCGGCCGCCCGCGGTCCACCCGCCGGCGGCCCGACCCATGCGCTCCCCCTCCGCACACCTCGCCCTGGACGATGGCCGGCCCTGCCCCGAGCCCTCCCTCGTCCCCGGCTCCCCCTCGGCGGCCGGCATCCGGGCGGCCGCCACCGCGCCCGCGCACGGCATGCTGGCGCTGGCCCTGGCCGGCCTCTGCGCCTTCCTGAACGTCTTCGCGACCCAGCCGCTCCTGCCGCTGCTGGGGAGCGCCTTCGGCGTCTCCAACGCCGCCGCGGCGCTCACCGTGAGCGCGCCCGCCATCGCCGTCGCCCTCGCGGCGCCGTTCGCCGGCGCGCTCGCCGACCGGTTCGGGCGGCGCCGGGTGATGGTGAGCTCCCTCTTCGCGCTCGCCCTCCCGACCCTCCTCGCCGCCTCCTCCGGTGGCGTCGCGGCGCTGATCGCGTGGCGGTTCGCGCAGGGGATCGCCGTCGCCGGCGTCTACGCGGTGGGGATCGCGTACGCCGGCACCGCCTGGCGCGGCGGCGACGTGGGCCGGGCCGCCGCGGCGCTGGTCACCGGCAACGTGCTGGGCGGGTTCCTGGGCCGGGCCGTGTCGGGCACCGTCGCCGAGCTGGCCGGCTGGCGCACCTCGTTCGTCGCGCTGGCGCTCCTCACCGCGGCCGGCGCAGAGCTGACGCGACGCTTCCTTCCGGGGGGCGAACCGTCTCCCGGATCGACGGCCGACCCAGCTCGCCCTCGGAGCTGTCTCTCGACCGGTGGGCTGGAGGGGGGCGAGGCGCATCCGCCTGGCCCTGCGCCCGTGGCGGGGGCGTGGGCCGCGCTGCGCGCCCTCCCCGCCCAGCTCCGCGACGTCCGGCTCGCCTCGACCTTCGCGGCCGGCTTCAACGTGCTCTTCGGCCAGGTGGCGATGTTCACCTACGTGACGTTCCACCTCGCGGCGCCGCCCTTCCGCCTCGGGGCGGCCGCGCTGAGCGCCATCTTCGTCGTCTACCTGGCCGGCGCAGCCGTCACGCCGATCGCCGGCGGGTGGATCGGCCGCATCGGCGCGCGCCGGACGCTGGCGGGAGCGCTCCTCGCGGCCATCGCCGGGTGCGGGTTGACGCTCGCGCCCGCGGTGGGCGGCGTCGTCGCCGGCCTGGCGCTCTGCGCCAGCGCCGCCTTCGTGGCCCAGTCCGCGGCGGCGAGCCACCTCAACGAGGTCGCCCCGGCGCGCCTGCGGTCGGTCGCCGCCGGTGCGTACCTCTCCTGCTACTACCTCGGCGGCGCGGCGGGCGGGATCCTGCCCGCGGCCGCCTGGCACCTCGGCGGCTGGCCCGCCTGCGTCGCGCTGGTCGCGGCCGTCCACCTGGCGACCCTGGCGCTCGCCTGGCGCTTCTGGCGGCGCGAGCCCGCCGCGGCGGTGGGCCGCGTCGCGGTGGCGTAGCGCCCCCGGCGTCTACGCGAACATCTTCGCGGCGTACTCCTCGAGCGCCTCGGCGAAGTCCGGCTCGAAGTGGGCCCGGTACACCATGGTGGTGGCCAGCTCCGCGGCCAGGATGGCCGACCGGTACTTCGAGAGCAGGTCCTTCACCCGTCCCCGGAACCGCTCGCTCTCGCGGATGAGGGAGGGGAGGTGCGCGAGCAGCGCGCGCCGGTAGACCGGCTTCTTCCACGCCACCGGGTTCGCCTCGAAGAACCGGAAGAGCCGCGCCTTGTGCGCGTTGATCTCCAGGCTCACCGCGTCCGAGATCTCCGTGTAGCTCCGCTTCCCGCCCTCCTCCCGGTGGCGGCGCAGGATGAGGTTGGCCTCGTCGGCGGCGCGCCGCTCCAGGATGGCGAGGACGTCGCGGACGTACGCCTCCTTGTGCGCCAGGAACTCGTGCTCGGTGAGGAGCAGGTTGGCGATGATCTCGTACGACGAGGAGATGACGCCGCACTTGTTGGCGGAGGCGTCGCGCAGGATCACCGCACCCGCCTCCTGGAGCCGGGTGCGCGCCTCGGGCGTGATGAACGAGTTCGCCCCCTCCACGATCACCCGCGCCGTCGGCTTCCCGTCCGGCCCGAGGAAGCGGCGCCAGTTCTTGCCGTCCACCGTCTCGGGCCGGCCGCCCGCCGGGATGAACAGGTCCGCCGGGACGGTGAAGAGGAGGCCGTCGTACTCCTTGTGGAACTCGTCCACGGTGACCCATTCCTCGCGCGGGCCCGAGGCGGTCATCTCCACCCGCCGGAACAGCTCGCGCAGCCCCTCGGTGCGGCGCACGTTGCGGTAGAGCGCGAACCCGCCCGGCGAGAGCTTCGCCACGTCGAACGCCTCGGCGTCGGCCTTGAGCACGATCTTCGAGAGTGCCTTGCGGTCGAGCCCGGCCGGATCCACCAGCGCGGCCGTCCCGTCGAGGACGAGGCGCACCCGCACGCCACGGCTGCGCTCCAGCAGGATGCGGAGCGCGTTCCCCGCCACGTCTCCGTTGGGCCCGCCGGTGAGCTTCACGGCGAACTCGTCCTTGCGGAGGTCGATGCCCTGCTCGCGCATCGCCGCCTCGGCGAAGGTGACCACCCCGGTGGAGGTGACGCCGTACTGCTTGTGGTTGATGCCCACCCGCTTGCTGGACATCACCCCGGCGCCGAGCACGTACCCGCGGCGGACCGAGAGCTCGGCGATGGTCTCGATCATCGCGTCGTGCATGTTCTCGTCGGGCCCGAGCTCGATGGGCTCGTCCTCGCGGTAGTAGTCCACCACCCGCGGATCGCGGGCCACGCCCTTCTGCGTCACGAAGACGTCGAGGAAGGCGTTCGCGAAACCGTACTGCACCTTGTGGAGCCGCTGCTCCAGCCGCTCCTTCGACCGGACGTCCTGGGCGCGCAGCACCACCACCAGCTTCGAGCCGCCCTCGTAGATGTCCTTGTTCTTGAGGTGCTGGGTGTGGGCGAGGACGTAGTTCTCGCGGAAGACCGTGTTCGCCACGGTGACGTAGTCGTCGCGGCTCTGGGTGAGGATGGTGCGCCAGCCACCGCGCGCGATGTCGGAGAAGCCGATGTGGTAGCCGAGGGCGTTCCGGCCCGAGAAGAAGGTGACGCGGAACGGCCGCTCCGGCGGGAGATCGGCGGTGAACTCCGGCCCCAGGTCTTCGAGGTAGGCGGGGTCGAGCCGGAAGGCCAGCGCCTGCTTCTCCTCGACGAAGTAGTTGGTCTTGAGCGTCCGCCGGATGAACACCAGCGCGGTGCGGAAGAGCGAGCGGCGGAACTCGTCGAGCATCCGGTGCCCGGTGTTGTAGGCGGCCACCTCGCCGTCCAGCTCCCGGAGCAGCTTCTGGTACTCGGCCCGGTCCTTCCGGTCCGGGTCGAAGCGCGCCTGGAAGAGCCGCACCAGCTGGAGGGTGATGCCCGGGTGGCTGTGAAACGCGCGGATCACGTCCTCGAACGTGTAGCGCTGCGGCTGGTTGTGGGCGCAGTTGGTGTGGCAGAAGCCGATGAAGGCCACCACCAGCGAGGCCTCCACGCCGGTCATCACCCCGGGGAGGACCAGCTCGCGGTAGGTGTCCGTGTCGGTGGCCAGCACCTGCGTGTTGAAGAGCTGGCTGCGCAGCCGGGCCAGGAGCGGCGAGCGGCCCGCCAGGCTCTGGCCCTGGCGGTGGGAGACCTGGAAGGCCCCCAGGAACCAGGGGTGACCACCGGCGCGGACCTGGACCGCCGCGGAGCGCCGCACGCCGATGTCGAGCGCGTTCATCACCTGGAGGAGCTGCGCCAGGAACTCCTTCTGCGGCGGGTTCTCCACCGCGAAGAGGACGATCTTCTCGCCTCGCGCCCGCGCCACGCCGTCGTCCGGCTCCTCCACGTGGAGGAAGATGCCGGCGTTCCGCCGCGCCTCGTGGAGCAGCCAGAGGAGCCGCGCCACCCGGTGCGGCGGCGCCAGGCGCACGAACCGCTCCGCGTCCACCCAGAGGTAGTCGAGCAGCCGATCCATCTCCCGCGCGTCCGCTCCCGCGCCCCGTGCCCGCAGCGCGGAGTGGACCGAGCGGCGGATGGGATCCGGGAGGGCCGGCCCGGACGCCGGGACCGCCTCCTGCCCCGCCTCGGGCGCGAAGTCGTAGCGCTGCACCTCCAGCCGCTGCTCGGTCCCTGGGACCGGCGCGTCGGAGTGGAACATCTCGGCGAAGGTGATCTCGCGGTCGCGGAGGCGCAGCAGCGTCTCGTAGATGGACCCGGGCATGTCCAGCCGGGCCAGCACCAGCTCGGCCTCGCGGTCCACCAGCACCACCTGCCGGTCGCGGTGGACGCGGTCGAGCCCCGTCGCCAGCCCCCCGACCACCTCGCGGTCGTCGCGGAGCGTGCTGTCGAACAGCGCCGGGACGTCGATGTGCAGCCAGCGGAGGTTGGTCTCCGCCCCGGCCGCCTGCGCCCCGACGGACCGCAGGACGTCGCGGTCGAGCAATGCGCCCGGTGCCTCGGGCTGCGAAGCCGCGGCGGCTCCGCCCGCGCTCCTCCTCGCGACGGCCATGTGCGCCTCCCGTCAGTCAGGAGATACCGCCGAGGCAAACATACTTCACCTCGAGGTAGTCCTCGATGCCGTACTTCGAGCCCTCGCGGCCGGTGCCGGACTCCTTCACGCCGCCGAAGGGCGCCTCGGCGGTGGAGATGAGGCCGGTGTTGACGCCGACGATCCCGTACTCCAGCCCCTCCGCGACGCGCCACGCCCGCGCCAGGTCCCGGGTGTAGAAGTAGGAGGCGAGCCCGTAGGGCGTGTCGTTGGCGAGCCGGATCGCCTCCGCCTCGGTGCGGAACCGGAACAGCGGCGCCAGCGGCCCGAAGGTCTCCTCCTGCGCCACCGCCATGGTGGGGCTGGCGTCCACCAGCACGGTGGGCTGGAAGAAGGTGCCGCCCAGCGCGTGCCGCTTCCCGCCGGCGATCACCCGGCCGCCCTTGGCCACGGCGTCGGCGATGTGCTCCTCCACCTTGAGCACCGCGTTCATGTCGATGAGCGGCCCCTGCTGCGTGCCGGCCTGGAGGCCGTCGCCGACCTGCAGGGCGCCCACCGCCTCCACCAGCCTGGCGGAGAACGCCCCGTAGATCCCCTCCTGCACCAGGAATCGGTTGGTGCAGACGCAGGTCTGGCCGGTGTTGCGGTACTTGGAGGCGATCGCCCCGGCCACCGCGGCGTCCACGTCGGCGTCGTCGAAGACGATGAAGGGCGCGTTGCCGCCCAGCTCCAGCGAGACCTTCTTCACGGTGGACGCGCACTGCTCCATGAGCTGCTTGCCGATCTCGGTCGAGCCGGTGAACGTGAGCTTGCGCACCAGCGGGTTCGAGGTGAGCTCCTTGCCGATGGGGCCGGAGGAGCCGGTCACCACGTTGAAGACGCCCGGCGGGATCCCGGCGCGGCCCGCCAGCTCGGCCAGCGCCAGCGCCGAGAAGGGCGTGGCGGTGGCGGGCTTCAGCACCACCGTGCAGCCGGCCGCCAGCGCCGGCCCGGCCTTGCGGGTGATCATCGCCGAGGGGAAGTTCCAGGGGGTGATGGCCGCGACCACGCCCACCGGCTCCTTCAGCACCACGATCCGCTTGTCGGGCGCGTGCCCGGGGATGGTGTCGCCGTAGACGCGGCGCCCCTCCTCCGCGAACCACTCGATGAACGAGGCGGCGTAGGCGATCTCCCCCCGCGACTCGGCGAGCGGCTTGCCCTGCTCGGAGGTCATGAGGACGGCGAGGTCCTCCTGGTTCGCCATGACGAGCTCGAACCAGCGGCGCAGCAGCCCGGCGCGCTCCTTGGCGGTCTTCTTCCGCCAGGCGGGCCAGGCGGCGTTCGCCGCCTCCACGGCGCGGCGCGCTTCGGCGGCGCCCAGCCTGGGGATGGTGCCGAGGGTCTCGCCGGTGGCGGGGTTCTTCACCGCGATCGTGCCGCCGTCGTCGGCGTCCACCCATGCGCCGCCGATGTAGCACTTCTGGGAAAGGAGCTTCGGGTCCTTCAGCGCCATCTTGGCCATCGCGTTCCTCTCGCCGCGAACGGGCGCGGCACCGGGGCCTCGGGCCCCGCCGTCAGAACCCGAGGTACGCCTCGCGCACCTTCGGGTCCGCCTCCAGCTCGCCGCCGGTGCCCTGCTGCACCACGCGCCCGTTCTCCAGCACGTAACAGTAATCGGCGACCTTGAGCGTCTGCTTCACGTTCTGCTCGACCAGGAAGACGGTCAGGCCCTCGTCGTGGAGCCGCTTGATGACCCGGAAGATCTCCTCGACCATGAGCGGCGAGAGCCCCAGGCTCGGCTCGTCGAACATGATCAGCTCGGGGTCCTGCATCAGCGCCCGCCCGATGGCGACCATCTGCTGCTCGCCGCCGGACATGGTCTCGGCGATCTGCGCGCGCCGCTCCTTGAGCCGCGGGAAGGTCTGGTAGACCCGGTCGAGGTTCCGCGCCTTGTTGGCCTTGGCCCGCGCCAGGTAGGCGCCGGCGCGGAGGTTCTCCTCCACCGTCATCTTGGGGAAGAGCTGGCGGCCCTCGGGCACCAGGGTGATCCCCAGGTCCACCACCTCGTGGACGGCCTTGCCGGTGAGCGGCGTGCCGTTGTAGCGGATCGCGCCGGCGCTGGTCTTGACCAGGCCGCAGACGGTCTTGAGCGTGGTGGTCTTCCCCGCCCCGTTCGCCCCGATGAGGGCCACGAGCTGCCCCTTCTGCACCGACAGCGACAGCCCCCAGAGGACCTGGGTGTCACCGTATCCGGCCGACACGTCCACCGCTTCGAAGCAGGTCACGCGTGCGCCTCCCCGAGGTAGGCCTCGATCACGGCGGGGTTGGCGGCGACGTCGGCGGGCGACCCCTCGGCGATCTTCTCGCCGAAGTTGAGCACCACCAGGCGATCGCTGATGCGCATGATCACCCGCATGATGTGCTCGACGATGAGGATGGTGATGCCCCGCGCCCGCAGCGCCAGGATGAGCTCGATGGTGCGGTCCACCTCGGTGGGGTTGAGGCCGGCCACCACCTCGTCGAGGAGGAGGAAGATCGGCTCGAGCGCCAGGGCCTTGGAGATCTCCAGCCGCTTGCGCCCCGCCAGCGTGAGGCTGGAGGCCGCCTCGTGGGCCCGGTCGGTGAGCCCGGTCACCTCCAGCACCTTCCAGGCGTGCGCCTCGGCGTCGGCGCGGCGCGGGTGCTTGAGGAAGGCGGCGATGACGACGTTCTCCAGGACCGACAGCCCGGGGAAGGGCTTCACCACCTGGAAGGTCCGGCCGATGCCGCGCGCGGCGAGGGCGTAGGGCGGCTTGCCGCTCACGTCCTTGCCGTCGAAGACCACCTTGCCGCGGGTGGGCGCGTAGTAGCCGCTCACCACGTTGAAGAGCGTGGTCTTGCCCGCGCCGTTGGGGCCGATGAGCCCCATGATCTCGCCGCGCTGCACCGAGAACGAGACCTCGGAGACGGCCATGAGCCCGCCGAACGCCTTGCTGACGCCGTCGACGCTGAGGATGGGATCGGCCATGGCGGCTAGACCTCGGCCTTCCCGCTGGTGGCGGGGACGGGCGCGGCGGGCTCGCTGGCGGCGGGCTTTCGCGGACCGCGGCGGTAGAGCAGCTCGCCCAGCACGCCGTTGGGCAGGAACACCACGCTCGCCGCGATGGCGGCGCCGAGGATGATGACGTAGAGCACCTCGTACTCGGCGAGGTAGGCCCAGAACACCGTCTTGAACGCGAAGATGAGGACCGCCCCGACCACCGGCCCGATGAGCGTCCCCATGCCGCCGAAGACCACCATGACGAGCGCCTGGTCGCTGACGAGGTCGCCCAGCGTCGAGGCCGGGTCGATGAAGGTGACCCAGTAGGCGAAGATCCCGCCGATGACGGCGGTGGGCACCGCCGAGAGCACGAAGGCCTGGATCTTGAGGAGGGTCGGGTTCAGGCCGAGGGCCTTGGCGCCCTGCTCGTCCTCGCGGATCGCCTTGAGCTTGAGGCCGAAGGGCGCGCGCTCCAGCAGGAACCAGAGCAGGAAGAAGGTCGCCCCCACCACGCCCAGCATCACGTAGTAGAAGAACTTCGGGTCGAGGAAGGGCGGCAGCCGCATCCCGTCCGGCCCGCCGGTGATGGTCATCATCAGGGCGAGCTGCTGGATGCCGCGGGCGAGCGCCCAGGTGGCGATGGCGAAGTAGGCGCCGCGCAGCCGGAGGGTGGGGAGGCCGGCGACCACCGCGGCCACCGCCGCCGCCGCGCCGCCCGCCGCGGCCGCCGCCGGGAACGGCCAGCCCGCGCGCACCATGAGGATGGCGGTGGTGTAGCAGCCCAGGCCGAAGAAGGCGCTGTGGCCGAAGTTGAGGTAGCCGGTGTAGCCGGCCAGCACGTCGAAGGTGAGGGCGAGGCCGATCCACATGATCGCCTCGGTGCTGACGCGCAGGAAGAAGGTGTCCCGCACCACCGCCGGCAGCGCCAGGAGGAGCGCGAACGCCGCGAGCGAGCCGAGCAGGCGCCGGTCTCTCATGGCGGTCAGACCCCCTTCCGGAAGAGGCCCGTCGGCGACACGAGCAGGATGACGTAGAGGACGCCGAACACCGCCAGCAGCGTGTAGCCCGGGTCGAGGTAGATGAGGAAGAACGACTGGATGAGGCCGAGCAGGAAGGCCGCCGCGGGCACGCCGGCGAGGTAGCCCATCCCGGCCAGCACCACCACGAAGAAGGCGAAGATCGTGTACTCGGGCCCCATCTTCGCGGAGACCGACAGGATGGTGCCGATGAGCACGCCGGTCATCCCGCTGATGCCGACGTAGAGGGCGTAGACCCAGCCGTTGGTCCGCTTGGCGTTCACGCCCATCAGGCCGGCCGCCTCCTTGTGCTGCGCCAGCGCCCGGACCCCGAGGCCGAAGTCGGTGTACTTGAGCAGGTACTGGAGGCCGCCGGTGATGAGGATGGCGTAGACCAGCCCGGCCAGCCGCACGTGCGAGACGGTGAGGAAGAAGCTCCCCTTCTCGAAGAAGAAGGACCCGGTGGAGAGGCGGCTGGGCGTCGAGAGGCTGTAGAAGCCGAAGAAGGTCTGGGCGAGCCCGCGGAACATCAGGCCGAGACCGAAGGTGAACACCAGCGCCATGAGGAGCGGGTTGCCGCGCTTGCCGGAGAGGACGCGCTGGAGGATGGGCTGGGCCAGGTAGCCGATCCCGGCGAAGACCACGAAGACGGCGGGGAGCAGGAAGAGCGGGTCGAGGCCGGTGGCGCGGTTCAGGTAGAAGCCGGCGAAGGCGCCGAACATGATCCACTCGCCGACGGCGAAGTCGATCACGTGCATGACGCCGTACACGAGCGAGAAGGCGACGGCGATGATGATGTAGATGGCGCCCAGCAGGATGCCGTCCACGAGCGCCTGCGGCAGCAGCTCCATGACCGTCTCCTTCCCGCCGCGCGAACCGGCCGCGGGCCGGCGAGCCCCCCTCCCCTGCCCCGCTTCGCGGGGCTGCGGTGGTCCGGGGGTGTGAGGGCCGGGGCCGCGTCCGCGCACCGGGTCAGGGCGCGCGGGCGGACCCCGGCGATCGCGCTCCGGCTACCGCCCGGTCCAGGGCGCCATCGGGTACTGCGCCTTGGCGGGCGCCGGCTTCGCCGGGCCGACCACCGCCACCTTGCCGTCCTGGATCTGGATGGTGAGCGGCGTGAGGCCGGCGTTGGAGTGGTAGAACTCGCCCTCGGTCGCGAACTTCACCCGGCCGTAGAAGGTGGAGACGTCCACGCCCTCGAGCGCCTTCACCAGCTCGACGCGCTGCGCCTCGCTGAGCGGCGGCGCCGCCTTGATCTTCTGCACCGCCACCTGGAAGGCGATGCCCGCGGCCGAGGAGCCGGCCTGGGTGTAGTCCGCCGGCGTGTTGAACGCCTTCATCGCCGCGGCCGCGTAGGTGGGCGCGTCCTTCCAGAGGATGTCGCTCTTCGTGGCCGTGGTCTCGGTCCAGACCGCGCCGCCGAACACGCCGTTGGCGTCGCCCTTGAGCGCGTCCACGAAGGCCGGCTCGGTCACGCCGTAGTGCATGAGCAGCGCCTTGGGCGCGAAGTCGATCTGGTGGAGGCCCTTCACCAGCTTGATCAGCTCCTCGTCGTGGCCGCCGAAGGCGACGATGTCCGGCCGCATCCCCTTCACCGCCGACATGAGCGGCGTGAGGTCCTGGCCGGAGGGGACGATGTTGAACTTCAGCACGTTGATGCCGGCCTTCTTGGCGGCGGCCTCGAACGACTCGGCGGTCGCCTTGGAGAAGGTGTCGTTGGAGCCGAAGATGACCGCGGTCCTGGGCTTGGGCTCGAGGGCCGCGAGCGTCTGGATCGCCGCCGCGCCGGTGAAGTTGATGGGCGGGATGGTGCCGAAGGTGTAGACGAACTTCTGCTTCCAGATCATCGGCGACTCGGCCGAGCCGGTGATCATCGGGACCTTGTACTTCTCCACCACCGGGGCGACGGCGATGGTCACGCCGGAGGAGTAGGGGCCGAGGATGAAGTCCACCTGCTCCTGGGTGATGAGCCGCTCGGCGGCCGCCGCGCCCTGCGAGGGGTTCGACTGCGCGTCGGCGTAGTAGAGCTTCACCTGGTACTTCTTGCCGCCGATGGCGATGCCCCCGGCCTCGTTCACCGCCTGGGCCCAGAGGTCGTAGCCGCGCTTGGTGACGTTGCCGCCGGTGGCGAGATCGCCGGACAGCTCGGTCACGACGCCGACCTTGAAGTAGTCCCTCGCCTCGCCCGCCAGCGCGGGCGCGGCCATCGAGAGCATCGCGAGCGTCGCCAATCCCATCGTCCGTCGCATCGGGTTCCTCCTCGAGCGGGGTGTTGGAAACAGCACTGCCTTGGTTGGCCTCCCGAGTAGCGAGAGGTGTGCCAGCGGGGCCGCACCGCGCGGCCCGCGGACCGGCGTCCGGCGGGAGCGGGCGCCATTCTGCCGACACCCCGGAGAAATCCGCCACCGGGCCGAGGGGGTCCGGTCGGGGGCCGCCGGCGGCCCGGGAGGACACGGGCGATCCGGCGCCGGCCCCGATGCGGCGGCGCATGCCGCGGCGCGGCAACGTCAGCCGATGCCGTACTTCTTCATCTTGCGCGCGACGGTGGACTGGTTGACGCCGAGCGCCCTGGCGACCTTCGCCTGGTTTCCGTACCGGGCCCGGGCGCGCAGGAGGATCGCCCGCTCGGTGCTCTCGACCGCCTGCTCGAGCGAGAACTCCTCCGGCCAGCCCACCGGCGCCGGCGCGGAGCCCGCCCGGCGGACGATGTCGGGCGGCAGGTCGGTGACGTCGATGAGCTCCGCCTCGGACATCACCACCAGCCGCTCGCAGAGGTTGATGAGCTCGCGCACGTTTCCCGGCCAGGGGTAGCCGAGGAGCGCGTCGATGGCGGCGCGCGAGAGGCGGCGGCGCACCCCCAGCCGCTCGGCGTAGAGCCCCACGTAGTGCCGGAGGGTGGGGAGGATGCACTCGGTCCGCTCGCGCAGCGGCGGGACGGCGAGCGGGATGACGCTCAGCCGGTAGTACAGGTCGAGCCGGAAGGCGCCCTGCTCCACCATCGCCTGGAGGTCGCGGTGCGTCGCGGCGAGGACCCGCACGTCCAGCCTGCGGCTCTCGGTGCCGCCCACCCGCATCACGTGGCCGTCCTCCAGGAACCGCAGCAGCTTCACCTGCGACGACAGGGGCAGCTCCGCGATCTCGTCGAGGAAGAGGATCCCGCCGTCGGCCAGCTCGAAGTAGCCGGGCTTGCCCTTCGCCTGCGCGCCGGTGAAAGCCCCCTTCTCGTAACCGAAGAGCTCGGCCTCGACGAGGGACTCCGGGATCGCGCCGCAGTTGATCTTCACCAGCGGCTTCTCGGCGCGCCCCGAGTACTTGTGGATGAGGTCGCCGATGAGCCCCTTGCCCACCCCCGACTCGCCCAGGACCAGCACGGTCGAGTCCACGCCCGCGACCTTGATCGCCTGGCGCAGCGCCTTCTGCATGCACGGGCTCTTGGCGATCACCCGCCGCGACTCGACGGTCTCGAGCTGCATCTCCAGCATCTGGTCGCGGAAGCGATCCTTCATCGCCTCCTGCTCCTCCAGCTCGCGCTGCAGCCCGTCGATCTCGGTGATGTCGCGCTCGTTCACCACCACGCGGATGAGCTTGCCGGCGTCGTCGAACACCGGGTTGCCGGTGAGCACCAGCTTCCGGCCCTGGCGCGACTGGAGCATGTTCACCGGGGCGCGGGTCCGGATCACCTCCAGCGTGGCGGAGCGGTCGAAGAGCCCCTCGGCCACGAGCTCCCGCATGTTCCGGCCCACCACCTGGTCGGCGCGGATGCCGTTGAGCCGCTCCGAGGCGGGGTTGATGCGCAGCACGTTGGCGTCGCCGTCGCAGATCCAGAGCCCCTCGGAGGTGGAGTTGATGATGGCGTCCTGCTCGCGGGTCAGCTCCTCGTAGGCCCAGAGCTGCCGCGTGGAGAGCTCCGAGGCCGCCGTGACGTCCACGAAGGCGCAGAGCACGCCGAGGAGATCGCCGTCCTGGACGTCCCTCGACTGCGCGCCGCCTGCGGCGTCGCGACGAACGGGACCCCGGAGCGGCGTCACCTTGGTGAGGTGGCTCGCGTTGCGGCGCTGGAGCAGCGGCCCCGGCTGCTCCTCCCGCGTCGCCAGGGCGCGCTCGGCGGCGGGGACGAGCTCCGGCAGCGCCTCCCGGAGCGACGCACCCGGCGCGACCCCGAGCCGCTCCCGGGCCGCCGGGTTCGCGAAGACGACGGCGCCGTCCGCAGCAGCCACCACCACGCCGTCGCCGGTGGCGCCGACGATCAGCTCCTCGAACGCGCCGCGCTCGACGCCCGCCGCCCCGAGGAAGGCCCGGAGGATGGCCTCGTGTTCCGGTTGCGGCATCACGCCGCCATTTATGCGCGATCGCATCGCGATGGCAATCCTGCATCGAACCCGGCCGGGGGGAGAGCCGCCCGGGCCCGATGCCCAACCAGCTGATTGTCCGACGGATCCCGGCGGCGGCGGGCCCGGCGGCGAGGTCCGCGCCGGTTGGTACGCGCTCTGCTTTGTCGCTTCCGGAAGTCGGCCGTGTTCCGCGACGGTGCGGGGCTCGCGCCGCCTCCCGGACCGTTCACCCGAAGGAGAAACGCCCCATGGCATCGAGACAGGCCGAGTACCTGGCCCTCCGCGACCGGCACGTCCCCAGGGGCGCGTTCCACGCCACGCCCGCCTTCGTGAAGGAGGCCCACGGCGCGGTGATGATCGACCTCGACGGCCGCGAGCTCATCGACTTCGCCGGCGGGATCGGCGTCATGAACGTCGGCCACTCCCACCCCAAGGTGGTCGCCGCCATCAAGGACCAGGTGGAGAAGTACGTCCACACCTGCTTCCACATCGCGATGTACGAGCCGTACGTGGACCTGGCGGCGCGGCTCAACGAGCTGTCGCCCGGCGACTTCCACAAGAAGACGCTCTTCGCGAACAGCGGCGCCGAGGCGGTGGAGAACGCCATCAAGATCGCCCGCCACGCCACCAAGCGCCCCGCCGTCATCGCGCTCCAGAACGCGTTCCACGGCCGGACGCTCCTCACCATGACGCTCACCAGCAAGGTGAAGCCGTACAAGCTCGGGTTCGGGCCGTTCGCGCCGGAGGTCTACCGGATGCCGAACGCCTACTGCTACCGCTGCCCGTTCGGCCTCGCCTACCCGTCCTGCAACGTCGCCTGCGCCGATCACCTGGAGGAGTTCTTCGTCGGGAACGTGGCGCCGGAGCAGGTGGCGGCGCTCATCGCCGAGCCCATCCAGGGGGAGGGCGGCTTCATCACGCCGCCGCCCGAGTACTTCGCCAAGCTCCAGGCCATCTGCAAGAAGTACGGGATCGTCCTGGTCATCGACGAGGTGCAGAGCGCCATGGGCCGGGCCGGGAAGCTCTTCGCCATCGAGCACTGGGGGATCGCGCCCGACATGCTCCTCACCGCGAAGAGCCTGGCCGGCGGCCTGCCGCTCAGCGCCGTCACCGGGAAGGCGGAGCTGATGGACGAGCCGCACGTGGGCGGCCTGGGCGGCACCTTCGCCGGGAACCCGGTGGCCTGCCGGGCGGCGCTGGCGGTGCTGGACGTGCTCCTCGCCGACAAGCTGCTGGAGCGGGCCGAGAAGCTCGGGCAGGAGATCCGCAAGCGGTTCGACGCCCTCCAGAAGAAGCACGAGCTCATCGGCGACGTCCGCGGCAAGGGGCCCATGCTCGCCATCGAGCTGGTGAAGGACCGCGTGAAGAAGACGCCGGCGGCCGACGAGACCAAGAAGGTGGTCCAGAAGTGCTACGAGAAGGGGCTCGTCCTCATCGCCTGCGGGAACTTCGGAAACGTGATCCGCACGCTCATGCCCCTGGTCATCACCGACCAGCAGCTCGATCGCGGCTTCGGCATCCTCGACGCCGCGCTCCAGGAGGTCTCGGCCGGCCGCTGACCGAGGCCCGAGCGGAGGACGCCATGAAGACCAAGGTCCGCGACTGGATGACGAGGAACCCCATCACCATCGACGCCGGCGAGTCGATCGTGAAGGCGATCCACCTCCTCAAGGAGAAGGACGTGCGCCGGCTCCCGGTGCTGAAGGACGGCCGCCTGGTGGGGCTCGTCACGGAGCGCATGCTCCTCACCTTCTCGCCCGGAAAGTCCACCTCGCTCGACGCGTGGGAGGTGCACTACCTCCTCGCGCAGACGCCGGTCACCGCCGCCATGAACCCCCACCCACACACGGTGACGCCCGACACCGATCTCGCCGACTGCGCCCAGATCATCCACGACCGGAAGCTGAACGGGATCATCGTGGTGGACGAGAAGGGGGCGCTGGTGGGGATCCTCACCACCACCAACGCGCTCGAGGCGCTGATCTGGTTCACGCGCCACGTGCGGGAGACGGCCTAGCGCCGGCGCCGCCGGCCGCGGAAGGCGGAGCGGCGAGAGGAGACGACCATGCCCACCCCCCGGACCACGCTGCAGCGCCACCCCGAGCGCGGCTCGCACGACCGCGCCGTCATCGACGCCATCCTCGACGAGGCGCTGGTGGCGCACGTGGGCTTCTCGCAGGACGGGCAGACGTTCGTCCTGCCCATGTCCTTCGCGCGCGCCGGCGACCGGCTCTACGTGCACGGCGCCGCCGCCAGCCGCGCGCTCGCCTCGCTGCGGAGCGGCGCGCCCGCCTGCGTCACCGTCACGCTCCTCGACGGCCTCGTCCTGGCGCGCTCCGCGTTCCGCCATTCCGTGAACTACCGCTCGGTGGTGATCCTGGGGGTGGCGCGCGCGGTGGAGGGCCGCGACGCGAAGCGCGAGGCGCTCGTCGCCATCGTCGAGCACATGGTCCCGGGCCGGAGCGCCGACGTCCGGGCGCCCACCGACGCCGAGGTGGACGCCACCGCGGTCGTCTGGCTGCCGCTCGACGAGGCCTCGGCCAAGGTGCGCTCCGGCCCGCCGGTGGATCTGGAGGCGGACCTCTCGCGGCCCGGCTGGGCAGGCGAGATCCCGCTCCGGCTCGCGCCCGGCGCGCCGGTGGCGGAGCGGCGGGTCGCCCCCGCCACGCCGGTGCCGGAGCGGGTGGCGAGGTACCGGCGGGGGCGGTGAGGCGGCTGCTCCAACCGGAGCGCAGTCGTACGGTGGCTCGCGCCGGGACGGCCCTCGCCCTCGTCGCTGCGCGCAGGGCGTGGGAATCGTCTCCGACGCCCGGAACCGCCCCGAGCCCCCGGAACCGCTACCGGGGGCTCCGCCGGCACTCGCGAGGTTCGCGCTTGCCGGCCGGACTCCTTCCGGCATGGGCAGATCTGGAGGCGGCAAGCCCTCGCCATGCGCTCCGCTCCTCGGGGAGGACCGCTCCCGGCGCTCTGCCGCCCACCGGGCCACGACGCGATCTGGTCCCGTTCGACGAAAGGCTGCCGCCGCCGGGGCTCACGACTGACCTCACTGCGCGGGTCGCCGCGCTGCCGTCAGGCCACGCGCCGGGAGCTTCACGATCCCCGTCGCGAGCGCCGTCCCCACCAGCACGATGAGCGCGCCGAGCACGAGCCTCGGCGTGAGCGCCTCGCCCAGGAAGACCGCGCCCCAGAGCACCGCGAAGGGCGGGATGAGGAAGGTGACGGCGATGGCGCGGGCCGGGCCCGTGTTCGCGATGAGCCGGAAGTAGAGGACGTACGCGAACGCGGTGCAGACCACGCCCAGCGCCGCCACCGCGCCCCAGCTCCGCGGCGAGACGGGATGCGCCGGCCAGAGCACGGCCGCGCCCGGGAGGAGCAGGATCGCCGCGGCGAGCTGGCTCCCGGCGGCGACGGCGAGCGGGTTCACGCCGCCGAGCCGCTTCTTGGCGTAGCTCGCGGCGATGCCGTAGGAGAGGGTCGCGGCGAGCGCCGCCGCCACCGCGAGGCCAGCGCCGCCGGGCCGGAACGAGGCGCGACCCCAGAACAGGAAGACCACGCCGCCGAAGCCGACGGCGAGGCCGAGCACGCGGCCGGGCGTGAGCCGGTCGCGGAGCCAGAGGTGCGCGACGAGGCCGCCCCAGAGCGGCGAGGTCGCGTTCAGGACGGACGTCATCCCGGCCGTGACGGAGAGGGTCGCGTAGGCGAGCAGGCAGAACGGGAGCGCGGAGTTGATGACTCCGGTCACGGCGACCGGGATCCAGCGTCCCCGGAGCTGGCCGAGCCCACCGCGCGCCGCGAGCACGGGGACGAGCACGAGGGCGGCGATCCCGACGCGGAGCGCGATGAGCGGCACCGGGCCCAGCTCGGGCGCCGCCACGCGCATGAAGAGGAAGGACGCGCCCCACACCGCCGCCAGCACCACCAGCTCCACCACGTCGCGCCTTCCCACGCTCGGCTCCTCCGGCTGCGCCGACCGTGGCGCGCCGGGATCTTCTACCCGCGTCGGGCCGTGCGCTCCATCCGCTTCTTGCGGGCGAATCCGCTCGTCTGCCCGCCGCCCGGGGGCTCACCGCATGGGTGTGTGCCCGCGCACCGCCCACGCACGGGCGTCGAGGAGGATGGACCCGTCCGGCGCGGTCGGGAGGGCGGCGCGGATCCTGTCTCGCAGGGCCGCGCGACGCTCCGCCGGGAGCGACATGGCGTACGCCGGCGCGGGGCCCTGGCCTCCGAGGAACGGGGACCAGTAGTCGTCGAAGTCGCGGAACGAGGTGGGGACGTCGATGGCCCGGGTCGCGACGCCGGAGAGGCCCGCGCCGGCGAGCAGCTCGGCGAGCGGCCCCGGGGCGCAGAGCGGGAACCGGACGCCCTCGTCGAGGGCGGCTGCTCCGGGGTCGAGCTCCCTCGCCGCGCTCCAGAAGGCGCGCATCAGCTCCATGCCGCCGGCGTAGTCCCAGACGTACAAAGCGACCGTTCCGCCCGGCCGGCATGCGCGCGCCATCTCCGCCACCATCTGCGCCGGCGACTCCACGAAGTTGAGCACGAGGCCCGAGACCACCGCGTCGAAGGCGCCGTCGGCCACGGGCAGCGCCGCCGCGTCCCCCACCTCGAAGCGCGCCCGGACGTCGGCGATGCGGGCCCGCGCGTGCGCGACGAAGCCCTCCGAGCGATCGATCCCGAGCACGGACCGCGGCGCATCGCGCTCCAGGATCGCCTCCACCAGCGCACCCGCGCCGCAGCCGACGTCGAGCCACCGCGACGAGGGGCTCGCCGCGAGCCAGCCCAGGAACTCGCGCGCGACGAGCCGGCTCCACCGGCCGACGTACCGATCGTACGCAGCCCCGATCGCCCAGATCTCGCGTCCCTCGCGCTCTTCGGTCATCGCCGCTCGCCCGCGCCGCATCCGCCTGCGGGGGTCCATTACCGGCCCGCTCGGCGTGAAAGCGCGCCTCGTGTGGGGCTCAAGCGGCCGGCACCGACCCCGACCTCGACCCC
>DATIWK010000034.1:0-31513 GCA_035519395.1 Anaeromyxobacteraceae bacterium | reverse complement strand
GCGGGTGGCGGTGGCGCCCGAGCGGATGGCGGCGCTGGGCATCTCGCCCGGCGAGGTGATCCAGGCGGTCGGCGCCGGCGCGACCGCCGTCCCGGCGGGCTCGATCGACGCCGGGGCGCGCCAGCTGAGCGTGAAGACGAGCGGCGACTACGGCACGGTGGAGGCCATCGGCGACACGGTGGTGCGCCTGGTGGACGGGCGCGCCGTCCGCGTGCGCGACGTCGCCGAGGTGGCGCTGCGGGACGCCGAGCCGGTCCACCTGGCCCGCGTGGACGGGCACCGGGCGGTGCTCGTCGCCGCGAACCAGAAGGAGGGGCAGAACGTCTTCGAGGTGAAGAAGGCGATCGACGCGCAGGTGGCCGGGTTCGAGCGGGACCTGCCCCGCGGTGTGTCGCTGGTCCGCGCCTTCGACCAGTCGGCCAACGTCGGCCACCGCCTGGGCGGCTTCGGCCGCGACTTCGCCATCGCCATCCTGCTGGTGCTGCTGACGCTGCTGCCGCTGGGGGTGCGCGCCTCGCTGGTGGTGATGGTGTCGATCCCGCTCTCGCTGGCCATCGGCGTCACCCTGCTCCGGCTCACCGGGTACTCGATCAACCAGCTCAGCATCGTCGGCTTCGTCATCGCCCTCGGCCTGCTGGTGGACGACTCGGTGGTGGTGGTCGAGAACGTGACCCGCTTCCTCCGGCAAGGCCACTCGCCGCGCGAGGCGGCCGTCCGCGCCACGCGGCAGATCACCGTCTCGGTGCTGGGGTGCACCGCCACCCTGGTCTTCGCCTTCCTGCCGCTGCTGGCGCTGCCGGGCGCGGCCGGGCTCTTCATCCGGTCGATGCCGGTCGCCATCGTCTTCACCATCGGCGCGTCGCTGCTCGTGTCGCTCACGGTGGTGCCGTTCCTCTCCAGCCTGGCCCTGCGCGCCACCGGCGAGCACGGGAACGTCTTCTTCCGCGGCATGACCTGGCTCATCGAGGGCTCCTACCGGCGGCTGCTCGGGAAGGCCATCGCCCGGCCGTGGGCCACGCTCGGCGCGGCGGCGGTCCTCCTCGCCGGCAGCGTGGCGCTGGTGCCCGCCATCGGGTTCAGCCTCTTCCCCAAGGCGGGCATCCCGCAGTTCCGGGTCGAGATCGAGGCGCCGGAGGGCGCGAGCCTCGCCGAGACCGATCGCGCGGTCCGGTTCGTCGAGGCGGCGCTGGCGCGCCACCCGGAGGTTCGCCACGTCGTCGCCAACGTGGGCAAGGGCAACCCGCGCGTCTACTACAACGTCGCCCAGCGGAACGAGAAGTCGAGCGTGGGCGAGGTGCTCGCCGAGGTGGGCTCGTACCGGCCCGAGACCATCGAGCGGGTCCTGGGCGAGGTCCGCGGCGAGCTGGCGGCCTACCCGGGCGCCTCGCTGGAGCTGAAGGAGTTCGAGAACGGTCCGCCGGTGGACGCGCCCATCGCGCTCCGCGTCCTGGGCGACGAGCCGGCCGCGCTCGCCGCGGCGGCGGCGCGGGTGGAGGCGCTCGTCGCCGCGACCGAAGGGACGCGCTACGTCCGCAACCCCGCCCGCGACCGCAAGACCGACCTGCGGGTCCGGGTCGATCGCGACCGGGCCACCCTCGCCGGCGTGGCGGTGCCGGACGTCGACCGCGCCGTGCGCCTGGCCGTCGGCGGCGTGGTCGCCGGCCGCTACCGCGAGGACGCGGCCGACGACGCCTACGACATCCGCGTCACGCTCCCGCGCCGGGAGGGAGCCCTCCCCGGCGGCCCGCGCCCGGGGCTCGACGTCCTGGAGCGGCTCTACCTCCCTGGCCTGGGCGGGGCGGTTCCCCTGGCGCAGGTGGCGGAGCTGGCGCTGGAGCCGTCGCCGACGCGCGTCGATCACGTGGACGGGGTGCGCTCCGCCACCGTGACCGCCTGGGTGAAGGAGGGCTGGAACACCGACCGGCTCACGCGGGCGATCCTCGCCAAGGTGGACGGCGAGGCCTGGCCGAAGGGGATCCGGGTGGTCCCGGCCGGCGAGTTCGAGAGCAGGCAGGAGAGCTTCGGCGGGCTGTCCACCGCCATCCTGGTGGCGGCCATCGGCGTGCTCGCCGTGCTGGTCCTCGAGTTCCGCACCTTCCGCTCCACGCTCATCGTGGCGTCGGTCATCCCGCTGGGCGTGGTGGGCGGCCTGGTGGCGCTGTTCCTCTCCGGCTACACCCTCTCGTTCACCGCCGTCATCGGCTTCGTCGCGCTGATGGGGATCGAGGTGAAGAACTCGATCCTGCTGGTGGACTTCACCAACCAGCTGCGCGAGGAGGGGGTCGCGCTCGACGAGGCGATCCAGCGGGCCGGGGAGACGCGCTTCGTCCCCATCCTGCTCACGACGCTCACCGCCATCGGAGGACTGCTCCCGCTCGCCCTGGAGCGGTCCGCGCTCTACTCGCCGCTCGCCCTGGTGATCCTCGGCGGCCTGGTGTCGTCGACGGTCCTCACGCGGGTGGTGACGCCGGTCCTCTACAAGCTCCTGGCGCCCGAGGTCCGGGCGCCGCAGGCGGCCAACGAGCCGCGGCGCACGTCCCCGGCCGGCGCGGCCGCCGCGACGGCCTGAGGGAGGTCCGCCGTGCTCTGGCTGCTCTCCCTTGCGCTCATGACGCCGTGGCCGCTCGCGCCTAGTGCCCCATCGCCGCGCCCGGCCTCGCCCTCCGCGTCAGGAACACGAGCGGTACCATCACCGCGGCGAAGCAGGCGAGGAGGAAGAAGGCGTCGAGGTACGCGAGCGTCTGCGCCTGCCGGGTCAGCTCCCGGTACAGCGCGCCGTACGCCTGCCGCGCGGCGACGGCGGAGCCGCTCCCGGCGTGCTCCAGCGCCCGGGCGATGCCGCCCAGGCGCGAGAGCACCGTCCCGTCCCACGCGGTGAGGTGCTCCGCGAGGCGGGCCTGGTGCGCCTGGGAGCGCCGGGCGATGAGCGTCGTCACGAAGGCGATGCCCACGTCGCCGCCCATGTTGCGCGAGAGGTTCACGATGCCGGAGACCGCGTTGTTCTTGCCGGGCGGCGCCGCGGCGTAGGCGAGGGTGTTGATGGGCACGAAGAGGAAGGCGAGCCCCACCGACTGGTACACCCGCAGCAGCACCGCCGTCCGGAAGTCGATCCCGGGGTAGAGGGTCCGGGCCATGTGGAAGAGCGAGAGGGACAGCACCACGAACCCGAAGGCGATGAGCCAGCGGGCGTCGACGCGCGACACCAGCACGCCCACCAGCGGTAGGAGCAGGATCACCACGGCGCCGCCGGGCGAGAGCGCCTCGCCCGCCTGCTGGGCGCTGTAGCCCATCCAGATCTGCGCGTACTGGGGCAGGAGCACGGTCGAGCCGAAGAGCGCCACGCCCAGCACCAGCATCATGACGTTGGCGGTCGCGAAGCTCCGGTTGGCGAAGAGCTTCACCTCCACCACCGGGTGCTCCTGCCGCCACTCCCAGAGGACGAAGGCGACCAGGGCCGCCGCCGAGACGACCGAGAACCAGGTGATGACGTCCGAGTGGAACCAGTCCTCCTCCTGGCCGCGGTCGAGGACCAGCTCCAGCGCGCCCAGCCCCACCGCGATGAGGGATAGGCCCATGTAGTCGATGGGGCCGGCGCGCCGGCGCGCCTCGGTCACCCAGGGTGGATCGACCACCACGCGGCTGGTGAGCAGCAGCGAGGCGATCCCCACCGGGATGTTGATGAAGAAGATCCAACGCCAGGTGAAGTGGTCGGTGATGTAGCCCCCCAGCGTCGGGCCGATCGCCGGCGCGAGCACCACCGCCATCCCGTACACCGCGAAGGCCATGCCGCGCCGGCGCGCCGGGAAGGTGTCGGCCAGGATGGCCTGCTCGCTCGGGCCGAGCCCGCCGCCGCCGACGCCCTGCAGGACCCGGAAGAGCACCAGCGCGCCGAGGTTGGGCGCGATCCCGCACAGGAACGAGCTGACGGTGAAGAGCGCGACGCAGGTCATGTAGAAGCGCTTGCGCCCGAAGCGGGAGGCGAACCAGCCGCTCACCGGGAGGACGATGGCGTTCGAGACGAGGTACGAGGTGAGCACCCAGGTGCTCTCGTCCTGGGTCACCGACAGGTTCCCGGCGATGTGCGGCAGGGACACGTTGGCGATGGACGTGTCGAGGATCTCCATGAAGGTGGCCATCGTCACGGTCAGGGCCACCACCCACTGGTTGTGTCCGCCGGTGAACCCCTGCTCCTCGCCCGGACCGGTCATCGCACCTTGACCGTGACCTCGACCGAGAGGCCGGGACGGAGGCGGTCGATCTCGGGCTGGCCCGGCTCGAGCCGGACGCGCACCGGGACGCGCTGCACCACCTTCACGTAGTTGCCGGTGGCGTTCTCGGGCGGGAGCAGGCTGTAGCGCGAGCCGGTCGCGCCGGCGAACGTCTCGACGGTGGCCCGGTAGCTGCGGGAGAGCGCGTCGACGTGGACGTCCGCGGCCTGCCCCGGCCGCATCCGGTCGATCTGCGTCTCGCGGAAGTTGGCCGTGACCCACAGCTCGCCGGTGAGCGTGAGGGCCATGAGCTGCT
Source organism: Anaeromyxobacteraceae bacterium (assembly GCA_035519395.1). Lineage (GTDB taxonomy): Bacteria > Myxococcota > Myxococcia > Myxococcales > Anaeromyxobacteraceae > Anaeromyxobacter. The sequence goes on along the minus strand of DATIWK010000034.1, from coordinate 26,989 downwards.
GGCCGGGCTGGACCCGCTCCCCGACGTTGACGCCGCGCTTGCCGACGATCCCGTCGGCGGAGGCGGTCACCCGTGCGTAGGAGAGGTTGAGCTGCGCCTGCCGGAGCTGGGCCTGCGCCGCCTCCAGGTTCGCCTGCCGGACCTGGACGCTCGCCTCGCGGGTGACGAGCTGGCGCGGCGCGTTCTGGAAGGTCTCGCGCTGCCGCGTGAGGGAGGTGTCGAGCCGGGCCTTGCGACCGGCCAGCCGCTGCTGCGCGGACGCGAGCGCCGCCCGGGCCACGTCCGCGGCGGCGACGCGCTGGTCGTACTCGGCCGGCGCGAGGCTCTGCCCCTCCACCAGCTGCTTGGCGCGCGCCAGGTTCGACTCGGCCAGGCGGGCGGTGGCAGCGGCCTGGTCCACCTCGCGCTGGCTCGCCTCGAGGTCGGACCGCGCCGACTCGACGTCGGCGTCCGCGGCGCGCACCGCCGCGAGGTTGCTCGTCTCGGTGATCGAGACGCTGGGCGCCTCCGCCTCGAGCGCGGCCTGGGCCTGGGCCACCGCCGCGCGGGCCTGGGCGACGGCGACCTCCAGGTCCGTGGGATCGAGCTCGACCAGCACGTCCCCCGTCTTGACCCGCTGGTCGTCCACGACGTGCACGGCCGTGACCGTGCCCGGCACGCGCGGGCTCACCGAGGCGATGTAGCCGTCGACCTGCGCGTCGTCGGTGTCCTCGTATTGCCGTGCGTGCAGCCACCAGAGCAGCCCCGCGGCGCCGACCACGGCGCCGCCGACGGCGAGCCGCTTCCGGAGGGCACCGCGGCGCGCGGGCGGCTTTCCCGCCGCCTCGGCCGCCGGCGGGGCGGTCCGCGCGCGCTCGACCGTGGTCGCGTCACCGTCGGCCATGGATCCTCCCGCGGGCGGCTCGTCCAGGGCCGGCCGCGCACACGCTCAGTTAGGAGCGGCCGGTGGCGGAGCGCAAGGTGGATCGGCGCAGCGCAGCGAGGTCGTCCCGCGGGGGACGCGACCTTCACCCGAGCCGGTCGATGCGCCCGCGGTCGAGGGCCCGCGCCGCCTGGGCGCCGAGGATGCGCACGCCGACGATCATGGCGCCGAAGCGCGGGTCCCGGGTCTTCCCCTCCGCGAAGCGCCGGTAGATCTGCTGCGCGATGACCGCGATCTTGAAGAGCGCGAACACGTACTGGAACAGCATGGGGCCGGTGGCGCGGCCGCTGCGCGCCGCGTAGCGCTCGACCACCTCGAGGCGCGAGAGGTTCCCGGGGAGCGCGGTCGGCCCGAAGGGGAGGGCGCGCACCTCCTCCGGATCGTCGGGGTCGATCCAGTAGCCGAGCGTCGTCCCGAGGTCGAGGAGCGGATCGCCGACGGTGGCCATCTCCCAGTCGAGCACCGCCACGATCCGCGTCAGGTCGGCCGGATCGAGCACCAGGTTGTCGTGCTTGTAGTCGTTGTGCACCAGCGCGGCGCCGCCCTCCGCCGGCGCGCTCCGGGCGATCCAGGCGGCGGCCGCCTCCACCTCCGGGACCTCGTCGGTCCTCGCCGCGCGCCAGCGGTCGGTCCAGCCCTTCACCTGCCGTGCGAGATAGCCCTCGGGCCGGCCCAGGGCGGCGAGTCCGGTGCGCCCCAGGTCGAGGGCGTGGAGGTCGGCGAGCCCGTCCACCAGCGCCCCGGAGAGCCGCCGCATGCGCCCGGGCGGGAGGTCCACGCCGGGCGGCAGGGAGGTCCCGCGCAGCACCACCCCGCGCACGCGCTCCATCAGATAGAACCGCGCGCCCACCACCGCCTCGTCGTCGCAGAAGGCGACGGGGCGCGGGGCGAGCGGGTAGACGCCCTGGAGCGCCGAGAGCAGCGTGAACTCGCGGCGCATGTCGTGGGCGGTCCGCACCGCCGCGCCGAACGGCGCGCGCCGCAGCACCGCCTCGCGAGCGCCGGCGCGCACCAGGTAGGTGAGGTTGGAGTGGCCCTTGCGGAACTGGAGGACCTCGATGGGCCCGGCCAGGCCGGGCCAGGTGGCGGCCAGGAACGGCCGGAGCCGCTCCCCGTCGATCTGCTCGCCCTCGCGCGGAGCCGAGGGCTCGTCGCGCGGCGGCGAATCCTCGGCGGCGGGCGGGGTGGCCGCGTCCGGCAGGCGCCCTCCGCTCACGCCTTCAGCCCGTAGCGGCGGAGGATCCGCTTCGCGACCACCGAGAGGTGCACCTCGTCCGGCCCGTCGTAGATGCGCGCGCCGCGCTCGTGCGCCCACCACCACGCCAGCGGCGTCTCGTCGGTCATGCCCAGCGCGCCGTGCGCCTGGAGGGCGCGGTCGAGGACCCGCTGCAGCGTGCGGGCCACGGTGAACTTGATGAGCGAGATCTCCTCGCGCGCGGCGTAGGTCCCCTCGCGCTCGATCTTCCAGGCGGCGTGGAGGACCATGAGCCGGGCGGCGTGGATCTCGGCCCGGCTCTCGGCGATCCAGTGCTGGACGACCTGGCGGGTGCCGAGGGCCTTGCCCGGCGCGACCTGGCGGGTGGCGGCGTGGCGGCACATGAGGTCGAGGGCGCGCTCGCAGATCCCGATCCAGCGCATGCAGTGGTGCACGCGCCCCGCGCCGAGCCGGTCCTGCGCGATGAGGAACCCGGCGCCCTCCGCGCCGAGGAGGTTCTGGAGCGGCACGCGCGCGCCGTGGTAGGCGACCTCGCCGTGGCTGGCGTAGTCGCTGCCGCGGTCGCCCATCACCGAGACGTTTCCGACCAGCTCGAACCCGGGGGTGTCGGTGGGGACGACGATCATCGACGCCCGCGCGTACGGGCTCTCCGCCTGCGGATCGGTGAGCGCCATGCAGATGGCGAACGCCGCGCCGTCCGCGGCGGACGCGAACCACTTGTGCCCGCGGATCACCCACTCGCCGCCGTCCTTCACCGCGGTGGTCCCCATCCACACCGGGTTCGACCCCGGGTACTCCGGCTCGGTCATGGTGAAGCAGCTGCGGATCTCGCCGCGCACCAGGGGGCGGAGCCAGCGCTCCCGCTGGGCGTCGCTGCCGTGCGCGAGCAGGATCTCCATGTTGCCCACGTCCGGCGCCTGGACGTTGAAGCAGTAGTGGCCGAGCGGGCTCCGCCCCAGCTCCTCGGAGAGGTGCGCGAACTCGACGAGACGGAGCCCGGCCCCGCCCCACTCCGACGGAAGGTGCGCGGCCCAGAGCCCGGTCTCCCGGGCGCGCTCCCGCACCCGCCGCAGCTCGGGCAGCAGGTCGGCGAAGCGCTGGCGCCGCAGCTTCGGCTCGAGCGGCTCGATCTCCCGCTTCATGAACTCGCGGACGATCCCGCGGAGCGACTGCACGCGTTCCGGCTCGGAGAAGTCCATGGAGGCCCCAGCGGCGAATACAGCGGGCCGCGGCGGGCGTCCACGCCCGAAGCGGGACGCCGGCTCGGTCGCCCGGCCGAGCCCTGGCGCGACGCTGCACACCACCGCGCTGCCGCGCGACGGGGACCGCCGCCGACGACCGCGGCCGCGCTCAGCGCCGCCGCTTCGGCTTCCAGGACCCGACCAGCGTCGTCTTCCGCGACGGCTCGCCTCCGCCCGCCGCGCCCGGGGCCGCCCCGCCCGCACCCGCGCTGCCGCCGCGCTGGGCCGCGGGGCGTCCGCCACCCTGGCGGCGCGCGTGGTGCTCCGCCGCGCGGCGCTGGTTCCGGTTGGGCCCGGCGCGGAACGCCTGCGGTCCCGGGTTCGCCTGGGCCGCCGCCGATCTCGCCACCTCCGCCTGGAACGCCTCCGAGTGCCTCGGCACCTCGGCGCGCGCGATCTGCACGCGGGTGAGCCGCTCGATGCCGTGCAGGAGGTCCATCTCCTCGGGCGAGGCGAAGGCGGAGGCCCGGCCGCTCGCGGCCATGCGCGCCGTCCGCCCGACGCGGTGGACGTAGTCCTCCGGCACGTGCGGCAGGTCGAAGTTCACGACGTGGCCGATCTCCTCGACGTCGATGCCCCGCGCCGCGATGTCGGTCGCGATGAGCACCCGGTAGGTGCCGTCCTTGAAGCCCTCCAGGGCGGCGCGGCGCTGCCCCTGCGAGCGGTCGGCGTGGATGCGCGCCACCTTGTGCCCGGCGCGCTCCACGATGCGCGCGACCTTGTCGGCGCGCCGCTTGGTGCGCGTGAACACGAGCGTGGAGAGGTCGTCGCCGTCGAGCAGCGCCAGCAGGAGCGGCAGCTTCTCCGCCTGGCTGGCGAGGAACACGTGCTGCACGGCGCGGGCCGCCGTGGTGCCGCTGCGGGCCACCTCGACGCGCACCGGGTCCTTCAGGTGCGAGGCCGCGAACTCCGCCACCTCGCCCGCCATGGTCGCCGAGAAGAGGAGGCTCTGGCGGACCTTGGGGAGGCGCGCCAGGATCCGGGTCAGCTGCGGCTTGAACCCCATGTCCAGCATGCGGTCCGCCTCGTCGAGCACCAGCACCTCGATGCGCCCGAGGTCGGCCGTCCCGTGCTGCAGGTGGTCCACCAGGCGTCCCGGCGTCGCGACGACCACCTCGTGATCGCGGAGCGCGTGGGTCTGGTTGCCCATCCCCACGCCGCCGATCACCACCGCGCCGCGCACGTGCCGGCCCTTGCCGAACCGCTCCAGCTCGCCGCCGATCTGCACCGCCAGCTCGCGCGTCGGGGCGAGCACCAGGGCGCGGGGGCCACGCCTCGCCTGCGGGTGTCCAGGGCCGTGGGCGGGCGCGTGCCCGCGCTCGTGGCCGTCCGCCGACAGGCGCTCGATGATGGGGAGCAGGAAGGCGGCGGTCTTGCCGGTGCCGGTGGCGGCCGTGCCGATGACGTCCCTCCCGGCGAGCGCGGGCGGGATGGCCTGCGCCTGGATGGGCGTGGGCTGCTCGAAGCCGGCGTGCTCGAGCGCGTGGAGGGACTTCTGGGAGAGACCGAGGTCGGCGAACGTTTTCAAGCGCGGGTATATAGCGTGGACGCGCAGGAGTATCCAGCTGGGGGGCGTTTCCGCCCCCCAGATCAGCGGCCCGGTCCGCTCACGGTACGAAGCGCTCGATCGACGCCGCGTCGCGCGTCACGTCGGACGCCCGGAACCAGAGCGGGACGGTGTCGTTGGTGAGCCAGAGCGGCAGGAGGTTCACGTACCAGGGCGACCCCGGGACCGCGCTCTCCCCGCCCGGCCACACCGACTCGGCGCGCTTCGCTTCACCGCGGGACAGCTCGACCACCAGCCGGTTCGACGGTCCCGCGGAGAACATGAACGCGTTGGCCGACGCTGCGCGCGCGTCGTGGCTCGACGCGTCCACCACCGAGAAGCCGCCGTCCGTCGGGATCCCCGGCAGCCCGGCCAGGGGGGCGGGGAACTCCCCGAACGCAGGAGGGATGGAGAACGGCCCGCCCATCGGGTGCGAGAAGACGATCCGGTGGAGCTTGCCCCAGCGCCAGTCCTCGGGGCTCGTCGAGCCGTGGAAGGCCGCGTCGAAGGCCGGGCTCGCCAGGAGCGCGATCGCGTCCTGCAGCGACTTCAGCAGCAGCTGGTCGCGCCGGTCCTCTGCGCTCGCGGTGCTCCCCGGGATCGCGAAGAAGTCGATCCCCGACGCCCCCACGCCGTGCGCGATCGGGAACCGGTCGAGCAGGTTGCGGAGCGCCGTCATCGCCTGCTGGCTCGCCGGCTTCGGCAGCGGCCCGAGCCGCGCGTCGATCACGTTCGCGATGGCCTGGCCGCGCCACGCGGCAAAGATCGTCGCCGCGACGCTCGCCTCGATCTCGTCCCGCGCCGGCGGCGCGAGGCGTCCGTCCACGTCGGACGCGTCGTAGCCCTCCGGGATGCCGGTGGGCGTGGTGGCGTCCCAGCGCGCCAGGCGGGCCACGGCGTCGTCCACGGCCGGATCGGCGCCGAGCGCCGCGAGCTCCGGCGGCGCGCCGCCCCCCTGCGCGCGGTCGAGCGCGCGGACGATCCAGGGCACCAGCACCTCGGCGTCGAGGAGCGTCACGTCCGCCTGGATCGCCTGCATCGCCTCGAACGTCATCTTCCGGTGCTCCAGCACCTCCCGGACCCGGTGGGTGATGCGCCCGGCGCGGAATCCCGCGTCGTACCCGGGCGCCAGGTAGTAGAGGCCGCCGCCCGGCCGGGCCCGCGCCAGCGGGTCGTTGCCGAGCGTGAGGCCGTCCGGGTCGTTGTTGGCGTTCACCGCGAACCCGGCGGGCGGGTTCAAGACGCGGGGCATCTCCTCGAGGGGCACGACCTCGAACGGCACCGCCTGGAGCGGCTGCGGGTGCTGGACCGGCAGCCACTCGTTCCCGCCGGTGCCGTCGCGGATGAACCACGGGGGCGCGCCCTGCACCGCGCCGCGCTGCAGGTCCTCGCGGACCGGCACCGCCGAGTTGGTGAAGTAGGCGACGTTCCCGGCGTCGTCCGCGTAGCAGAAGTTCTGCGAGCCCTCGTCGAAGGTGCGCAGCGCGCGCACGAAGTCGTCGATCCCCGCCGCCTGGTCGAACCCGAAGAAGGTCTCGATCTCGCGCGTGCCGGCGAAGCCCGTGTACTGGACGGAGAGCCCGACGCCGTGCGCCAGGTCCGCCTGGACGAGCGGGCCGTGCCGCGGCACGAGCAGCGTGGCGGCCGGGATCCCGCCGCCGGCGGGGACGGAGACGACGTCGTCGAGGACGCCGTCGCCGACCACGTTGGCGCGGTACGCCTCCGGGATGGGGACCACCGGCTCGTTCCGGCCCTGGTAGACGGTCGAGAGGCCGCTCGGCGACGACGCGTCCGGCACCAGCCTCTCCTGGTAGACGTCCGTCACGTCGAACGGGTCCACGGTGGCGCCCCAGGCGACGTGCCGGTTGTGGCCGACGATCACGAAGGGCGCGCCCGCGAAGCTGTTGCCGATGGCGTCGAAGGGCCCGGCGGTGAGGTGGATGGGGTAGAAGGTGGACGGCGCGCCGAGCGCGAGGTGCGGGTCGCTGGCGAGGAGCGGGCTTCCGCTCGCGGTGAACCGGCCGCTCACCACCCACTGGTTCGAGCCGTCGCGGCCGTCCCGGTCGAGGAGCCGGGCCAGGAACGGCTCGGCGCGGAAGCGGTCCAGGAACTCCGCCGCGAGCTCGAGGGTGCGCGGGTGGAGCGCGCCGCCGGGACGAGCCGCGGCGCCGTGGTGCCTCGGGGGACGGGTGGGCTGCAGCGCGTCCGGCACGGTCGAGGCGGGATCGAACGGCGCCGAGCGGTTCACGTCCTCCGAGAAGAGCGCCAGCCCGGCCGGCCCGAACGCCGCGAGGTAGCTCTGGAGCTGCACGGTGCGGGCGATGTCGTCCACGTCGAACGCCAGGCCGAAGGAGATGAGCTTTCCGACGGCGACCGAGTCGAGCGCCGTCCAGGGCTCGAAGCGGGTGAGCTCGAGCGCCGCGTACTCGGGCGGGAGCGCGTGGGTCTCCGCCCAGGCGTTGACGCCGTCCGCGTACGCCTCCAGCGCGGCGAGGGTGCGAGGCTGGAGCAGCGGCACGCTCCGCTCCGCCGCCCGGCGGAGCCCGAAGGTGCGGAGCTGCACGTCGCCGGAGAGCGCGCCCGTGCCGAGCAGCTCGGCCAGGGTCCCGCTCGCGCGGCGGCGCGAGACGTCCATCTGGAAGAGCCGGTCCTGGGCGTGCACCCAGCCCTGCAGGAAGAAGAGGTCGTGCTCGTCCCCGGCGCGGAGGTGCGCGATCCCCGCGCCGTCGCGGACGATCGAGGCGGCGGCCCGCAGGCCCGCCAGGCGGGCCGGCGGATCGGCGCGGACCACTCCGGGCATGGCGAGCGCGGCGGCGAGGCAGGTGGCGGCGAGCGTTTGGATCGGTCGCATGAGCCCTCCCGTGTGATGGAGCCGATGCGGTGAGGACCCGAGTGCACGCCTTGTGACGGCCTCGATCAACCTGTCCGCCGGGGTGGTCCCGTGGCGTGAGGCAGCGACGCGCGCGCCCCGGCACGGCCGGCGGTGCCGGTCCGCCCGGGGTGGTCCCCGCCGGGCCGGACCGGCCGCACCACGTCAGCGAGGCGGGGTCGCCGCGTTCGGCGGCGCCTGGAAGAGCCTCAGGTCGACGGCGTTTCCCATCGCGGCGTACCCGGCGTCGTTGGGGTGCAGGTGGTCGCCGCTGTCGAACTCGGCGCGGATGCGCTGCGGATCGGCGGGATCGCGCATCACCGCGTCGAACTCCACCACACCGTCGAACGCGCCGCCTTTGCGGATGAAGGCGTTGAGGGTCTCGCGCTTCGCCTCGGCGCCGGCGTCCCAGTAGCTCGCGCCCTTGAACGGCAGGATGGTGCCCCCGTAGACCTTCGCTCCCGCCTCGTGGACGCGGCGGATGATCTGCCGGTACCCGGCGATGATCTCGTCCGCGCTCACGTTCGTGAGCAGGACGCCCGGGGGGAACGCGCCGGGCGGGATCTGCGAGAAGCCCATGTCGTTCGTCCCCATGAGCAGGATCGCGTAGGCGAGGCCGCCCTGGGTGAGCACGTCGCGGTCGATCCGCTTCTGGCCGTTGGGGCCGATCTCGTCGTTCAGGACGCGGTTGCCGCTGATGGCCTCGTTCAGGACCGCGACGTCGCGGGTGCCGCCGTGGGCGAGCAGGCGCCGGGCGAGCACGTCCGGCCAGCGCGCGTTCGCGTCGGTGGTCGAGTTGAACCCCTCCGTGATGGAGTCCCCGAAGGCCACCACCGCGCGCGCGTTGCCGCCGGCGAGGACCTCGACGCCGCTGAGCCAGAACCAGGAGGTGACGGTGGAGGCCACCGGCATGGTCGCGTCGGCGGTGAAGTCGCCGGCGGTGGAGACGTAGGAGGTCTGGTGCGAGAGCGTGAGCTGGGTGTCGCCCGGCGAGGGGGCGGGGAGGTACAGGCTCACCGCCAGATCGGACTGCGGCGCGACGGCGAGCGCCACCGCGTCGCTGAGGGCGACGGCGCCCGGGGGGAGGGTGATCGACGGCTCGCCGCCGAACGTCAGCGTGCGGAGCGTCCCGGCCCGAACCGCCGCGCCGGCGCCGCGGACGCCCACGCTCGCCGCGCCGATGGTGAAGGGCGTGGATCCGATCGCGTTCGAGAACCGGACGCGAACCAACGAGCCGCCCGTGGTGATCCGGACGACCTGGCGGAGGGTGACGTGGTCGAACGTCGGGGGGGCGCCGAACAGCGGCGCCTGCATGGAGGCGCTCCAGGTCCCGATCCAGTCCGCAGCCCCGGCGGAGCCGGAGGCGAGGAGGAGGGCGGCGACGAGCGAAAGCGTGCGCGCGCAGCGGTGATGGCGCTTCATGGCATGCTCCCCGGGGGCGCGCCCGCCCGCCAGGGCGGGGCGCGGAGACCCGAAGCCGCGTCGAACGGCGCGGCGCCCGGGCGTCTCTCGCCCGGGCGGCGCTCGCCTAGCCGACCGGTGGAGACCCGGCACGCGCCTGGAGGGCTCCGCCGCGGGTGGGGCCTGGGCCGGGCCCGCAAGCGCCGGCAGCCGCAGCGGCCTACGATCGCTCCGTGCGCGCCCTCGTGCTGGCCGCCGGCGGAGCGCTCGCGGCGATCGCCGCGGGGTTCGCGGCGGTGTCGCTCTACCGGGCGGACGACCTCGCCGACCTGGCCTTGCCGGGCATCGCGGCCCTCGCCGCCGTCGCGGCGAACGTGATGTTCATGGTCGCGGACCGGATGCGCCGCGGCCGGGTGGACGCGCCGCCCGGTGGGCCGCAGCGGGTGGTGTGAGGGCCGCAGACCGGCGCAGGCTCCGGCGGTGCTATGAAGGACCGCCGTGACCCTCCTCCACGCCGCCGGCATCGGCCTCTCGTTCGGGAGCCGGACCGTCCTCGACGGCCTCACCCTCACCCTGGAGGAGGGCGAGCGGGTCGGGCTGGTGGGCGTGAACGGCTCGGGGAAGTCGTCGCTGATGCGCATCCTGGCGCGCGCCTCGCAGCCGGACCGCGGCGAGGTACAGCTCCGGCGCGGCGCGCTCGTCACCTACGTCGCGCAGGAGCCGGTGTTCCCCGAGGGCGCGACGGTGGCCTCGGAGCTGGAGGTGGCGCGCGCGCCGCTCCGCGCGGCGCTCGCGGGCCACGCAGACGCCTCGGCGAGGCTCGCCGGCGCGCACGAGCCGGCCCAGCACGGCCGGCTCCTCGCCGAGCTCGGCGCCGCGTCGGACCGGGTCGAGCAGCTCGGCGGCTGGGACACGGCGCACGAGGCGCGCCGGCTCCTCGATCGCCTCGGAGTGAAAGACTGGGACCGCCCCATCGCGGAGCTGTCCGGCGGCATCCGCAAGCGGGTCGCCATCGCCCGCGGGCTCCTCACCCGCCCGGACCTGCTCCTCCTCGACGAGCCGACCAACCACCTCGACGCCGACACCGTGGACTGGCTGGAGGAGGAGCTCGACCGGCTCTCCGGCGCGCTGCTCCTCGTCACGCACGACCGCTACTTCCTCGACGACCTCGTGGACCGGATCGTGGAGATCACGCCCGGGGCGGGCGTCACCAGCTACCCCGGGAACTACGAGGCGTACCTCGAGCAGAAGCTGGAGGCGGAGGCCGCCGCGGACCGCGCGCGCCACGTGCGGGAGCGGTGGATCGCCGAGGAGCTGGCCTGGCTCCGGCGAGGCGTGGAGGCGCGGCGCACCAAGTCGAAGGCTCGCATCGAGCGGGCGCGCCGGCTCATGGCGGAGCGCGGCCCCCGGCGGGCGGAGGTCCCGGCCCTCCGCATCGCGCCGCCGCCGCGGCTCTCGCACGTGGTCCTGGAGGCGAAGGGGCTGGCGAAGGCCTTCGGCGGCCGGGCGGTGCTGGCGGGCGTGAGCTTCACGCTGCAGCGCGGCGAGCGGGTGGGGCTGGTGGGGCCCAACGGCGCGGGCAAGACCACCTTCCTGCGCCTGCTCCTCGGCGAGCTGGCGCCGGACGCGGGCGAGGTCGTCGCGGGGAAGCGAACCCTCGTCGCCTATTACGACCAGCAGCGCACGCGGCTCGACCCCGAGGCCACCGTCTACCAGGCCGCCGGCGGGCGCCCGCCCGATCGCGCCGCCGGCGAGGACTTCGTGGAGCTGGGCGGCGGCCGGGTCGCGCTGCGCGACTACCTCGACGACCTGCTCTTCCCCGTGGCGATGCAGCGCATGCAGGTGAAGGCGCTCTCGGGCGGCGAGCGGAACCGGCTCCTCCTCGCGAAGCTCTTCCTGGAGGGGGCGAACGTGCTCGTGCTCGACGAGCCGACCAACGACCTCGACCTGGTGACGCTCTCGGTGCTGGAGCGGCTGCTCCTCCAGTTCGACGGGTCGGTGCTGCTCGTCACGCACGACCGGTACTTCCTCGACAAGGTGGCGACGGCGATCCTGGCGTTCGAGGGGGACGGGACCGCGGTGCGCTATCCGGGCAACTACGAGATGTACCGGACGCTCCGCGAGCAGGCGGAGACGTCCGGCGGCGCCTTGCCCGCGAAGGCGCCGCCCGCCGCGCGCGCCGGCGCCACGGCCGCGCGCGAGCCGCCGCCACGCAAGCCCGGCAAGCTCCGCTTCGCCGAGCAGCGGGAGCTGGACGGGATGGAGGCGTCCATCCTCGCCGCCGAGGGGCGCAAGTCGGCGCTGGAGACGGCGCTGTCGGACCCGGCCACCTACCAGCGGGAGGGCGCCGCGGTGGCGCGGCTGCGGGCGAACCTCGACGAGGCCACCCGCGAGGTGGACCGGCTCTACGCGCGGTGGCAGGAGCTGGAGGGGCTGCGCGGCTGAGGCGCCGTCACGTCGTCCGCGGCCCCGCCGCCGCCCGCACCAGCCGCTCGCCGTCGGAGGCGCGCGCCCACGCGGCCACCACGGCCTCGGGCACCGCGCTGGCATCGCCCGACTCCGCACCGGCCGCGGCCTCCTCGGCCGCCTCGCGCTCGCGCCGGATCTCCTCGAGCCGCCGGTCGAGCCGGGGCAGCACCTCCTCGTGCGTGTAGCGCACGAAGTGCTCGGCCAGGATGGAGAACGTGACCGCCTTGGCGATGGCCGCGGGCCCGCGTGGGAGCGCGGCGCGCAGGAGCCTCCAGAACTCGCGCCGCCGCTCCCGCTGGCCGCGGATCCCGATCCGCCACAGCCCGCGCCAGGCGGCGCGCAGCTCACCCTTCCGCAGCGGCGTCCGGCGGAGCGGCGCCATGGCGAGGTGGCGGGCGCACCGATCGGAGAAGGCGGCGGGCGTGAAGAGTGCGGCGAGCAGGTCGCGGTAGGCGGAGACGAGGGCCTCGTCCCCCATGGTGGTCTCGAAGTTGGTCCGGTCGAACTGGTCGCCGGTGGCGCGCCCGCGGAGCCGGCCCTCGCGCTCCAGCCGGCGCCAGAGCTGGGTGCCGGGAAGCGCGGTGAGGATGCCGACCATGGCGCGGGGGATGGGGAGCCGCGAGACGAACTCGCGCTGCCGCGCCACCGCGGCGGCGTCGTCGCCGTCGAACCCGACGATGAAGCCGGCGTACACCTCGAGGCCGGCGCGGGTGAGCGCCTCCACCTCCTCGGCGGGGTCGCCGATCGTGTTCTGCTTCTTCCCGATCCGCGCGAGCGTCTCGACGTCCGGCGTCTCCAGGCCGACGAAGACCGCGGTGAACCCCGCGTCCACCATGGCAGCGAGGAGCGCCGGCTCCCCGGCGAGGTTCAAGCTCGCCTCGGTGTAGAGGTCGAAGGGCGTGCCGTGGGCGCGCTGCCAGGCGGCGACCTCGGGCAGGAGCCTGGCGATGGCGCGGCGGTTGCCGATGAAGTTGTCGTCCACGACGAAGAGGGGCCCGCGTCCGCCGAGCGCGCGCAGCGCCTCCAGCTCGGCCAGGACCTGGTCCTTCGCCTTGACGCGGGGGACGCGCCCGAAGATCTCGATGATGTCGCAGAACTCGCAGTTGAACGGGCAGCCGCGCGACACCTGGATGGAGAGGCTGGCGTAGCGGTCGAGCGCGAGCAGGTCGAAGCGCGGGACCCGGGCCAGCGCCATCTCCGGGCGCCCCTCGCCGGGCGGCGACAGGATCCGGTCCTCCACCGATCCCGGGCGCTCCAGCGCCTCGACCAGCCGATCGAGCCGCCCTTCCGCCTCGCCGAGGAAGAGGTACGTCGCCTCGGGGAAGGCCCCCGGGCTCGTGGTCGGCGCGGGGCCGCCCACCACCGTGACGCGCCCGAGCCGGTTCGCCAGCGCCAGCGCGGCGTGCATCGACGGCTCCTGGACCAGCATGCCAGAGACCAGGACGGCGTCGGCCCAGCGGACGTCCTCGTCCGCCACCGGGCCGAGCTGCAGGTCGCGGAGGCGCAGCTCCCAGCGCTCGGGGAGGTGCGCGGCGAGCGTCGCCAGCCCGAGCGGAGGGAGCGGCGCATCCTTGCCCACGAACGGGAGCGAGTGCTGGTACCCCCAGTACGTCGGGGGAGAGGCCGCCTGGAGCAGGAGCGCACGCATGGGTGGAAGGAAGCAACGCCGTGTCATCGGTGCGTCACGGCGGGCGATCTCCAGCGGGGGTCACCCGCGCGGGGCGAACGAGAGCGGGCGTTCCCCGCGCGGGCGCCGGCTTTCACGGGCAGGCCGCGGCGGATCGCGATAGTGGTTCGGCGTGCAGTCCTTCCAGTACGCGAACCCGGAGTCGATCCGCTGGGGCGCGGGCTGCGTGCGCGAGGGGCTCGCGGAGGAGGTGGCGCGCCTCGGGGTGCGCCGCGTCTTCCTGGTGACGACGCGCAGCGCGGCGCAGGACGAGCGGCTCGCGCCGGCCGTGGAGGGGTTCCTGGGCGGGCGCCTCGCCGCGCGGTTCTCCGGCGTCGGCCAGCATGCGCCGGCGCGAGCGGTGATGGACGCGGCGGCGGCGGCGCGCGCCGCCCGCGCCGACGCCCTGGTGTCGCTCGGGGGCGGGTCGCCCATCGACGCCGCCAAGGCGGTGGCGTTCGCGCTCGCCACCGGGCTGGATCTGGCCGATCCCGCGGCCCTGGGCCGGGCGCGCCGTGCGAAGCTCCCGAGCGCCCTGCCGCACGTCGCCATCCCCACGACGCTCTCGGTCGCGGAGCTGTCCGGGAGCGCCGGGTTCAGCGCCGAGGGGTCGCGCGAGAAGGTGGGAGTCGCGGCGCCGGCGCTGCGGCCGGTGGCGGTCCTCTACGACGCCGAGCTGGCGGTGCGCACCCCCGTCGCGCTCTGGCTCTCGACCGGGCTCCGGGCGGTGGACCACGCCTGCGAGACCCTGCTCTCCGCCGGCGAGCACCCGCTCCCCGACCTGGCGGCGGCCGACGCGCTCCGGCGCCTGAAGGCCGGCCTCCTCGCCGTCCAGGCTCGTCCCGGGGAGCTGCAGGCGCGCACCGCCTGCCAGCTCGGTGCCTGGTTCTCGTACCTCCTGCCCTCGGCGGCGTCGCGGGGCCTCTCGCACACGCTCGGGAAGCGGCTCGGCTCGCGGCACGGCATCCCCCACGGCGTCACCTCGTGCCTGCTCCTGCCGCACGTGCTGCGGTACCTCGCGCCGCGTGCCCCGCAGGCGGCGGCGCGGATCGCGGAGGCGCTCGGCGCCCGGGACGCGGCGGACGCGGTCGCCGATCTGGTCGCGCGTCTGGGGCTGCCCCGGCACCTCTCCGAGTGGAAGCTCACGGAGGCGGACCTGCGCGAGGCGGTGCGGCCGGTGGCGAGCCCGGAGCACCCCGAGGACGACCTGCTCGCCATCCTGCGCGCGGCGCTCTAGAGGAGCCATGACCACCTTCGCCCGAGCGGACGCCGCGCCACGGCCCTGGTACGCGGGGCTCACCGGCGCCCACTGGCGCGTCCTCACCGCGAGCTTCCTGGGCTGGGTGTTCGACGGCTACGAGGCGTACGCGCTGGTGGTGGCGCTGCCGCTGGCGCTCCGGGCCCTGCTCACCGCAGAGCAGATGAAGACGCCGGCGATCTGGGGTGGGACCGCCATCGGCGTGACGCTGCTCGGGTGGGGGATCGGCGGGATCGTCGGCGGGACGCTCTCGGACTACGTGGGCCGCAAGCGCATGATGATCTGGTCCGTGGCGCTGTACGGGATCTTCAGCGGCCTCACCGCGCTCGCGCAGAGCTTCCTGGCGCTGGCGCTGCTGCGCTTCGTGACGGGCCTCGCCATGGGGAGCGAGTGGAGCACCGGCGTCGCCATGGTCGCCGAGACCTGGCCCGACCGCGCCCGACCCAAGGGCGCCGGGCTGCTCCAGTCCGGGTTCGGCTGGGGCACGCTCCTCGCCGCGGCGGTGTGGTGGGGGCTCCAGAGGACGCAGCCGCTCGGGGCGCAGTCGTGGCGGCTCGTGTTCGTGGTGGGCGCCATCCCGGCGCTGTTCACCCTGTACATCCGGCGCGCCATCGACGAATCGGAGAAGTGGCTCAGCGCCGTCCGGGAGCGACGCTGGGCGGCGACCGAGGTGGACCGCGGCGCGGCCGGGCCCGCCGCCAGGCGCCCGCTCACCATCGCCGAGATCTTCCGCCAGCCGGAGAGCCGCCGGCGCGTGCTCCTCACCTTCCTCCTCTCGCTCGCGACGATGGTCGGGTGGTGGGCTATCTCCACCTGGCTCCCCGCCTACGCCGGCCAGCTGGCCCGCGCCCAGGGGTATGCGGACCCCGCCGGCTGGGGCACGCGCGCCGCGCTCCTCTACACGAGCGGCGCGGTCGCCGCCTACCTCGTGGCCGGGTTCCTGATCGACGCCATCGGACGCCGCCCCTTCCTGCTCCTCACCTACGCCGGCGCGCTGGCGGTGACCCCCATCACCTACCTCTGGACGCACTCCGTGGAGGCGCTGCTGGTGGTCGCCCCGGTGAACGGCTTCTTCACCCTCGGGCTGGCGTATTCCTGGATGGCCATCTACCCGGCGGAGCTGTTCACCAGCAGCGTGCGGTCCACCGCGGCGAGCGTGATCTTCAACGGCACGCGGCTCGTCGCCTGGATCTTCCCCATCGTCGCCGGGGCGATCATCCAGGGCTTCGGCGGGATCCCGCGCGCGGCGATGACGCTCGGCCTCGTGTACCTGCTCGGCCTGGTCGTGCCGTGGTTCGTGCCCGAGACCCGGGGGCGGCCGCTGCCGGAGTGAGGCCCGGGGCGGCCGCACCTCCGCGTCCATTTCCGGACGGTGAACGCCGGGTCGCGCGCCGCGCCGGTCAGTACCTGAGCCGCACCTGGAGCACCGGATCGTCGTCCGGGCCCACCGTGAAGCGCGACTCCGCCCAGGTCGGCGCGGAGAGCGCGTGCGTGTGGTTGTTCGAGAACCCGTAGCCCTCCTTCGGGATCCCGAACAGGCCGAAGTCCATCCTCCCGTTCCCGTTCTCGTCATGCATCACGGCGACCGCGTACTCGCCGGGCGCGAGCCCCTCGAACCGGCACGCGCCGGTCCGGTCCGGCCGGATCGCGGTCCGCTGCTTGACGGCCGCGGTCTCGGGGTGGTCCGGGAAGCCCCTCGGGCTCGACCAGAGCGAGCACTCCAGCACTCCGCGGGTGTTCCGGAAGGTGGCGACCTCGACCGTGACGGTCCGCGCGCCCGCCGGAGCGGTTGCGACGGAGAGGGCCAGCGACGCGGCGAGGAAGGTGGTCATCGGCGGCAGAGCGTCCACCGCCGGACGCCGGGAGGCAACTCGTTCGGCCGAGGCGGAACGGGGGCGCGAAATCGGCGAGGAACTTCAATATAATGAAGTCCATGGCCCATCATACATTGATTTCATTCAGGTGACACTTGATTTTCATGACCGCCGCAGGCATCATTCGTTCGGCTTCGGGAAGGGACACCACCTATGTCCGCATGGAAGGATCTCACCAGGATGGCGAACGGAGAGCGGATGGTCGTCGAGCGCGTCCGGCTCGCCTCGAGCGGCGTCGCCATCGAGGGCGCCTTCGACCTTCCCGCGCTCGCGCAGCTCTCCACGGACGACCAGGTCTTCATCGGCGCGTTCGTCCGGAGCCACGGGTCCATCAAGGAGATGGAGCGCCTCTTCGGCGTGAGCTACCCCACCATCAAGAACCGGCTCGCCCGGCTGTCGCTGGCGCTCGGGGCGGCGCTCGGCGTCGAGACGGAACCCGGGCCGGGCCGCGCCGAGATCCTGGACCGGCTGGAGCGCGGCGACATCACCGCGCAGCAGGCCGCGGAGGAGCTGAAGCGATGAAGCTGCCGCCGCTGGTCGCGCGCGTGCGCGTCCACACCCCGCACCGCGCCTGTCGCCTGTGGGTGCCGCTCTTCCTGCTCTGGGGGCTCCTGCTGGTGCTGCTCGTCCTGCTCCTGCCCGTGCTCGCCGTCGCGATCGGGGTGACGGCCGTCGCCGCGCCGCGCTGGAGCATCGCCCCGGCGGCGCGCGGCCTGTGGGCCGTGCTCTGCGAGTCGCGGGGCACGCGCGTCCTGGTCGCGGGTGGCCGCGCCCAGGTCTTCTTCACGCTTCACTGAGAGAGAGGTCGAGCCATGAGCTCCGAGGAACGCCTGCGAATCCTGAACCTGCTCGCCTCCGGGAAGATCGACCCGGCCGAGGCGGCGACCCTCCTCGACGCGCTGGGGGACACGGCCGCCCCGGCTGCCGGCGGGTCCGCCTCCGCCGCGGCCCGCGCGGAGGCGCCGAGGTACCTGCGGGTCCTGGTGGAGGGCGACGAGGCGGGCGGCGCGAGCCGCGTGAACGTCCGTGTCCCGATGAACCTCATCCGGGCCGGCGTCCGGCTCGCCGCGCTCCTTCCGCCCGGCGTCCACGACCAGATCAACAAGGCGCTGCGCGAGAACGGGCTCGACCTCGACGTCTCCAAGATCAAGGCCGGCGATCTCGACGAGCTCGTCGAGCACCTCGGCGAGCTGACCGTGGACGTGCAGGGCAACCGCGGCGAGAAGGTTCGCGTCTTCTGCGAGTAGCGGGCGCGATGCCGCTCCGCCGTGTATCATTCCCGCCGCGCTTCCGCCGCGGGGCGGCGCGCGGTGCCCGGAGCGAACCGCCGTGACCACGCAGCGCGCCATCGGAAAGCCGGCGATCATCCTGGCGGCGGCCATCGTCGCGTTCGGGGCGGGCGCCATGGGCCTGGTGTACGTCGCGACCGACTCGCCCGGCCCGCCGGCAACGCCCGCGCCGGGCACGGCCGGCGGCCCGGACGGCCTGACTGCGACGCCCCCCCAGGCCGCACCGCCGGCAGGCATGCCGGTGATGAGCCCTCCTCCGCCGCCCGTGGCGATCGAGATCCCCCCCGAGGAGTCGAAGACCGGCGAGTCGCTTCCCGCCGATCCCCAGGCGAAGGAGGAGGCGCTGGAGCAGTTCCGCCGCCAGCGCTTCAACCAGACCATCGAGCAGCTGAACCGGAAGCCGCGGACGCGGACCCCGCGCCCGGCGCCGGATCCCGAGGCCGACCCGGATCGCTGACGGCGCCGGCTCGCCCCGCTCGCGACGCGAGCGCGGGGCGCGGGACCCCGGTGCTACTGCGCTGCGTGGCGGTCCAGGTGCGCGCCCGGCCTCGGCCCCGGCACGGGGGTCCGCCCGATGCCCGCGTGCAGGTCGGTCATGCGCGAGTCGCCCTCGAACAGGGCCCCGCGCTCCACCACCAGCGACGGCGTCTCGATGCTGCCGCGCACCCGCGCGTGCTCGCGCAGCTCCACGCCGTCCCTGGCCTTGATGTTCCCGAGGACCTGCCCGTGCACCACGACGGCGCCGCAGTCGATCTGGGCCTCGATGGTGGCGGCCTCGCCGACGACGAGCACGTCGCTCGTGGTGATGGAGCCGGTGAAGTGGGCGTCGATCCGGACGGTCCCCTCGAAGCGGAGCTTCCCGTCGAACTGGATGCCTCGTCCGAGCAGCAGGTCGCCCTGTCCGCCGGCGCCGGCGTTGGTGTCCTCGCGAGTGGCCATGCGGTGCGCTCCCGTCCGGGTCGGGCGGTGGGAGGAATCCCACGGCCTTGCCCCCGCCCGCAGCAGGTGCACACGGCGGCGCACGCGCGCCACCGGAAGGATGGGGCGGGGGATCCGGGCGTGCGGGCCTGGGCCTGGCGTGGCCCGCACGCCGGATCGCGGCGCTACGGGAGCGCCAGCCGGTAGAGGCCCCGCCCGTGCGTCGCGGCGTAGAGGACCCTCGCCCCGGAGTGGGCGGCGAGCCCGTACACCGCCACCGGCGGGAGGCCGGACGCCGACGGGCCCCACGACGTCGCGCCCGCCGCGAGCAGCGCCACGCCGAAGTCGGTCGCGGCGTAGAGGTCGCCGGTCTCGTCGTCGCGCGCCAGCCCGGTGACGGGCTGGTCGCCGAGGTTGGACGACAGGTCCTTCCAGACGGACGTCCAGGTGGCCGGGTTCACCCGGACCTCGAAGACGTGGCCGGGCGTGGTGGGCGTGTAGGCGTCGTAGCCCGAGAACGAGACCCAGGCGTGGAACGGGTTCGACGGGTCGACGGCGATGCCGCTCACGAACCGCGTCGGCTGGGCCGGGCCGTCGACGCGCGCGAACGCGACCGCGGCCGGGTCCGCCGCTCCGGCGTTGGTGGACACGAACACCCGGCCGGGCCGGGTGGCGACCCACATGGTGGAGGCGTCGGTCCGCGCGCGGACGATCGCCACCACGTAGCCGGTGCCCTTGTCGGCCCCGTACGCCGGCCCGGTCAGGGTGGGGCCGCCCACCGGGACCCAGTCGCCGCACTCCACGGTGAAGTCGCCCGTGTACTCGTTGCAGTGCGGGTCGAGGAACGACTGCGGCCCGCCGCTGTCGGTCGTCCGCCACACGTGCTGGAGCCCGATGAACCAGCTCCCCCCCACCACCGGGTCGGCGATGAGCGGGACGTAGAACGACGAGGCCTCGCCGCTCGCCAGGAGCGGGTCGGCGGTCCAGTCCCATCCCGGCGGATCGTTCCCGGAGAAGTTCACGTCGGTCTGCGGCGCGTAGTAGGTGTGCATCCGCACGTTCGGCTGCAGCGCGTCGATGCCGGACTGCCCGCCGTCCCCGCCCACCGACTCGAACCAGGTCCCGAGCAGGTCGCGCCCCCAGGTGCCGTTGTCCTGGGTGCCGCCGATGACGTCGTCTACCGGGTCCGCGGGGTTGAGCGAGACGCTCTGGAACTGGAGCGTGTCGAGCCCGGCGTTGAGGGTGTCGATGCGCGTGGGGACGGCGCTCAGCCACGCCCGGCAGTCGGCGAGGTCGGCGCCGGCGAGCCCGCGCGACGCGCACTGCCTGGAGGCGTTCACGAAGTCGCCGCTGGTTCGCACCACGCCGCCGTCCGAGCCGACGATGGCCGCGTCGGGGTTCCACGGCAGGAAGGCGATGGCGTGCTGGTCCGGGTGCATCCCCGCCGGCGGCGACCGCGCGTCGTCGGTCATGTCGGTGAAGTGCACGCCGCCGTCGGACGACCGGAGCACGGCCCGTCCGTTGGAGGGCGGGGTGGCGGTGAAGATCTCGTCGTAGAGCATCTGGCCGCCGAGCCAGACGACGTCCGGCCGGCCGGGCGGCGACTCCACGAACATGTCGTAGGTGCACTGGCCGGCGCAGAAGTCGTACGAGCCGAAGCCGGGGGTGCCCGGGACGTCGCTCGAGAGCTGGTTCCAGCCGCCGTTGGTCCCGCCGGTGGCGAGCGCGCTCGCCCGGGCGGTTCCGCGGTCGGTGCGCCAGAAGTCCGCCGGACCGGCGCCCGCGTCGCCCACGTAGATGCGCAGCCCCCGGCCGGTGGGCGCGAGCGCGAACTCCGTGCGCGAGGCGATCGAGTTGGCGACGGTGCCGCCGCCCGCGGACGCGAACACCTGCTTGAAGGTGCCGTCGCCGCCCTCGTCGGCGGGCGAGGACCGGTACACGCCGTAGTCCATCACCGCGACGAAGACGCGCGTGGGCTGGCCGGGCCAGAGGCCGGTGCGATCGAGGACGATCTTGGTGACGCCGCCGCGGAAGAAGTCGGAGCCGTTGGGGCTGGTCGGGTCCACCACGTCGCTCGCCAGGCTGAAGGCGAGGGAGAAGGAGGCGCCCCCGTTCCTCGACTCGTACACCCCGACCGGCGGGGCGCCCGGCGGCGTGTACCGCCCGCCGTTCACCGAGGAGGACCCGTGCCGCGCGACCGCGGTGCCGATGAAGAGGTGGTTGCGGTTGGCCGGATCGACGGCCACCGCGGCGATGGCGCGGTCCACGGACGCCGGGACGCTCCCGGCGACCAGCGCCCACGACTCGCCGCCGTCCACGGACTTGAAGAGGCCGACGCCCGCCTCCGAGTCGCTCGAGCCGTTCCCCTCGCCGGTGCCGGCGTAGACCGTCGAGCCGTCGCCGTCCGTCGGGTCGAAGAGCAGCGAGCCGATCGCGTTGGTGGTGAGGCCGGTGGAGGAGGGCCGCCAGGCGGGGACCGGCGCCGACGCGTCTCCCGTGGCCCACACGCCGCCGCCCGCCGCCCCGACGAGGAGGGGGCAGGCGCCGCGCCGGCACGCCGGCGAGAGCGCCAGCGCCGTGACCCGGCCGGAGGTGACGGTGGGGCGGCCGGTGTAGGTGACGAGCCCGGGGACGGACGGCACGGCTGGACCGATCGACTGCCAGCGCGCGTTGCGGGACGGCCGCCCCTGCTGGACCGACTGCGCTGCCAGCGCCGCGGTGGTGCGGACCGAGGGCGCGATGTACGGGCTGGGGAGCGCGTGGTCCTCGTAGCGTTCGGTGTTGGGCGTCTGGTCGGCGGGGCCGACGTGGGCGAGATCCTCCTTGGGACCGAGGAGCTGCCCGGCCCGGGCTGGTGAAGTCGGCAGGGCCGCCAGGAAAGCTGCGAACAGCGCTGCGCGCGGTGCGTTCGTCATCTTCGCCTTCCGGTGAAGGGGTGCGCGCGATGGCTAACCGGGCGGGTGGCGGCACGCACGCTCGAGCGGCGGCCCGGTCGGGCGGCGCCTGACGGGTCGCGCTCCGCCCGTGACCGGCGCGGCGAGCGAGGCGCCTTCCTCGACCTCGGGGCGCGCCGGCGCTGGCTCGCCCGGCCCGAGTGGACCGGCCGTGCGGCGAGCCCCGCCGCGCCCACGGGTGCCTGTTCACGACGGGTGACGTCGGCGCGCCGCCCCGCGATCCGCGCTCCCGCTCCACCCCGGACCACGCAGGCCCCGGTCATCCGACCTCACCCGACAGGGGCGGACCCTCCATTGCGGGGAATCAAACAATTATTCATACTTAGGGGTCACCACTAACGGGACAAACAGGCCGATCGGGTGCGTCAAGTTGGCGTCTGTGACTTGAGCGACGTCAAGGAGTGCTCCGATTTGACCTGAGATCATGGCACTTGACTCCACACGAGCCCCCGAGAGGTTCCATGCGTCGTTTTGCCACAGCCATCTCCACTGTCGCCCTGGCGCTGTCGGCCTGCGATCGGGGCCGCCAGGTGGCGGGGGAGCCTCCGACGATGGTGACCGTCCCCGCGGGCGGTTCGTCGGCCGGCGGCAGCGTGACGGTCTCGCTGCAGCTCTGCACGACGTGCCACGGGCAGCTCGGCCGGTCGAGCGAGAACGCCGACCCGCTCGTCGCCTCGGCCCCCCCGGCCGGTACGCACGGCGAGGCGAACGCGAGCGCGGCCGCGGTGGGCGCGCACCAGGCCCACCTCACGGCCGGCGGCCTCGCGGGCCCCATGGCGTGCTCGTCGTGCCACGAGATCCCGGCGACCACGCAGCACCCCACGCAGGTGATCTACTTCTCGGGCCTCGCGGTCCTGCGGCCGCCGTCCTCCTCCACCGCGGCGGCGTACGCGGACGGGAAATGCTCGAACGTCTACTGCCACGGCTCCTTCAAGAACGGCACGCTCGCCAACGCGCCCTCCTGGACCGGCGGCCCGGCGCAGGCCGCGTGCGGCAGCTGCCACGCGGTGAGCGCGACCAACGGTCCGGGCGGGACGCACCCGACCGTCACCGGGCAGGCCTGCGCGCTCTGCCACCCCGGGTACACCAGCTCGAGCGTCAACGCCGCCACGCACATCGACGGCAAGATCGACTACGCCGGCTCCTGCACCGCGTGCCACGGGGATCCGCCGACCCCCGCGACCCTGCCGCCGGGCGTGACGGCGCAGTCGGTCCACCCCCTGAACAACCAGTGCTCGCTGTGCCACCTCGGCTACACGGACAACGACGGCACGCAGCAGACGACCGGCCCGGGCCACCTGAACGGCGTCGTGGAATACGTGCTGCCCCTCACCTGCACGACCTGCCACGGTGACTCGACCCGGACAGGGACGGACGCGAACGGCCAGGCGTTCGCCCCCGCGCCGCCGACCGATCAGACCGGCGCGGGCGGCACCACGGTGGTGGGCGCGCACCTCGCGCACCTCGTCAGCCCAAGCTTCTCGCTCCGGGTCGCCTGCGCGGAGTGCCACGTGATCCCCGCGGCCGATCTCCACGCCAACGGCGCCGAGAACGTGGCGTTCGGCGCGCTGTCGAGGACCGTCCTGCCCGGTGACACGAGGACGGTGACGCCGGCGTTCACCGGCGGCGCGACGCCGACCTGCTCGAACACCTACTGCCACGGCAACTTCAAGAACGGAAACGCGGCCAACGCTCCCGCCTGGAACGGGACGAGCGCCGCCTGCGGCTCGTGCCACACGCTGCCGCCGGCCGGCACCCACCCGGTGACCTCGGCGGCCTGCGACTCCTGCCACCCCGCGCTCTCCGGCGGGCTGCCCGATCCGCTCACGCACCTGAACGGCGTCGTGGACCTTCCGAACATGAGCTGCTCGAGCTGCCACGGCACGGCGGGCCGCGCGCGCGTCGCCGGGGCCGACACCGACGTGCCCTTCGCGCCGCCGGTGGGGACGAAGGGCGAGACCCTCACCACAACCAAGGCCGTCGGGGCGCACCTGTCCCACGTCAACATGGCGTCGAGCTCGCTCCGCCAGACGCCCGTCGGCTGCGCCGAGTGCCACGTGGTCCCGAGCTCGCTCTCGCACGCCAACGGCACGGTGAACATGACGTTCGGGGCGCTCGCGAAGACCGCCTGGAGCGGGCAGCCGGCCATCACGCCCGCGTACGACACCGTGAACAACACCTGCGCCTCGACCTACTGCCACGGCGCCTTCAAGAACGGGAAGAGCGCCACCGCGCAGTGGAAGGGCACCTTCGGCGCCACCACCACCCTCGACTGCAACGCCTGCCACGGCGCGGGCACCGGCGCGGCGGCCACGCCGCCCGGCGGCAGCCACCCGAACCGGACCGACTGCGGCGCGTGCCACAGCGGCTACACCGGGACGACCGTCAACCTCGCGCTGCACATGAACGGCGTGCTCGACGTCTCGAACCTGACCTGCTTCACCTGCCACGGCGACGCCTCGGGCACGCGCGGGCCCGTCGCCTCCGCGACCACCCTCGACGCCCAGGGCAACAACCTCGTCATCGCCTCGCCCCCGGTGGACACCACCGGCAGCAGCTCCAGCGCCGCGGTCGGGACGCACCTCGCCCACCTGAACCAGGGCGACGCGGCGGCGCCGGGCGCGCTCTCGAACGCGCTCGCCTGCGCGAACTGCCACGTCGTCCCCACGGTCACCACCCACTCGAACGGCACGGTGGCGGTGACCTTCGGGGTGCTCGCCACCACCGGCGGCGCGGCGCCCGCCGCGTACAACTTCTCGACGCACACCTGCGCCTCGACCTACTGCCACGGCCAGTTCGTCGGCGGGAAGGGCGCGAGCGCGATCGTCTGGTCGGCGGCCGGCAAGCTCGGCTGCAACGCCTGCCACAACTCCCCGCCGGTACCGGCGGCGGCCTCGGGCGGCGTGCCCGCGTCGTACCACCCGAACAACCCGACCTGCACGAGCTGCCACCCCGCCGGCTACTCGGCGACCACCGTGGCGGCCTCCACCCACGTGGACGGTGTGGTCACACTCAACGCCAACCGGACCGGGTGCGTGGCCTGCCACGGCACGCCCGGTCTGGTCGCGAACGATCCCGCCACCGCCGATCCCAACGTCGCCGCCTCCCCGCCGGCCGACTCGAAGGGCCTCTCCGCGAACACCGGCCTCGGCGTCGGCGCCCACCAGCCGCACGTGAACCACGCGGTCGCGGGCCGGCTCTCGAACGCCATCCACTGCACCGAGTGCCATGGGCCGGACAAGACCGACCGGACGCACGCCGACGGCAACTCGGCGCCGATCTTCGGCACGGTCGCGAAGACCGGCGGCGTCTCGCCCACCTACTCCGCCGGCACCTGCGCCTCCACCTACTGCCACGGCAACTTCGTGGGAGGCGTCAACGCCTCGCCGGTCTGGAACGCGCCCGGTCAGCTCGGCTGCAACGCCTGCCACGGCCAGGGCAGCGGCGCGTCGGCCCAGCCCCCCGGCCCGGTGAGCGCGACGGTCCACCACCCGCAGAACCTGAACTGCGTGGCGTGCCACCCGGGGTACACGGCGACCACCGTGAACGTCGCGGCCCACGTCGACGGCGTCGTCCAGAAGCCGGTTGGCTGCACCGCCTGCCACGGTGACCTCTCGGTGGTGAACGCGGCCAACACCGACGTGCGCTCCGCGCCCGGCGGCGACGCGAACGCGGTGGACAGCAAGGGCGACCTCGCCACGGCGACGGGCCTGCGCGGCGTCGGCGCGCACGCGGTCCACCTCCTCGGAACCACCTGGCGCGCGGCGCCCATCGCCTGCAACGAGTGCCACGTGGTCCCGGCGACCAACGACGTCGCCCACGCGACCGGCACGCCGGTGGTGACCTTCGGCGCGCTGTCGAAGACCGCCTGGTCCGGGCAGCCGGCCATCACGCCGGTCTGGAACGGCGCGAACAACGGCCCGACGCTCACCTGCGCCAGCGTCTACTGCCACGGCGCGTTCAAGAACGGCGCGAACGCCACGCTCACCTGGACGGCGCCCGGTACCGTGGCCTGCGGCACCTGCCACGCGGTCAGCGCCACCAACGGTCCCGGCGGCACG
Source organism: Anaeromyxobacteraceae bacterium (assembly GCA_035519395.1). Taxonomy (GTDB): domain Bacteria; phylum Myxococcota; class Myxococcia; order Myxococcales; family Anaeromyxobacteraceae; genus Anaeromyxobacter. Next base: position 1,305 of record DATIWK010000034.1, on the reverse strand, counting down.
CACCCGACGATCACGGCCGGCCAGAACTGCGGCACCTGCCACGGCGGGACGTACACCAACACCTCGATCGATCCGGCGCTCCACATGAACGGCGTCGTGGACGGCGGTGGCGAGCCATCGACGGCCAGCGCCTCGAACCTCTGCGGCGGATGCCACGGCAACATCTTCGCCGGCATGAACGGCGGCGCGGCGGCGGTCACCCGCCACACGCTCGGCGCCGTCTCCGGCACGAACGACGCGTCCACCGACACCGCCGCCACCTGGCCCACCGGCGGCGGCCTCGCCGGCGTGGCCGCGGCGAACCGCTCCTGCGTGAACATGTGCCACGACGACCACCCGCACACGCTCGCCAGCCCGGTCACCGCGACGCACGACAACAACGTCTACGTGGACGCGAGCACGACGAGCCTTCGCGCGGCCGGCAGCAGCACCTCGAGCGACAAGGACAACACGGATTTCGTCAACACCGGGAACGGCGGCCTCTGCCTCTCCTGCCACAGGAGCCCGATCGAGACGGCCGCGCCGGTGCTCCACCCGGCGGTGAGCCAGGCCGCCTTCAACGCGTCGAAGCACAACTTCACCTCGAACGCGCAGGGGACCTGGGCCTACCAGCTCCACGACGCCTCGGTCTTCACGCGCAACTGCACCAAGTGCCACGCGTCCAACGCCGAGGGCAACACGCCGACCTTCAGCGCCTCCGGCGGCATCCAGGGCCCGCACTACTCGCCCAACCCCTCGCTGCTCGCGGGCCCGACCAACCCCGGCGCGACGACCAACACCGGCCTGCCGGCGAGCGGGTTCGTCTGCTACAACTGCCACGGCAGCGCCGCCGCGCCCGCGAACGGGGCCCAGGGCAACCGCTCCGGCAAGGACGTCCTGGCCGCGACGCAGAAGGCCTACTTCCACCCGGTGAACCTGGACTCGAAGCACAACACCGGGACGGAGGAGGTCACCAGCAGCGGCTACAACAGCGGCGCCCTGTCGGGCACCAACCGCCACGCGAGCTGCATGGACTGCCACGACTCGCACCAGGCCGGCGGCACGCTCGTGAACCGCGCCGCGACGGCCACCTCGACGCGCAACCAGATCCCGGCGGGCAGCCCGCTCACCGGCGCCTCGGGCGTCGGCTTCACGCCGCCGGCCGCGGCCTGGACCGCCACCGCCGCCGGCAACTTCGCGTTCAAGGCGACCGCGACGGCCGAGTACGAGGTCTGCTTCAAGTGCCACACCTCGTACGCGTTCGGTGCGACGCCGCCCACGGCGACGGCCGCGACCGGCGGCTCGGGCCAGGTGGAGACCGACGTC
>DATIWK010000033.1:0-7477 GCA_035519395.1 Anaeromyxobacteraceae bacterium | reverse complement strand
GCGAGCCCGCTCCGCCGCCTCGGGTTAACATGCGGCATGCCCGAGCGTCTGGCGACCATCGACGTCGGCACCAACACGGTGCTCCTGCTCGTCGCCGAGCGCCGGGGACGCACCTTCGTCCCCCTCGCGGAACGGGCGGAGATCACGCGGCTGGGCAGGGGCGTGGACGCGACCGGGCGGCTCGACCCGGCGGCCATCGCCGACACGGTGGCCGCGGTCGCGGCCTTCGCGCGGGAGGCGAGGTCGCTCGGCGTGGAACGGATCGCGTGCGTCGCCACCAGCGCCGCCCGCGACGCGACCAACGGCGAGGCGTTCTTCGCCGCGGCGCGCGCCGGTGCGGGCGTCGATCCGGAGGTCATCTCGGGAGACGAGGAGGCCCGGCTGGTGTGGACGAGCGCGTGGCGCGACTTCGGGTTCACCCCCGACACCACCCAGCCCAGCGAGGGCCAGCTGGCGGTCCTCGACGTCGGGGGCGGCTCCACCGAGTTCACCTTCGGCAGCGGCGCGGAGCCGTCCGGCCGCACCAGCCTCCAGGTCGGCGCGGTCCGCCTCACGGAGCGGCACCTGCGCCACGATCCCGTGACGCGGGGTGAGGCGGCGAGGCTCCTCGCGGCGGCCCGGGAGGCGGTCCGGCCGCTCCAGGGGATGGCCGCCGGCGGCGCCACGCCCGGCTCGCGCCTGGTCGGCGTCGCCGGGACGGTGACGACCCTGTCCGCGGTGGAGCAGGCCCTGACGCATTACGACGCCGGGAGGGTCCACGGCGCCACGCTCTCGCTCCCGGGCGTGGAGCGGCTCTGGGACCGGCTCGCGGCGCTCACCGTGAAGGAGCGCGCGGCCTTGCCCGGCATGGAGCCGAAGCGGGCCGACGTGATCCTGGCGGGCTGCGCCATCGTGCTCGAGGCGATGCGCGCCACCGGGTTCGACCGGCTCACGGTGTCGGACCGCGGCGTGCGCTGGGGGCTCCTCTACGATCGCGCCGGCGCGTGAGCGGGCGGCGCGCGCCTACCTGCGCCTCGCCTTCGGGCCGGCGGCGGCGCTCTACGACCTCCTCACCGATCAGCCCGCCTGGCGGCGCGACTGCCGGGACCTGGGGGCCCTGGTGGAGGGACCGCGGGTGCTGGACCTCGGGGTGGGCTGTGGCACGTCGGCGGTGGAGATGTCCCGGGCGCGCCCCGCGGTCCGGCACCTCGGCCTCGACGCGTCGGGCGCCATGCTGCGGCGGGCACGCCGCCGCGCCGGGCGCGCCGGCGTCGGCCTGCTCCTGGTCCGCGCGGACGCCCTCCGGCTCCCGTTCCGCGAAGGCGCGTTCGACGGCGCGACGGCGCACAGCGTCCTCTACCTCCTCCCCGATCCGGCCGCCGCGCTCGCGGAGCTGCACCGCGCGGTGCGGCCCGGCGGGCGGCTGGCCACGCTCGAGCCGCGCGCCCCCGGCGGCCGCCTCGGCGCCGCCGCGCTCCGCGGCGGGATCCGGCACGCGGCGGCCATGGCCCTCTGGCGGACCATGTCGCGGCTGCACCGGCGCTACGACGAGGAGACCCTCCCCGCCCGGCTCGCGGCGGCCGGGTTCACCGGCGCCCGCGCCTGGCCGGTGCTCGACGGGTTCGGGGTGATGGCCGTGGCGACGCGGCCGTAGCGGCCCCGCAGCGCGCGGCGCCCGCGGCCGCCCGCTTGACCCCGCCCGCCGCCACCCGTACAACACCCAGCCGATGCGCGCGCCCTGGGCCGTGATGTGCGACTTCGACGGCACCGCGCTGACCGAGGACCTGGGCGACCGCGTGGCCCTCCACTTCGCCGGGGCGCACGCCTACGACGAGGCCGAGGCGCTCTACCGGGCGGGCGCCTATCCGTTCGGCACGCTCCTCAAGCGCATCTTCGGAAACGTCCGCGCCTCGCAGGAGGAGATCGCCGCGTTCGCCCGCGCCACCGCGGTGCTGCGCCCCGGGTTCGAGCGGTTCCTTTCCGCGTGCCACGCCGCGGGCCGGCCGTTCGTGCTCTGCTCGGCCGGCCTCGACGTGTACATCGAGCCGGTCGTGGAGGCGCTCCCCGACCACCTCCGCAGCCACCTCCAGGTCCGCGCCAACCGCGGCACCTGCTCGCCCGAGGGCATGCAGGTCGCGTTCGGCGGGGACGACTGCGGGTTCTGCGGCTTCTGCAAGGGCGAGGTGGTGCGCGCCATGCAGGCGGCAGGGCACAAGGTCGCGCTCTGCGGCGACGGCGCCGGAGACCGCCACGCGGCGGACAGCGCCGACTTCGTCTTCGCGCGCGCCGGCTCGAGCCTGGTCCGCTACTGCGCGGAGCGGCGGATCCCGCACGTCGTGTTCGAGACGTTCGACGAGGTGATGGCGGCGTTCCCCTGCTGAGCGGCCGAGGATTGGCCAGAAGTTTGACGGATCCGAGGGCGAGCGGGCGACCGAACGCGCAACCGCGGCCGCACGTAGGAAGGTCCCCGTCGTCCATCCGCACCGAACAGCTGGAGAGGAGCGGCGGGCCGCGCGGCGTCTCGGCGCTGCGGGAACCGTCTCCCCGTGATCGGCTCCGCGGATCCCCATCGTCACCGCGGCGCGCGCAGTCGCGCGCCGACGAGGCGTGGCGATCTGCGACCGCGGTTGGCGGGGAGGCGCGTCGTCCCGTCACTCTGGGTGAGTACCACTTGGAGTATGAGCCGGTTTCCCTTGACGCGATCTCCATGCGAACGCGCTCCAGCCCGCAGGTCGCTCCTGGAATGCCTCTCTCGCCGCACAGGATCGCGCTGGAGCGCGCCGCGCGGACCCGTGGCTCGAACCGGCCCCCTCGCGATCCGAGGGCCTGATCGAGGCAGACAGGGGCCTTCCGGGAGCGTTGAAAGGCCCATGTTAGAGAGAGCATGCACTGGAGGTGTACACATGCACGGTCTCGCTCCCTCTTCCCTCGACTCCGACTCCCTCGCCCGACGCTTGCGTGACCTCGCCGGTGACGAGCGCCAGGTCCAGGTCGACTTTCTTCTCCACCTGGACGAGTTCGATCGCCGCCAGGAGTACCTGCCCCTCGGCTTCGGCTCGCTCTGGGAGTTCATGCTCCGCGAGCTGCACCTGCGGGAGGGCGCCGCCGGCCGGAGGATCGCCGCGATGAAGGCGCTGCGGCGCTTCCCCAGGCTGGAGAGCCCCCTCCGCGACGGCAGGCTGTGCCTCTCCACCGCCCCGCTCCTCGCCCAGGTTCTCACCGAGGAGAACCTGGACGACCTCGTCGCCCGGGCGGCGTTCATGACCAAGGCTGAGGTGGAGCACCTCGTCGCCACGATCCAGCCTCGGACGGCGCCCCGGGACGGGCTCCGGAGGCTGCCGGAGCCGAGGGCGGTCAGCCTCGCCCTGCCGACCGCCAGCGCAGACGCGGCGCCCTCGGTCGGCCCTGACGTCGCTGCCGCCGAGAGCGCACTCGACACCACTCCTCCCGCGCCCGCTGCGGCGACCTCCACTCCTGCGGCTCCGCCGCGCCCGCCCGCGGCCGAGCTGCGCGCCGTCTCCCGGGACGAGTGGTCGCTCCGGGTCACCATCGACGGCGCCCTCAAGGCAGACCTGGAGACCCTCGCCAGTCTCCTCTCCCACAAGCTGCGCCGCACCGACCTCGCCGCCGTGCTCCGGGAGGCGGTCCGCTACGCCATCGAGAAACACGGCAGGCGCCGCGGAGCCGTCCCTCCTTCGCGGAAGCGGAAGCGCGCGGCGCACTCGGGCGAGGACATCCCGGACCGGTCGCGGCTCATCCCGGCCGAGGTGAAGCGCGCCGTCTACGAGCGGGACCAAGGGTGCTGCGCCTTCGTCGGCAAGGACGGCCGCCGCTGCGGGAGCCGGTGGCAGCTCGAGTTCGACCACGTGCCGCCCCTCTCGCAGGGCGGGAGGTCCACGGTGGACGGCACTCGGCTCGCCTGCCGCAAGCACAACTTCTTCCACGCAGAGAAGACGCACGGCCGGCAGTTCATGGCGAAGTACCGCCGGGATCGCGGCGCAGGAACCCGAACGGGTGAGAACGCTATCGCTGGAGGGAGTCACTCTCGGTGCATATCGCACGACGCCGAGGCCGGAGGAGGTTCGCCCGAGGGCCTGACCCGGGCGACGGTGCCGCTGCCCGATGAGCCGAGGCTTCCGTTCTCTGCTGGATGAGCGTCCGCCGCGGCGCGCCGGGCGGGTCCGTCGCGCCGGATGGGCGCTCCGTCCACCATGACGATGGTGGCCGATCGCGCGGGGACGTCGCCCGCGCGCGGGGCCGCTGCGCCCGGGCCGCTCCCCCTCTCTGCTGCTTCGGAAACGGCGACGCACGGCTACCGCCCAGCAGCTCGGCTGCGTTCGGCCGAAGATGTGGCCAATGATGAGGCTGAGCGGGAGAGAGGGGGCATCGGGGGCGGAGCGGCACGGTGACACCGCACCATCGGGCACGATCGCGCGCAGCCCCCGATCAAAAAAGTCCGATGGTGAACTGCGGGGTGAAGATCCGCTCGTTCAGCGCCTTGTCCGGGTTGACGTTGAAGCCGAGGTCGAGCGCCGCCGGCCCGACGGGCGTCACGAACCGCAGCCCCAGCCCGATGTTGGTCCGGAGCGCGGCGAGGGAGAGGCGCGCCGGGTCGAGCCACAGGTTGCCCACGTCCACGAAGAACCCGGCCTCCAGGCTCCCGCGCAGCGGCACCCGCAGCTCGGTCTTCACCAGCGCGAAGGCCTCGCCGCCCTCCGAGATGGGGATCTTCCCGTCGACGACGTCCTGACCGCGGGCGGTGCACCCGAGGCGCGAGAGGTTGGTGGCGCAGTGGCGCGCCTCGTTCGCGATGGCGGGTCGGACGTCCTCCTCGAGCATCTCCTCCTCGGCGTAGCCGCGCATGGTGGTGGCGCCGCCCAGGAAGAAGCGCTTGGGGACGATGGTGCGCGAGTTCGGATCGAGGGGGAACACGCGGCCGCCCTGGAGCGAGACGGCCAGGGTGCTGGAGGGGCCGATGGGGAGGTACCCGCTCACCGTGCCCCTCAACTTCAGCATGTTGACGTGGAAGTCGCTCCCCGGGACGAGGCCGAACGCCAGCCGCTGGCCGTGCACGCCGACGGAGTGGGAGAGGTCGGCGGTACCGGTGGTGAACCAGCCGCGCCGCGGGTTGGCGGAGTTGTCGCGGTAATCGAGCGCGATGGTGGGCCGGATGGAGTGCAGGGTCGTCACGCCCTCGTCGAACCGGAGCCGCTCCAGGTCCGCCTGCGTGATCACGCCCGAGAGCGAGCTCTTGTTGATCTGGTCCACCTCCGCCTCGTACTGCAGCGTGAAGGCGGCGCGGCTGGTGATGCCCAGGTCGAAGGTGAGGATGGCGGCGACCCGGTTCATGTCGTAGGCGCGGCGGTTCACCTTCTCCGCCACCGCGTTGGCCTGCGCCGCCACCGGCCAGGCCAGGTACTCCAGCCGCGGCTGGCGCAGCCCCAGCTCCCCGCGCCACTCGAACCGCTGCGCGGGCGGGATCCCGACGAGGTCGGGCCGGAAGATCTCCAGCGGATAGTTCACCTTGCCCCGGGCCACGAAGTCGAGGGCCCGGCCCATCAGGTTGGGGTGGTCGAACTCCAGGGTCGCGCGCGGCCCGTTCGCGATCGAGAACCCGGCGCCGCCCGCCAGCGAGTTGGCGGGCCGCTCCGACAGCTCGACGGCGAGGTCCTTCACGTCCTGCGGCACCTCCGGTTCGCGGAGGCGCAGCCCCACCGACCGGAAGACGCCGAGGCGCAGGAGCGCCGCCTGGCTCTTGGCCACGGCGTCCGGGTCGTACGCCTCGCCCTCGCGCACCGAGAGCGCGCGCTGCACCACGTCCTCGCGGGTCCGGCGGTTGCCGGTCACCACGATGCGCCCGATCCGGACCTTCGGGCCCTCGTCCACCACGTAGCGCACGGCGGCGGGGTGCTCGCGGTCGGCGGCGTGCTCGACGTGCGCGAAGAGGTACCCGCGCGCCAGGTAGAGGCGCAGGATCGCCACCCGGGTGGCCTCGATCTTCTCGAAGGAGAGCGGGTCGCCGGGCGCCAGCCGCGACTCGCGCGCCAGCGCCGGCAGCGAGAGCGCCGCGTTCCCCTCGAAGGCGATGGACTCCACCCGCACCAGCGGCCCCTCGCGGAACCGGAGCAGCACCTCCACCACGCCGCGCGACGCGTCGAGCGTGGCGTTCCCGCCGAGGTACGTCGCCTCGAGCCAGCCCTCCCCGCGCCACGCGTCCGCCAGACGCTCCGCGGCGCGGTCCCAGGGGGCGCCGTCCCACCACTCCCCGGCGGGGAGCGGGGCGGGGGGTGACCCTCGCGTCGGCGCCGGCAGGAGGGAGGCGGCCAGGAGCCGCGCGCGGTCGGCCCCGGCCGTGTCCGGCGCCGGTCCCGCCTCGTCCTCGAGGAAGGCCACCAGCCGCCCGCGCGCGTCCGCCGCATCGTGTGACAGGAGCCCCTCGAACCGCACCTCGCCCATCCGGTAGCGCCGCCCCTCGTCGAGGTGGAAGACCACGTCGAGCTCCGCGCCGCGCCGCCGCTCCTCCGGCTCGACCCGGACCGCCGCCCACCCCCGGGCCCGGTACCAGGCGCGGAGCCGGTCGGCGGCCGCCTCCACCGCCGGGGCGTCCACCGGCTGGCCCTCCTCGAAGCCGAGCTGCGGGGAGAGCTCCGCCGCAGGGACCGCCTCGTTGCCGCGGAAGACGAACCGCATGCGCGGCCCGGCCTCCACGGGGATCTCGACGGTCGCGGCCCCTCCCGCCGCGGCGAGGACCGTGGGCGTCCCGACCCGCGCGCGCCGGTGCCCGGCCGCCCACAGGGCCTGGCGCAGCCGTCGCAGGTCCTCGCCCAGCACCTCCTCGTCGAGGACGGCGCCGGGGCGCGTCCGGAGGTCCGCCGCGGCAGCCGCCCCCGCCGCCCCGGGGTCGCCCACCAGCCGCATCGACCCGACGCGGGTGGGCGCCCCGGGCCGCACCCGCACCTGCACCGTGACCTCGGCCTCGCCGCTCGCCGCCACCTCCACCTGCGCGTCCCGGTAGCCGCGGCGCGCGTACTCGGCCTGCACGCGGCCCACCGCGGCCGCGCCGTCGGGGTCGTCGTACGGTTCCCCGGCCCGGAGCCCGGCCACGGCGCGGAGTCGCTCCTCGTCGAGGACCGACGGTCCCTCCACGCGAAGCTGCAGGGCCTCGAGGCGGCGCACCGGCAGCGCCTCCACGGTGACGGCCACCCACGCGCCTCGCTCGCCGGAGGGCGCCGCCGCCGGCGCCGCCCGCACCAGGACGTTGCGGTAGCGCCCGGTCTGGAAGAGGAGCTGCACCGTCCGCCGGAGTGCGCGCGCGCCGAGCGGCGCGCCCCGCTCGATCGCCACCAGCTCGGCGGCCGCGGCGCGATCGTCGCCGGGCGGCAGGCGCAGCTCGATCGAGGCGACCCGCGGGGGCGGCTCCGGCTCGCCCTCCCCGGGCGCGGCGGCGCTCCCGCCCGCGGCGAGCGCCAGCGCGGCGGCCGCGGCGGCGAGCCTCGCG
>DATIWK010000032.1:0-10111 GCA_035519395.1 Anaeromyxobacteraceae bacterium | reverse complement strand
GCCGCACCGAGCCGGGGGGCCACCTCGGCGACCCGGATGCCCCCGAGCGCCAGCGCGGTCCCGACCGCCCCCATCGCCCTCCGGTGGAGCTCGCCGAGGGTGGAGGCACCGGGCTCGGCGACGTGCATGGCGAGGAACGCGGCGGCGAGCCGGCCCGCCGCCGAAGCGAGGAAGAGCGCGTCGACCGCCCACCAGGTCCTTCCGAACGCCGCGAACCGCTCCGGGAGCGCGCCGGCGAGGGCGCCGCCGAGCGCGGTCGCGGCCGCCGCCGCCACCCCGCCCGCGGTGGAGAACGCGGCCAGCCAGAACGGCCGTCCGCGGCGCGGCGCGATGGCGAGCGGCGCCGCGAACGAGGCGAGCGCGTGCCCCCCCCAGGCGATGCCGCCGACCACCGCGTCGAGCGCGAACGGCCACAGGAACCCCTGGCGCGGCACGAGCCAGACCAGCGGGAGGAAGCCGATCGCGAAGGAGCAGGCCGCGAGCACCGGCCGCGAGCCGAGCCGGTCCAGGGCCCGGCCCCAGAGCGGCGTCGAGGCGATCTTGAGCGCGGCGACCAGGGCGCCGTGGAGCGCGAGGACGGTGAAGCCGGCGCGGAGGTCGTGGAGGAGGTGGAAGGCGAAGTAGCCGCCGCCCAGCCCGACTGCCGCGTTCCACGCGATCTGGTAGGCGAGGAAGCCCCGGGCGCGGGGATCGGCGAGCGGGCGCAGCGCTTCGGCGAGCGACGGTGCCGGCGCGGGCGCCGCCGGGACGTCGTGCTGCCTCGCCATGAGGACCGTGGTGACGGCGCCGGTGACGCAGGCGCATGCCGCCAGCACGGCGAGGGCGGTGCCGGCGGCGCCGATCCCGGCCGCCGAGTCGAGGAGGCGCGCCGTGCCGAGTCCGGCGAGCGTGCCGCCGAGCGTGCAGAGGGCGGTGCGCCGGCCGAAGTAGCGGCCGCGGACGCCGCCCGGCACCAGCTCTCCCATCCAGGCGGTCCAGGCGTTGTTGCCGGCGACGGCGAGCACCGCCGAGGCGGCCGCGACCGCGAGGAGGACGGCGCGCTGCGCGGCCGGGCCCGCGGGGAAGAGCGGGAGGAGCGCCAGCGGCAGGAAGACCTGCCGCGAGAGGGCGACCGTGGCGATCGCGACGCGGCGGCGGCCGAGCGTCGAGGTGAGCCAGGCGGCCGGCACGTGGACGAGCGCCGCGAGCGACGGGAGCGCGCCCACCAGCCCCACCTCCAGCGGCGGAGCGCCGAGGTGGAGCGCCCAGCCGGTGAGGATGGTGGGACCCGCGCAGGCGTTCACGACCTCCGTGAGCGCGCCCTCCCACGTCGAGAGCCGCAGGGTTCGGCGGAGCCGGGTGCTCGGGCCGGACGGGCGACCGCCTGCGGCGGCCGCGAGCCGGTTCCCCAGACGGGCGATGGAGCGATGGAGGGACCCCACAGGGTGCGCGCGCCCCCTTCCAAGGCGCGCGAGCCACTTTCTCACGCCGGGTCGTCCCCGTCGAGGTCCCTACTTAAGAGGTAACGCCCGCCTCCGTCGCCAGATCACTGGCGCTTCTTCTCGTACGTCCCCATGACCTGCGCCTCGCCCACCACGTGCCCCTTCATCGCCTCGAGGAGCTTCGCCTTGGTCGGCGTGCCGAGGTCGGGGAGCAGGACGTCGAGCGCGTACAGCTTGAAGAAGTACCGGTGGCGCCCCACGGGCGGACACGGGCCGCCGTAGCCGGTCCGGTCCCAGTCGTTCTGCCCCTCCCGCGTCCCGACGGGCAGCGCGTCGCGACGGATGGCCTCGGGCAGGCCGCTGGCCGTCGGCGGCAGATCGTAGAGGACCCAGTGCACCCAGGTCCGCTGCGGTCGCGCCGGATCCGGGGCGTCCGGGTCGTCCACCACGAGCGCGAGGCTCCTCGTCCCCGCGGGCACGCCCGACCAGACGATGGGCGGCGACAGGTCGGCGCCCTCGCAGGTGAAGCGGACCGGGACCTCGCCGCCGTTCCCGAAGGCGGCCGAGCTGATCGTGAACGCCATGGCGAACTCCCTCGCGCGCACGTCCGCATCATACTCCCGGTGTGCTCCCCCGGTGCGGCTCATTCGAGCACCGGAACAGGCCCCGCGAGCAACGCGTGCGGTCCGGGCGGCGCACGCATAGAATGCCCGGCCCGTGGACACGACCACCCCCGCGCCCGTGCCCTCCTCCGGGTCGCCCGCCGCCGCGCCGCCCGCCCTGGTACCGCGCGAGCACGGCGCCTACGGCCAGCTCGCCATGCCCATCCTCTCGGGGCTCGCGCTGGGGCGGCCCGGGGCGGCGGCGTTCGCGCTCGCCGCCGCGTTCGTGCTGGCGTTCGTGGCCCACGAGCCGCTCCTCGTGCTGCTCGGGCAGCGCGGGACGCGCATGCGGACGCAGGAGGGCGCCCGCGCCGCGCGCCTGCTCGCGGCCCTCGGGGCGCTGGTCGCGGCCTCGGCCGCCGCGGGCGTGGCCCTCGCCCCGCAGGCCGCCCGCGCGGCGCTCGCGCTCCCCGCGGGGCTGGGCGCGGCCGTCGCGGTCCTGCTGTGGCGCCGGCTGGAGAAGACCGCGCCCGGCGAGATCCTGGTGGCCGCGGCGCTCTCGTCGTGCGGCGCGGTGGTGGCGCTGGCCGGCGGCGCGACGCATCTCGGCGCGTGGACGCTGTTCGTCACCTGGGTGCTCGCCTTCACCGCGGCGATCGTCTCGGTCCGCTCCGTCCTTCGCCTGATGCGGACGCGGGGGACGAGCGACCGGCGTCCGCTCGCCGCCGCGCTGGTGGTGCTCCTGCTCGCGGGCGCGTTCCTCCTCGCGGCGCGGACCGGCCTGCCGCTCGCCGCGCCGGTGGCGCTGATGCCCATGGCCGTGGCCGCGGTGGTGCTCTGCGTCGTCCAGGTGCCGCCCCGCCGGCTCCAGGCGGCGGGATGGGCGATCGTGGGTGCCAGCACCGCGACGCTGGTGCTGCTCGTCGCCGGCCTCCGCTGAAGCGATGGTTCGCGAGCCGCGGAGCGTCCCCCGCGGCCTCGGGCGCCCGCCGCCGGGGGGCGCCGTCAGCCGCGCGGCAGCTCGACGGTGAAGGTGGAGCCCGCTCCCGGCGCGCTCGCCACCGACACCGCGCCGCCGTGCGCCTCGACGATGCTGCGCACGATCCAGAGCCCGAGCCCGAGGCCCCCGTACTCCCGCGAGGAGACGGCCCGCTCGAAGCGCTCGAAGATCCGGGCGCGGTGGACGGGGTCGATGCCGATCCCGTGATCGCGCACCACCAGCCGGGCGCGGCCGCCCTCCGCCGACACGGCCACCTCGACGGGCTTCCCGCGCCCGTACTTGATCGCGTTCCCGAGCAGGTTCGTCACCACCTGCTCGATCCGGCCGCGGTCCCAGGTGCCGGTCACCGGCGCGGCCGCCGCGACCGTCACGGCGCAGGCAGCCTCCGCTGCCTCCTCGGCTGCGCGGGCGACCACGTCGCGGACCACGTCGGCCAGATCGACCGGCTCGCGGTCCAGCCGGAGCCTCCCCGCGGTGATCCGCGAGACGTCGAGCAGCGCGTCCACGAGCCGCGCCAGCCGGTCGACGGCCCGGTCGGCGCGCTCGAGCCGGGCCACCACCGCCGCCGGGACGCCCGGCAGCCGGGCCGTGGACTGGACGACGAGGCGGACGGCGGCCAGCGGCCCGCGCAGCTCGTGCGAGGCGATCTGGAGGAACTCGTCACGCGCGCTCACCGACGCCTGCGCCTCGCGGAAGAGGCGTGCGTGGTCCACCGAGAGCGCGGTGCGCCGGCCCAGGTGGGCGACCAGGGCGAGATCCGCCGGCCCGTAGCGCCGGACGGACTCTGCGGAGGCGAGGAGGAGCACGCCCAGGCACCGGTCCCGGGCGCGCAGCGGCACGAGGACCGCCTCACCCCCGCCGCGGAGGGGGAGTCGCAGCTGCTCCTGCTCCGCCCGCGCCAGCTGCCCGCCGGTGGCGGTCAGCGCCGCGTCCACGTCTGCGCCGAGCGGCTCGCTCCCGGCGCGCGTCACCGGCTCCAGCTCGCCGTCGGCCCGCCGCCACGCGGCGGCGAAGTCTCCGAGCGCGGGCACCGCGATCCGCACCACCCCCTCGAGCATCTCGTTCTCGTCGAGCGTCCCGGCGAAGAGCGCGGCCACGTCGTCGAGGAACGCCAGCCGGCGGCGGGCGGCCTCCGCCTCGGCGCGCGCCAGCCGCTCGGCGACGAAGAGGCGCGCCCGCTCGAGCGCGAGGGCGCACTGGGTGGCGAGGGCACCGGCCAGCGCCGCCTCGCCCGCGTCGAGCGGTCCCCTCGCCCCGAACACGAGGCCGAGGACCCCGAGGGTCCTGCCCGCCACCACCAGCGGCACGGCCGCCAGCGGGCCGGGGCCCCCGGGCCCCGCCGCCGGGAAGCGCGCCTCGAGGTCCTCGGCGCCGGTCACGAGCACGGGGACGCCGGTCCGGAACGCGGCGCCGGCCGGGGTCTCCGCCGCCTGCGGCGCGGCCGCGACGGCGCGGGCCTCTTCGGGCGAGAGGCCGGCGGACCGGAGCAGCACCGGGTCATGGGGCCCGCCGGAGACGAGCAGCGCGCCGCCGCGGGCGCCGAGCGCGGCCAGGCCTGCGGTGAGCGTCGCCTCCGCCACCTGGTCGGGCGTCAGCGCCTCGGACAGCGCCGCCGTCGCGACCTGCAGCCGCGCGGTGCGCCACGCCAGAGCCTCGGCGACTCGGAGCCGCCCATCGGACGCGCCGGTGGCGTCGTCCTGCGGACCGGGACTCATCCCGTTCCCCCCCTGCCCAACTGATCTACTTCCAGTCTGCCTTCCGATTTAGTAAACCCCTTTCGGGATACAACGCAAATGCGCCACGCGGTCGCGCCGGGGGGGAACCGGGGCAAGTGGTCGCAGCCCGCCACGGAGGTAGAACTGCGATGGCGATCCGCGCGCTCGTCGAGCATGGGGAGCCGGAGGGGGCGAGGAGCCTGGGCCAGGTGCTCGAATTCATGCGCTCGCTGTGGGCGCTCGATCACCAGCTCCAGTCCGCCTCGAAGCGGATGGAGGCCGGGTCCGGCGTCACCGGACCGCAGCGGCTCGTGGTGCGCATCGTGGGCCGGTTCCCGGGGATCTCCGCCGGCGAGGTCTCCCAGATCCTGCACCTGCACCCGAGCACGCTCACCGGGATCCTGAAGCGCCTCTCCGATCGCGGCCTGGTCGAGCGGCGCGCCGATCCGCGCGACGCGCGGCGCGTGCTCCTCCACCTCTCCGCCCGCGGCCGCGGCATCGACGAGGTCCGCTCCGGGACGGTCGAGGCCGCGGTGCGCCGCAGCCTCCAGCGGCTCCGGCCGCGGACCGTCCAGGCCGCGCGCGAGGCGGTGGACGCGATCTCCGCCGAGCTCGAGCGGCTCGCCTGACGAGCGGCGCCGGGCCGGGAGCGCCGTCTGGCGGCGCCGGCCGCCGGTTGGTAGATTCCCGCCGGTGCGCGTCCTGCTCTCCAACGACGACGGCGTCCACGCCGCCGGCCTCCGTGCGCTGGCGGCCGCCTTCGAGGACGGCGACGAGGTCTGGATCGTCGCGCCCGATCGCGAGCAGTCGGCGTCGAGCCACTCCATCTCGCTGCACCGTCCCCTGCGGCTCGCCGAGGTGGGCCCCCGCGCCTTCGCGGTGGACGGCACCCCCACCGACGCCGTGTACATGGGGCTCAACCTCGTCCTGCGCGAGGTCCGGCCGGACGTGGTCGTCTCGGGCGTGAACCACGGCCCCAACCTCGCCAACGACGTCCACTACTCCGGGACGGTGGCGGCGGCCATGGAGGGGGCGCTCCTCGGGGTCCCGTCCATCGCCGTCTCGCTCGCGGCGCCGCCGCCGCACGAGTTCTCGCACGCCGCCCGGTTCGCGGTGGGCCTGGCGCGGCGCCTGGTGGAGCGGGCGGCGCCCCCCATGTTGCTGAACGTGAACGTGCCCCCCGGCCCGGTGCGCGCCTTCCGGCTCACCAAGCTCGGCCGGCGCACCTACGGCAACGAGGTGATCGAGAAGGTCGACCCCCGCGGCCGCAAGTACTACTGGATCGGCGGGGAGGGCGGCGCCCGCAACGAGGACATCCCCGGGTCGGACTGCAACGCCGTCCTCGTGGACCGGGTGGCCTCGGTGACGCCCATCCAGCTCGAGACCACGCTGGAGCCGGCGCTGGCGGAGCTGTCGCGGTGGACCATCCCCGGGTACGTCCAGGAGCGGTCGCCGTGAGGCGGTGGGCGGCCGCCGCCCCGGCGGCCGCCGCGCTCCTCGCCGCGTGCGCCGCGGCGCCCCGCGCCTCGCGCCCCGCGCCCTTCCCGCTCGCGACCACGGAGCAGCACGACGAGCCGGAGATCGCGGGAGTCCTCCACGTGGTGAGGCGCGGCGAGACGCTCTACCGGATCGCGCGCGCCTACGGCATCGACCCCGCGGACCTGATGGAGACGAACGGGATCTCCGACCCGCGGTCGCTCTCCGTCGGCGCCGAGCTGTTCGTCCCCGGCGCGGAGCGCGTCCTCGAGCTGCCGGCCCCGCCCAACTCGCCCGGCGGCGGAACCGCGGCGGAGCCCGCCCCGGTCGCGCCCGCAGGCGGGACGCCGCGCCCCGGCGCCGCGCAGGTGGCCACCCCCGCCCCGGTCCCGGCGGCGGAGCAGGGCCGCGCCGCCTCCCTCGCCTGGCCGCTCCGGGGCGTGCTCTACGGCCGGTACGGCGTCCGCCAGGGCCACCGGCACGACGGCATCGACATCTCGGCGCCCGAGGGTACCGCGGTGGCCGCCGCGGCGCGCGGCAAGGTCATCTACGTGGGCGAGCAGTCGGGGTACGGCAACCTCGTCATCATCCGGCACGAGGACGGCCTCGTGACGCTGTACGCCCACGCCAGCAAGATCCTGGTGGAGGAGGGCGACACGGTGGAGCGCGGCACGCCCATCGCCCGCGTCGGCCAGACCGGCCGCACCACCGGACCCCACCTGCACTTCGAGGTGCGGGTCGGGACGCGGCCGCGCAATCCGCTCCTCTACCTTCCTTGACGCTTCCCCCGGGTCCGCTCCTTCACCGCCGCCCGCCCTGCCCGGAACGAAAGGGGGCCGGCCACGTGCTATCTTCGGCCTCCCTATGACGATGGATGCCGTCCGCGCCCGGATCCGCGACGTCCCCGACTTCCCGCAGAAGGGGATCGTCTTCAAGGACATCACCCCGGTCCTCGCCGACCCGGCGCTGTTCCGCGAGGTGATCGACGCCTTCGCCTCCCGCTGGCGGAACGAGCGCATCGACCGGGTGGTCGCCATCGAGTCGCGCGGGTTCATCTTCGGCGCGCCGCTCGCGTACGCGCTGGGCGCGGGCTTCTCCATCGTGCGAAAGCCCGGGAAGCTCCCCTGGAACACCATCCGCGAGATCTACGCGCTGGAGTACGGAGAGAACGCCCTGGAGCTGCACGTGGACTCGGTGGGACCGGGCGACCGGGTGCTGGTGGTGGACGACGTGCTGGCCACCGGCGGGACCGCCGAGGCGACCGGACGGCTGGTGGCGCGGCAGGGCGGGACGCTGGTCTCCTTCACCTTCCTGGTCGAGCTGACGTTCCTGAACGGCGCCAGGCGGCTGGGCTCCGCGAAGGTCCATTCGCTCCTCCAGTTCTGACCGCGCGCCGCGGGACTCCGCCGTGACCACCGGTGACGCGATCTGGGTCTCGGCGGCGGGCCTGGCGGCGGCCACGTGGCTGCGGCTCGGCTGGCTGGGCCTGCGGACGCTCCGCGCCCTCCCCGCGCTGGACCGCGTCGCACCGGACCGGGCCGCGCCGTCCGTCACCGCCGTCGTCCCCTGCCGGAACGAGGCCCGCGACGTGGAGCGGGCGGTGCGCTCGCTGCTCGCGCAGGACCTCTCCGGCCTGGAGGTCGTGGCGGTCGACGACCGCTCCAGCGACGGCACCGGCGCCATCCTCGACCGGCTCGCCGCCGCCCATCCGCGCCTCGCGGTGGTCCACGTCGCGGCGCTGCCCGCCGGCTGGCTCGGCAAGAACCACGCCTGCCACGCCGGGGCGGCCCGCGCGCGAGGCGCCTGGCTTTTGTTCACCGACGGTGACGTGGTCTTCGCCCCCGACGCGCTGCGCCGCGCGCTGGCCTTCGCCCGGGCCCACGGGCTCGGCCACGTCGTGGCGCTGCCGCGGTTCGTCGCGCCCGGGTTCCTGGAGCGCGCCTTCGTGACGGCGTTCGCGGCCTGGCTCTCGAACCTGTTCCGCGTCTTCGAGCTCCAGCGGCCCGGCACCCGCGGCTTCGCCGGCGTGGGCGCGTTCAACCTCGTCCGCCGCGACGCCTACGACGCGATCGGCGGGCACCGGCGGCTCGCGCTGGAGGTCGCCGACGACCTGAAGCTCGGGCTCGTCCTGCGCCGCAGCGGCGTTCCCCAGGGGGCCGTCGACTCGGCCGGCCTCGTCGCCGTCCGCTGGCAGCACGGGTTCGTGGCGAGCGTGCTCGGCCTGGTGAAGAACGCGTTCGCAGGGAGCGAGTACCGCCTCGCGCACGCCGCGGCCACCGCCCTGGTCGTCGCGTTCGCAGGGGCGGTCCCGCCCGCCGCCCTCCTCCTCGCCTCGCACCCGGCGGCCCGCGCCGCCGGCGCGCTCGGCGCCGTTCTTTCCGCGGCGATCCACGGTGGGACGGCGCGGCGGCTCGCGGCGGGGAGCGGCCTCGAGGGGCTCCTCCAGGCGCCCTGCGCGCTCCTCATCGCTGCGGTCCTCGCCGCCAGCGCCGTCGCGGCGCGGTTCAGGGGCGCCGTGGTGTGGCGCGGGACGCGCTACCCCCTCGCCGCCCTCCGCGCGGGCTGCGTGCGGGCGGACGACTGGCCCGCGGCCGCCGCGGCAGGATGGAGCACGCCCGCACGGGAGGGTGCGGCGATCGAGCCCACCGCATGACCAGGACCGGTGCTATGGGGAGACCGATGCTCGGCCCGTCCGAATACCACGCGGTCCACGTGGCCGACGCGTGGAACGAGACCCGCCAGCTGCGCGGGATCCGGCTCGCGCTCCCGCCGGAGCTGGAGCGGACCCACCAATGGCCGGGGCAGGTGGTCGAGGTCCGCACGGCGGCGGGCGACGCGTTCTTCGCGCTCGCCACGGCGCCGCGCCCGGACGGCCAGGAGGAGCTCCTGCTCAAGCGCGGGCATCCGGTGGCCGACGCCGTCATCACCCGCGGCGCTCCCGGTGGGTCGCTGGAGGTCACCACCCCGTTCGGGAAGGGCTTCCCGATCGAGGAGGCCAGAGGAAAGGACGTCCTGCTCTTCGCCGCCGGCAGCGGGATCGGTCCGATCCGCGCCATCGTCCAGCACCTGATCGAGCGCCGCGACGGCTTCGGGCGGGTGACGCTCTTCTACGGGCAGCGGCGCGGCGAGGACTTCGCCTACCGCGACGAGCACCTGTCCTGGGAGCGGCGGGGCGTCCGCGTGATCCTCTGCCCGTCGGGCGAGGACGACGCGTGGCAGGGGGTGCGCGGCAGGGTCCAGTCGGTGGCGCGCGCGCTCGCCTTCGGCGGGTCAGCGCCCGAGGACGCGATGGCGTACGTCTGCGGCATGACCGCGATGGTGGACGACGTCAGGCGGACGCTCGCCCGCGCCGGGCTCCCCGCCGAGCGTGTCCACGTCAACTTCTAGAGGGTGCCGGACCTCGGCGCGCCGCCGCCCGCGAGGACGGCGGCCGTGAGGCGGAGCCGGTCGCGTGAGGCCGCTCAGGCGGTCGGCTTGAACGCCCGGAAGGCCAGCATGGTGATGGTGTCGCGGATCCCCGCCACCTTCTGCAGCCGGTCGGGGATGAGGTCGCCGAAGTCGTCGTAGCTCGGCGCGTAGAGCTTCACGATCAGGTCGAAGTCGCCGGTGACGCTGTGTACCTCGGAGACGCCGTCCAGCTCCATGATCGCGTTCGCGACGTCCTCCAGGCGCCCGGGCTCGCACTTCACCATCACGAATGCCGCCTTCATCGCGTCCTCCCACGTGGGCGCCGCTCGGGCGCGGGTCTCCGGGTGTTTACCACGGCCGGGAATGGGCGGCCGAGGGCGGGTCGGGGACGGCGTCGCGAGCGGGGGGGTCGGGGACGGGCTGGCAGCGCGACCTACGGCCACGCCGGCGCGTCGCCGTGCCAGTCCTCCGTCACCTCGAGCCACATGG
>DATIWK010000031.1:0-33828 GCA_035519395.1 Anaeromyxobacteraceae bacterium | reverse complement strand
AGCGGGAACTCGAAGCCGCTCCACGACTCGCTTCGCGGGCCGACGTTGCCGTCCAGGAAGTGCATGTTCAGCCACTCGATCCCGATCCCGACACCGAACCACGGGTCGACGGACGCGTGCGAGGCGAGGTGGAACTGGAAGTCCGCGCCGACCCGGATGTCGGACGCGTTGCACGAGTACCCACCCGCGCACCACGACGAGTCCATCCACGCGGGCGAGAGCTCGACGTAGAAGTTCGACGTGAACACCCGGTTGAAGCGGTACCCCAGATCGATCCAGATCGGGATCTTGCCGGGCACGAACGAACTCACCGAACCCTCGCCGGACGCCAGATCACCGAACGGTGCCCCGTAGCCGACCCTTGCTCCCAGGTTCAGGCCCCGATCGGCCCGCGGCGGAGGGTAGTAGTACGGCGCCTGGGCGAGCGTGGCGGCGGGAACGGCCAGGACGGCGACGAGCAGGGCGAGGCGGGCGCGCATGCGTGGACCTCCGAGACGATGTCCCCATTGAGACGGACGGGGCCAGAGGAAATTCTGCACCTCACCGGGCCGCCGTGAAGTGACGGCGGTCACGCCGCGTCCCACTGCGTCCGACATCGATCCCCCGGCCGCGACCCCGACCTCGACCCCGACCCCGACCGCGACCGCGACCGCGACCGCGACATCCTCCTCGACCGCGACCCCGACCCCGACCCCGACCCCGACCGCGAGCCGCCCCGTCGAGGGCTGCCTACTCGACCTTCATCCCCGGCGTCCATCGCAGGACCGGCTTGCGCGCCGCACGGACCTCGTCGAGGCGCGCGCGGACCGGCTTGGTCGGCGCCGCCTTGACCGCCTCGGGATCGCGCTTCGCCTCCTCGGCGATCGCCTTCATCGCCGAGATGAACCCGTCGAGCATCTCCTTCGACTCGGTCTCGGTCGGCTCGATCATGAGCGCGCCGTGGACCACGAGGGGGAAGTAGATGGTGGGCGGGTGGAACCCGTGGTCGATGAGCCGCTTGGCGACGTCCATGGTGGTGACGCCGGTCGCCTTCTGCGCCTTGTCGTCGAACACCACCTCGTGGAGCGAGTCGGTGTCGTAGGGCAGGTTGTAGGTGCCCTCCAGCGCCGCGCGGACGTAGTTCGCGTTCAGCACGGCCAGCTGCGCCGTGGCGCGGAGCCCCTCCGGCCCCAGCTCGCGGATGAGCGCCAGCGCCCGCACGAACATCCCGAAGTTGCCCCAGAACTCGCGCAGCTTGCCGATGGACTGCGGCCGGTCCTTCGGGTCGGTGACGAGCCGGAAGTGCTCGCCCTCGTGCACCACCACCGGCAGCGGCAGGAACGGCGCGAGCACGGCCTTCACGCCCACCGGGCCCGAGCCGGGGCCGCCGCCGCCGTGCGGCGTCGCGAAGGTCTTGTGCAGGTTGTACTGCATGACGTCGAAGCCCATGTCGCCGGGGCGCGCCACGCCGAGGAGCGCGTTGAAGTTCGCCCCGTCGCCGTAGACGAGGCCGCCCCTGGCGTGGACGACCTCCGCGATCTCGGCGATGTGGCTCTCGAACACGCCGAGCGTGTTGGGGTTGGTGATCATGATGGCGGCCACGTCCTCGTCCATCGCGGCGCGCACCGCCTCGGGGTGGAGGCGGCCGTCCGGGCCGCTCGCCAGCTGCACGGTCGCGTAGCCGTTGAGGGCCGCCGACGCCGGGTTGGTGCCGTGCGCGGTGTCGGGGATGAGCACCTTCTTGCGCGGGTTGCCGCGGGCCTCGTGGTAGGCCCGGATCATCATCAGGCCGGCCAGCTCGCCGTGCGCGCCCGCCGCCGGCGAGAGCGTGGTCGCCTCGAACCCGGCGATCTCGGAGAGCGTCCGCTCCAGCCGCCACATCAGCTCGAGCGAACCCTGCACCAGCTCGGGCGCGGCCAGCGGGTGCGCGCCCGCGAACCCGGGCAGGCGCGCCAGCGCCTCGCTCGACTTCGGGTTGTACTTCATGGTGCACGAGCCGAGCGGGTAGAACCCCGTGTCGATGCCGTGGTTCCAGACGGAGATGCGCGTGAAGTGGCGCACCGCCTCCAGCTCGGACAGCTCCGGCATCCCGTCCACCTCGGCCCGGAGCAGCGCCCCGGGGATCTCCCGGGCCGGGTCGAAGTCGCCGCCCGGCGGCGGCAGGGACACGCCGGTCCGGCCGCGCGAGCCGTGCTCGAAGACCAGCGGCTCCTCGTAGGCGATCCCGCGCGTGGCGCCGCCCAGGCCGACGCCGAGGTCGTCCGCCGCGCCGCCCGCGCCCCTCTCCACCGCGGGCTTCCATCCGGTCGGGTTCGCCATCGCTAGCCCCTCACCGACTGCGCGAAGAGGTCGATCATCTCGGGGGAGTGCAGCTCGGTCGCCGCGCAGAGCAGGGCGCCCCTGGTCCGCGGGTCGTCCGGGAACCACCGCTCCAGCGGCACGCCGGCAGCCACGCCGCGCCGGGCGAGCCGGGCCACCACCCCGCCGGCGTCGCCCACCGCGAACGCCTGCTCGTTGAACGTCGGGCCGGAGAAGGCCAGGCCGAAGCCGGCCCGCTTCATCGCCTCGCGCAGCATCCGCGCGCGCGCGAAGTTGAGGCGCGCCAGCTCGGAGAGCCCCTTCTTCCCGAGGAGGGTGAGGTGCATGGTGGCGGCCAGCGCGCACAGGCCGGAGTTGGTGCAGATGTTGGACGTGGCCTTCTCGCGGCGGATGTGCTGCTCGCGCGTCGAGAGGGTGAGGACGAAGCCGCGGCGGCCCTGCTTGTCCACCGTGGCGCCGCAGACCCGGCCCGGCATCTGCCGGACGTTCGCGTCCCTGGTGGCGAAGAACCCGGGCGCCGGTCCGCCGAAGCCGACCGGGTTCCCGAAGCTCTGCATCGAGCCGACCGCCACGTCCGCGCCGAGCGCGCCGGGGCCCTGCAGCAGCCCGAAGGCCACCGGCTCCGCGGTGACCGACACGGTGAGCGCCCCCGCCTTCCTGGCGACGGCCGCGATGGCGGGCAGGTCCTCCACCACGCCCAGGAAGTTCGGGTACCCGACGATCACCGCGGCGGTGTCGCCGTCCACCGCCCTGGCGAGCGCGGCGAGGTCGGTCCGCCCGTCCGCGGCGAACGGCACCACGTCGATGCCCTCGTGGGTGGCGCGGACGTAGGTGGCGAGGACCTTCCGGTACTCCGGGTGAACGGCCGCGGAGACCGCCACCTTCTTCCGGCCGGTGATGCGCGTCGCCATGAGCGCCGCCTCGGCGGTCGCGGTGGCGCCGTCGTACATCGACGCGTTCGAGACCTCCATGCCGGTGAGCAGGCACACGAAGGTCTGCCACTCGAAGAGGGCCTGCAGCGTGCCCTGCGAGATCTCCGGCTGGTAGGGCGTGTAGGCGGTGAAGAACTCGCCGCGCAGGAGGAGCTGGTCCACCGCCGGCGGCACGTGGTGGGCGTACGCCCCCGCCCCCACGAAGGGCGGGTGCGCCGTCTCGTTCCGGGCCGCCAGGCGCCGGAACTCGGCGAAGAGCGCGATCTCGTCGAGCGCGGGCGGCACGTCGAGCGGCCGGCCGAGCCGCAGCTTCTCCGGGATGGACCGGAAGAGGTCGTCCAGGCTCTTCGCGCCGACCGCGTCGAGCATGGTCCGGACGTCGTCGGGCGTGTGGGGGTGGTAGCGCACGCGGGCACCTCGGCGGACTTCCTGGCTGCGACCTACTCCTGCTCCTCGACGAAGGCGCGATAGGCCTTCGCGTCCATCAGCTCCTGCAGCTCCTTCGGATCGGAGGGCTCCACCGCGATCATCCAGCCCTCCTCGTAAGGATCCTCGTTGATGGTCTCGGGAGCGTCGGAGAGCGGGTCGTTCACCTCGACCACCTTGCCGGTGATGGGCGCGAACAGCTCGGAGACGGCCTTGGTGGACTCCACCACGCCGAACGACTCGCCCCGCTTCACCGCATCCCCGACGTCGGGCAGCTCGACGTACACGATGTCGCCCAGCTGATCCTGCGCGAAGGCGGTGATCCCGACCACGATCCGGGTGCCCTTCGAGCGGGCCCACTCGTGATCGCGCGTGTACTTGAGGTCGTCCGGGAACTCCATGGCCATGGCTCGTCTCCTGGAAATCGGGTCAGGGCTTGCGCGTGTAGAAAGGGGTCTTGACGACCTTGGCGGCGGCGGCGCGGCCGCGGATCTCGACGGAGAAGGTGGAGCCCTCGGCGGCGAGCGCGGGCGGGACGTAGGCGAGGCCGACGGGGAGATCGACGCTCGGGGAGAGCGTGCCGCTGGTGACGGTCCCGACGGGCGTGCCGTCCTGCAGCACGCGGTAGCCGTGGCGCGGGATGCCCTTCTCGGTGAGGACGAACCCGACCAGCTTCCGCGCGAGCCCCTGCTCCTTCTGCCGCACCAGCGCGTCGCGCCCCACGAACTCGCCCTTGTCGAGCTTCACCACCCACGCCAGGCCCGCCTCGAGCGGCGTGGTGGTGTCGTCCATGTCGGAGCCGTAGAGGCGGTAGGCCATCTCCAGCCGCAGCGAATCGCGCGCGCCGAGCCCGCAGGGGGCGATCTTCTCCGGCTGGCCCGCGTCGAGGAGCGTGTCCCAGAGCTTCGAGGCGCGGTCCGGCGGGCAGAACAGCTCGAACCCGTCCTCGCCGGTGTAGCCGGTGCGCGCCACGAGGCAGGGGACGCCCGCGACCTCGCCCTGCGAGAACCGGTAGGTCTTGAGCGCGGAGAGGTTCACCTTCGTGAGCCGCTGCAGGAGCTGCGCCGCGAGGGGGCCCTGGACCGCGAGCTGCGCCCAGTCGTCCGACTCGTTGCGCACGTCGGCGCCGCCGGCGTGACCGGCCAGCCACTCGAAGTCCTTCTGGCGGTTCGCGGCGTTCACGCAGACGAGCAGGTCCTGCGCGCCGCGGCGGTAGACCACCACGTCGTCGACGATCCCGCCCGAGTCGCGGCAGAGGCAGCCGTACTGGGCCTGACCGTCGGCCGTCCTGGCGACGTCGTTCGTGAAGGCACGGCCGAGCGCCTCGAGCGCCTTCGGGCCGCGGAAGACCACCTCGCCCATGTGCGAGACGTCGAACAGGCCGACGCGGGTGCGGACCGCCTCGTGCTCGGCCAGGATGCCGGCGTACTGCACCGGCATCTCCCAGCCGGCGAAGTCCACCATCCGCGCACCGGCCCGGACGTGGTTGTCGTAGAGCGGCGTGCGCTGGGACATGGGGGGCCTCGTGGGGGGCGCGGCGGATTCTATCGGCCGGGGTTCGAGGGTCAAGGGATCCCGGAAGGAGAGAATGCGATCTGGGGGCCGGCCCTCGCCCGCTCAGGGCCTCCCGGCGGCGGGCGCGCGCGCCCTCCAGAACCGCACGGTCCGGATCTCGACGCCGCGGTCGGTGGCGGTGAACCAGCCGGCGGGCTCCAGCGGGCCGAGCCGCGCCTCGAGCGCCTCGCGCTGCGGGGCGATCCGGTCCACGGTCACGACGAGCAGCGGCTCACCCGGCGTGAAGCTCGCCTCCCCGTAGAACGTGGGCGCGGCGGCGCGGTCCCCGACCCAGGCCACGCTCTCGCCGGCCGCCCAGGAGAGCTGCCCGTAGGAGATCCAGTGCGGCGCCGCGATGCGCGCGCCACCCGCCGCCGCCCGCGCCGCGGCGAGCGCGCCGGACCAGCCGCGCGGATCGTCGCCGGGGCCGAGGGCGGGCAGGGGCACGAGCCGCGCCGCGGCGAGCGCGACCAGCCCGGCCGCCAGCATCGCGAACCCGGTCCAGGCGGCCGCGCGCAGCCAGCGCGAGCCGGCGGCGGCGAGGAGCACCACCGCCGAGAGCCAGCCCGGCGCGGGCCAGTGGGGGAGCGCGCCGGGCGTCAGCGAGGCCGACGCCGTGAAGAAGACCACCACCGGCAGGGCGGTGAACGCCACCGCACGCCGCGCCGCCTCCCGGGCGCGGAGCGCGGCGGCGGCGGGCGGCACCGCCGCGAGGAGCAGCAGCGGCGACAGGTAGGCCGCCTGCGCGCCCAGGGAGGCGCCCAGGCGCGCGACCGAGAACGCGCGGCCCGCGAGGCCGTGCCTCGCCTGGTAGGCGAAGGCGGGCCAGCCGTGCGCCGCGTTCCAGAGGAGCATCGGCGAGGCGGCGGCCGCGGCGAGGGCGGCGCCTGCCCACGGCCACGGCGTCGCGAGCGCGCGCCGGCCGTCGTCGGCGAGCACGAGCGCCGCGAGGATCGCGACCGCGAGCAGGCCCGCGGTGAGCTTGGAGAGCGCGGCGAGGCCGAGGAAGGCGCCCGCCGCGAGGAACCAGCCCGGCGAGCGGGAGAGGGCCCGCTCCAGCGCCCAGAGCGCCCCGATCCAGGCGAAGGCGAGGGGCGCGTCGGGCGTGGCGAGCGCGGCCCCGAGCGAGAAGACCGGTGCCGCGGTGAGGAGCACTGCCGCCGTCGCGGCCGCGCGGCCACCGCCCAGCGCACGCGCCAGCGACGCCGCCATCGCGACCGTCGCCGCCTGGAGCAGCAGCGACCCGAAGCGCAGGCCGAGGGGGTTCCAGCCGAGGAGCTCCATCCCCGCCCGCGCCAGCCAGGCGACCGCGGGCGGGTGGTCGTAGTAGCCGGCGGCGAGGTGGCGCGCCCAGTCCGCGTAGTACGCCTCGTCCGTCACCGGCGGCAGCGCGGCGGCGAGCGCGGCCCGCGCGGCGAGGCCGACGAGGATGACGACCGAGGCGAGGCGGGCCCCGCCGTCGGCCGGTGCGGCGGCGGGTGCGGGCGCAGCCACGGGACCTCCGGGCCGCCCGGCGGGACGGCGGGGCGCACGGTAGCACCGCGGCGGCGGGCGGCGGAAGCTTCCGGGCGGGAGGCTACGCGGGCAGCACGGCGATGAGCGCGAGCGCGAGCTGGGGCAGGGGAGTCCGCGCCAGATCGGCGGCGGCGCCGTCCATGACCATCGTCGCCGCGGTGACCTGGGCTGCGGAGCCGCGGCGCGGCGCGCACCCGACCTCGCCGCCGAGCGTCCCCGGCTGCTCCGGCAGCGGCCTCAGATCGACCGCGCACCTCCCGCCGTCTGCCGTGCCGCGCACGCGCGTCCCGTCCACCCGCAGCTGCACCCGTCGCCCGAACCAGGTCCCGCCGATGGCGATGGCGTCGCCGGTGCGCTCGATGACGAGGTCGACGCCCGCCCCGGCGAGGTGGCCGCCGGTGATCTCGAGCGACACGGTCCTCCCGCCCGCCGTTCCAGCCCAGGTGCCCTGGCCGGTCAGGGCGAGGTCCACCTGCGGGCCGACGATCCGGCCGGGATCGAAGGTGGCGCTGAGCCCGGTGCTGCCGGCGGCCACGAACGAGACCGCCCCCGAGGACGGCGGCTGCGCCGCCCCGGCCGGCGGGACCGCCTCCGCGGCCGCGGGCGGGCCCTCCGGTCGATGCGCACAGGCGGCGAGGAGGAGCGACGCGACGCACAGGGGACGGCAACGGGTCATGGCGGGACGACCTCTCGCGGCGCGGGTTCCAGGACCGGGATGCCGCCGGCGCCGCGGTCCGTCCGCGGAGCGGTGGCGGGCCGCGTCGATCTCAACACCCGGGCGGCCGGTTCGTTGCCAGTCCCTGGTGGGCTTCGACGGCGTCCAGCCCCGGGCAGCGGCGGAAGCGTGCCGCCGCGTCACCGCACCGAGCGCCTCGCCAGCTCGACGGTGTTCACGAGCAGCATGGCGCGCGTCATGGGACCGACGCCGCCCGGCACCGGCGTGATGGCGGAGGCCCGCCTCGACGCGGCCGCGTACTCCACGTCGCCGACCAGCTTCCCGTCGGGGAGCCTGTTCATGCCCACGTCGATCACGACCGCGCCCTCCCGGATCCAGTCGCCCCGGATCATCTCGGCCTTGCCGATGGCGGCGACCACGATCTCGGCGCGACCCACCTCGGCGGCGAGGTCCACGGTGCGCGAGTGCGCCACGGTGACCGTCGCGTGCCGCTCGAGGAGCATCGCCGCCATGGGCTTGCCGACGATGTTGGACCGCCCGACGACGATGGCGCGCTTCCCCTTCGGGTCCACCTTCGCCTCGTCGAGCATCCGCATGACGCCGGCCGGCGTGCAGGCGCGGGGGGCGCCGGGGATGCCGCTCCACAGGGCGCCCACGTTGAAGGGGTGGAAGCCGTCGGCGTCCTTCCCGGGCGCGATGGCGTCGAGGACGGCCCGCTCGTCGAGCTGCTTCGGCAGCGGGAGCTGGACCAGGATCCCGTGGACGGCCGGGTCGGCGTCGAGCCGCGCGATGAGGCCCATCAGCTCGGCCTGCTGCGCCGTGGCGGGGAGGTGGTGCTCCTCGGAGTGGATCCCGACCTCCTCGCAGTCCTTGCGCTTCCCGCGGACGTAGATGGCGGACGCCGGATCCTCGCCGACGCGCACCACGGTGAGGCCGGGGCGGATTCCCCTCGCCTGGAGGTCCCTCACGGCCTGCGCCACCTCGGCGCGAACCTTCGCTGCGATGAGCTTCCCGTCGATGATCATGGGCGCGGGAGCATACACGATGGCGCGGCGGGCGTGCGTTTCGGGCGCGCCTGCGCGGTGGCCGGCGCCGGGCTATCATCCGGGGGGCGGTGAACGAGTCCTGGAGGCCACATGACCCAGCTCTGCAACACCTGCTCGACGCCCATCGACGCCTCGGGCCGCTGCGTGACCTGCGATGCCGTTGCGGAGGGGCTCCGGCCCATCGGCCAGTCCGGGTTCGCGTCCATCCGCGAGATGATGTCGCTGCTCGAGGGTCAGGGGCTCTCTCCGGAGATGGAGACGGTCCCACCGCGCCGGGAGGAGGAGAAGGCGCACCCGCTCTGGAACCTGTACGTCCCGGAGGCCGAGGTGGCGCGCGCGCGCGAGTTCCTCCGGAAGGACTGGGCGGAGCTGCTCGGCGATCCGGACGCGGCGGCGGCGGCGGCGCGCGGCGAGGTGGACATCGACCTCGAGAAGGGTGGCGAGGTGGACTGCCCGGCCTGCGGCCACCGCTTCACCCTCTCGGCGTCGGCGCCGGAGTGCCCCGAGTGCGGGCTGTCCCTGGGCGTCCCCGCGAACGCCGCGCCGGACGAGACGACGACGTCGTAGCGTCGCCGGGCGGCGAGCGGGTCGGCCGAGACCTCCGGCGGACCCCGCGCAGGCGCCTCGGGGCGGGTCCGGGTGCCGGAAAAGCCCTGCCGTGCAGGCAGGTTGAGCCTGCGATCTGATTCCCGCACCGCCGATGAATACCTGCCGCTGTCGCTCGTCCTTTTGCTACCACACGAGAGCCGCAGAGCGCGGCTCACAGGAGGAGTCACCAATGAAGCGCGTTCTCCGGATCGTCAGCATCCTCACCGCCCTCGGCTTCGTCGCCCCCGCGTTCGCGGAGGAGGCCAAGCCGGCCGCGCCCGCCGCCGCGCCCGCCGCCGCGCCGGCGAAGGCCGACGCCAAGAAGTCGACGAAGAAGTCCAAGTCGACGAAGAAGGACGAGACCAAGAAGGAGGCCCCCAAGGCCGGCGAGGCTGCCCCGGCGGCGAAGTAACCGCCCGGCGGTTCGCACGAGCGCGGCGTGGCGCCACCGGCGCCCGCCGCGCTCGCGTTTTCAGGCAGGGCGATCCACCGGCCCTCCGGGCGGCGCTCAGTGCACCAGCAGCGCCGTCACCAGCTCCGGCCGCACCGCGGCGCCCTCCGGCGCGGCGCGCAGCTCGTCGAGCCGGCGCCCCGCCCACTCCGCCAGGACCGCGCCCGGCTCGCCGCGGGAGGCGAGCCGCGGGTCGAGGCCGGCTCCGCCCAGGGCCGCGGTCGCGGCCGGCAGCTCCGCGGCGGCGATGGGGGCCGGCGCGAAGGGGCGGCCGAGCAGCTCGTTCGCGCGCGCGGTGAGGTAGAGGGCCGAGAGCCGCGGCGCGATGGGCGCGCCGGGCGGCGCCGCCAGGCCGAGGTCGCGGGCCAGCGACGCGAGGGCGGCGGCGAGGTCCAGGGCCGCGGCCGTCCGCGCCAGCTCCTGCGACGACAGGAAGTGGCGCGCGGTCTCCGCGCCGGCAGCCGGCGTCGCCCACTCCTCGCGCGGCGCCTCCAGCCCGGGGAAGTAGCGCGGGCGGCGCGCCACCAGCGCGGCGAGGGCCTCGCCCACGGGGGCGTCGAGGAGCGGCGCCTCGCGCGTGCCGGCGCCACCTTCGCGGAGGATGCGCTCCGCGCGCCACTTCAGCTCCAGCACCCGGCCGAACCCCTCCTGGAAGGTGCGCTTCAGCGGCGCCTCGGCGAGCGCGGCCGCCGCGGCGCCCTCGTCCGTCCCCGCGCGCGCCTCGAGCCCCAGCTCGACGAGGGCGCGCGCCCCCTGGATGGCAGCGCGGACGGCCTCCGGATCGCCGGGATCGACGGCGTCCGCCACCAGGACCGCGTTCGCGGCGGCGACGAGCTGCTGCTCGAGCGCCTCCCGATCGGCGTCGGCGAGCCGCGCCGCGGCGCGGTCGAGGAGCGCGCCGTGCTCGAACTCCGCCAGGAAGAAGCCGGGCGGCCGATCCGGTGCTCCGGCCGGCGCGGCAGGACCCGGCGGCGGCCGCGCGAACCACGAGAGCGCCTCCTCGGTGGACGGGAAGCCCAGGTCGGCGAGGCGCCCGGTGCGCCAGCGGAGCGCCGACTCCTCCAGCTCCGAGGGCGACTCCCAGCGGGTCGAGGAGAGGAGGCGCGCCGCGCGGAACGGGTCCTCCGCGTACAGGTCGTCGAGCAGGCCGCGGACGGCGACGTACTCGGCCCCGTCCACGAGGAACTCGATCAGGAACTTCCCCTCCGGCGAGCGCATGAAGCGGTCGGACGCGATCTCGGGGTCCGGGTTCTCGTCGAGGTCGTGCACGCGGAGGGAGCGGCGCAGTGTCAGGTAGAGGACCTCGGCGTCGATGGACGAGAGCTTCCGCTCCCACCGCGCCGCGGCCCGCGGCTCGAGATCCGAGCCCGCCCGCGCTGCCCGGAGCCATGCCAGGGCCCGGGCGGAGTCGAACCCCTCCTTCGACCACGCCTCGAGGTCGAGGAAGACCTTGAACTGGTCGGCGGAGGCGAGCTGCACGAGGTCGGCGGCGTCGGCGAGGCCTATATCACGGATGGTGAACCACAGCTCGTCGGCGGGGAGGGCGCGGACCAGGGCCTCCGGGTCCCTCGCGTCGAGGATGAGGTCGAGGCGCCGCCGGCCGCGGGCGGCGGCGAGGCCGGCGCGCGCCCTGGCGAGGGCCGCGGGGGCGATGGGTCTCTCCTTCGGTTCCCGGCTGGCCATGGTGGACGGTCTCCTCACCCCGATCCCCTCGCCCGCCGGGCGGGCGAGCGGGAGACGGCCTCCAGCGCCGCGGCGACCTTCCAGCCGCTCCGTTGCAGCGCCGCGTGCGCCCGCGCCGCGCTCACGCCGCAGAGCGCGGAGACGGTGCGCACCGCGCGCCGCCGGAGCTTCGCGCTGGTGGCGGCGAGCGCCACCATCCGCCCGGCGCGGACCGCGCCGAGGCGCACGAACGCCGCGGTGGAGAGGAGCCCGAGCGCCATCTTGGCGGCGGTCCCGGCCTTCATGCGGGTCGAGCCCGCCACCAGCTCCGGCCCGGTGCGGAGCACGACGCGGCGCTGCGCCGCCGCCGGCCGGGCCGCCGGGTTGGAGGTGAGGAGCGCGGTGCGCGCGCCGCGGCGCCTCGCCTCGGCGAGCGCGGCCAGCACGAACGGCGTCGTGCCCGACGCGGAGAGGCCGACCACCAGGTCGCCGGCGCCGACCCGGAGGCGCCGCACCGCCGCGGCGCCGGCGGCGGCGTCGTCCTCGGCGCCCTCCACCGCGCGCCGCAGGGCGCGCGGGCCGCCCGCGACGAGCGCGACGACGCGCGAGGGCGCCACGCCGAAGGTGGGCGGGCACTCCGCGGCGTCGAGCGCCGCGAGCCGGCCCGACGTCCCGGCGCCCGCGTAGACGAGGCGGCCGCCCGAGGCGAGGGCGGCGGCGGCGTCCTCGGCGAGGCGCGACAGGGCCGGGAGCGCCCGCCCCACGGCGCGGACCGCCTCCTCGTCGCCGCCGTGCAGGCGCGCGAGGAGCGCGCCCCCGCGGAGCCGCTCGAGATCCGAGCCTGCGGGGTGCGGCGCCTCGGTGACGGGGACGCGGCGCATGGCCGGGCGTTCGCGCCGCGGCGGCGCCTCTCGGCGCGGGGGGCGCGGAGCGATCAGGCCCGCGCGGTGGCGCGGCCGCCGCCGCGGCCAGCCTTCATGACCTTGCCGGCCTTGAGGCAGCGGCTGCACACGCGGGCGTGGCGCACCTCGCCGCCGATGGTCACCCGCACCGAACGCAGGTTCGGCAGCGAGCGGGTCTTGTTCTTGTTGTTCGCGTGGGAGACGGTGTTCCCGACGAGGGGACCCTTCCCACAGATCTCGCAGCGGCGCGCCATGGTCTTCTCCGAAACCCGAAAGAGCGCGGGATATTACGCAACGAGCCGCGAAAAGCAAGGGGTCACTTCAGGATCTCCTTGCGGCCGAGCAGCGCGGCCACGTGCGCCGCCGCCTGGATCCCGGCGAAGAACTCGCCCTCGAGGCCCAGCCCGGGCAGGACCTCGCGCCCCGCGAAGAACGCGTTCCTCCACGGCGCGCGCACCGGCAGGCCGGTCACGCCCAGCGTCGAGTCGAGGTCGGTCTCGTAGAGCGGCTGCGCCACCAGGCGGGCCGTCTCGGCGCCGCCGGGGGCGGAGAGCGCCGGCACCGACTCGCTCACCAGGTGGCGCTCGAAGAAGGGGATGGCGTCCGCGACCGCGTCGCGGATCCGCGCGGCGACGGCCTGGAGCCGGTCGCGGTCCTTCAGGTCGGCGGAAACGTAGGCGGAGGCGCAGACGACGCGCTCCTCGGCCACGGCGTCGGCGGCGCCCTTCTTGCCGTCGCGCCGGGCGGGGAGCACCTGGAGGAACAGCGCGTTGTCCCCGCCGTCCCCGCCGTCCGCGTCGCGCAGCGCGAGCACGTTCTCCCCGAGCGCGGGGGGCAACGCCCCGGTCCGGACGATGAGGTTGATCGAGAAGAGCTGGCGCCGCGGGCGGATCTTCCCGAGCAGCGCCGCCGGCCGCGACGCCGCCGCGTCGGCGGGGAGGAGCCGCCTCACCGAGGCCGCGTCCGCGGCGAGGACGAACGCGCGGGCCACGTGCGCGTCCGGCGAGTCGGCGAGCCGGACCGCGGCGACCTCCCGTCCCTCCAGCTCCAGGGAGGTGGCGACGGCGGGCTCTCCGGGGCCGCCCCGCAGCTCGCCGCGGGATTCGGCGAGGCGGCGGCGGACCAGGTCGCGCAGCGTGCCCTGGCCGCCGGGGAGCCGGTGCGTCCCGCGCAGCGCGCCTCCCAGCAGCCGGACCAGCGACAGCGGCGACGCCTCGCCGTCGAGGTAGGTGAGGAAGCGGTGGGCGGTCCGGAGGCTGCGGACCAGCTCGTGGTCCTCGAAGCCGTCGAAGGGGCGCGCCTCGCCGACCGCGGCCCGGGGCGCGTTCGGCGCCGACGAGGCGAGCTTGAGCGCCTTGCGGACCGCGCGCCGCTCCCCGAACCCGTCCGGCGGCAGTGGCGGCGCCGTCTTGAGGAAGAAGCCGGCGAAGTCGAAGTAGGTGGAGAGCGCGACGAAGCCGGCCTCGAGCTGCTCCGCCTCGCGCGGCCACTCGCGGCGCAGCTCGGCGCGGAGCACCGCCGGGTCGCGCGGCACGTCCACCCGGTGGCGCGGGAGCAGGATCTGGAGGTCGGGATCGGACGGCTCGAGGGCCCGGCCCAGGTCGGTGGCGAGCCCCAGCTCCGACAGGACCGCCTCGGCGGCAGGCATGTGGCGCGGCGACGGGACGACCAGCGGCCCCCACGGCAGGACGTACCCGCCGTCGACGTAGCTCGGGCCGGGATCGTCGTGCGCGACGTGCAGCACCCGGAAGTTCCGCCGGGCGAGGAGGGCGCCGGCGATGATGCCGCCCAGCTGCGAGCCGACGACGCAGACGTCGTAGATCCGCTGGGTGGCAGGAGGCTTGAAGGTCTGGGGCACGGCGGCGCGA
Organism: Anaeromyxobacteraceae bacterium; assembly: GCA_035519395.1. Taxonomy (GTDB): domain Bacteria; phylum Myxococcota; class Myxococcia; order Myxococcales; family Anaeromyxobacteraceae; genus Anaeromyxobacter. Next base: position 19,910 of record DATIWK010000031.1, on the reverse strand, counting down.
GTCTACCCGATGATCTCCGGGCGCGGGGGCGCCCCTCGGATCCTGGCCGGGGAGCGCCCGCCGGGGCGCCCGCTACGCGTCGGGCAGGGGGTTCACCACGGGAGCGAGCGGCGCCAGGCGGGCGCCGTCCACCCGGACGCGCCGGCCCTCGAGCGAGAGCCGCCCCTGCGCGAACCACTGCACCGCCTGCGGGTAGATGCGGTGCTCCTGCTCCAGGATGCGCGCGGCGAGCGACGCCTCGTCGTCGCCGGGGAGCACCGGCACGACCGCCTGCACCACGATGGGCCCGGTGTCCGTCCCCTCGTCCACGAAGTGGACGGTGCAGCCGGCGAGGCGCGCGCCGTAGGCGAGCGCCTGCCGCTGCGCGTGGAGGCCGGGGAAGCTGGGCAGGAGGCCCGGGTGGACGTTCAGGACCCGCGGGCAGCCGCGGGAGGCCTGCGTCGGGCCGAAGGCGCGCAGGAAGCCGGGGGTGACGATCCGCATGTAGCCGGCGAGGCAGACGAGGTCCACCCGGTGCGCGCGGAGGCGCTCCACCAGGCCGAGGTCGTACCCGTCGCGATCGGCGACCCCCTTCGACGGAACGACCTCCGCCGCGGCGCCCGCCCGGCGCGCGCGGTCGAGCGCGCCGGCGCCCGGCACGTTCGAGATCACCACCGCCACGGTGCCGTCCACGCGGCCCGCCGCGCACCCGTCGAGGATGGCCTGCAGGTTGGTGCCGCCGCCGGAGGCGAGGACGCCGATCCGGATCACCGGACCACCTCGCAGGTGGCCTCACCGGCGCCGCCCTTCTCGATGGCGCCGACGGTCCAGCAGGCGAGGCCGCGCGCCGCCAGGGCCGCCCTCGCCCGCGCCTCGTCCGCCGGGGCGACCACCAGGGTGAGCCCGAGCCCCATGTTGAAGGTGCGGTGCATCTCGTCGTGCGGGACCTGCCCCTCGGCCTCGATGAGGTCGAAGATGGGCGGGCGCGTCCAGCGCCGCTCGTCGAGCACCGCCCTGGTGCCGTCGGGGAGGTTGCGCGGCACGTTGCCGGGCAGGCCGCCGCCGGTGATGTGCGCGATCGACTTGACCGCGACCTCGTCCAGGACCGCCAGCACGTCCTTCGCGTAGATCCTCGTCGGCACCAGAAGCGCGTCGGCGAGCGTCGCGCCGCCCAGGGCGGGGAAGCGGTGGTCGAGCGGATGCCGCTCCAGCAGGACCTTGCGCGCCAGGCTGTAGCCGTTGGAGTGGAGGCCGCTCGACGCCACGCCCACCACCGCGTCGCCGGGCCGGACCGAGCGCCCGTCCACGATCCGCGAGCGCTCGACGCAGCCCACCGCGAAGCCGGCGAGGTCGTACTCGCCGCGGGCGTAGAACCCGGGCAGCTCGGCGGTCTCGCCGCCGATGAGGGCGCAGCCCGCCAGGCGGCAGCCCTCGGCGATCCCCTTCACCACCTCGGCGCCCTGCGCGGCGGAGAGCTTGCCGGTGGCGTAGTAGTCGAGGAAGAAGAGCGGCTCGGCGCCGACCACCGCGATGTCGTTCACGCACATCGCCACCAGGTCCTGCCCGACCGTGCCGTGGCGGTCCGCCGCGAACGCCACCTTGAGCTTGGTCCCGACGCCGTCGGTGCCGGAGACGAGCACCGGCTCCTTCCACTTCTTCACGTCGAGCGCGAAGAGCCCCCCGAAGCCGCCGATCCCGGCGAGCACCTCGGGGCGGAGGGTGGGGCGCGCGTACGGCTTGATGAGCTCGACGAGCCGGTCGCCCTCGTCGATGTCGACGCCCGCGTCGCGGTAGGTGGTCGCCATGCCGGGCCCCTTACCGCGACGGGACAGCCGCTGCAAGCGGCACCTGCCGGGAGGATCATGGTGGAGCGGAGGGCGAGGCGGACGAGCCTTGCTCGGAGCGACCGGGGGTCCGGGGGGCGGAACGCCCCCCGGTATGATCCGATCTATCATCGCCTCCGCGTGCCGGCCCTCCGCCGACTGTTCCGCATCGACGCGTTCAGCCTCGGCGTCTGGGTCGGGCTGGCCTTCGCGCTTCTCCACCTCCTGGACGCGGCGTCGGCGGGGACAGGCGGCGAGCTGCCGGTGGTGAGCCGCGTCGAGCACGCCGCCCAGGACTACGCCCTGGTGCGGCTGCGCGGGCCGCGCCCGCCCTCCGGGCGCGTGGTGATCGTGGCCATCGACGAGAAGTCGGTCGAGGCGGAGGGGCTGTGGCCGTGGAGCCGCGCGCGCATGGCCCGGCTGGTGGACGCGCTGGCCCGCGGCGGCGTCGCCGCGGTCGGGTTCGACGTCCTCTGGGCCGACGACGATCCCCAGGGCGCCCGGCTCGCCCGCGTGGCGTCGCTGGTGAAGGCGGCGCGCGCCTCGGCGCCCGGCCCGGAGCTGGCGCGGCGCCTCGACGACGTGTGGGCCGCGGCCCAGGGGCCCGACGGGGCGGAGGCAGCCGACGTGGAGCCGACCGCGCAGCTCGCCGAGGCCATCGAGCGCGCCCGCATGGTGACGGTCGGGTTCATGTTCTTCTCCGGCCGCGGGGACGAGCCGGCCGGGGGCGCAGGCGCCGTCGGGAAGCTGCGGTTCTTCCGGACCGAGCCGGTGCTGGTGCCGCGCGGCGGCGAGCTGGTCCCCGCGCCCGAGGGGACCACCACGCTCGGCGCCTTCGCGGGCGCGGTGGCGCCGGTGGACGAGGTGCTGGCGGTGGCCGACTCGGGGGGATCGGTCACGGTGCCGCCCGATCCGGACGGCGTGATCCGCCGCTACCACGCGGTGGCCAGCGCCGGCGGCAGCGTCTTCCCCTCGCTCGGCGTCGCGCTGCTGGCACGCGTGCGCGGCCGGGGCGGCGCGCCGGCGCCGGTGACGCCGGTCGGCGCGGGGTGGCCGGTCGCCACCGTGTCCGAGGTCCGCGTCGGCACGGACCGGATCGTCACCGACGACCAGGGGCGCGTGCCGCTCAACTTCTACGGGCGCTCGGCCGACTTCCCCACCTGGTCCGCGACCGACGTGCTCCGTGGCCGGATCCCCGCCGACGCGATGCGCGGCCGGATCGCCGTGGTGGGCACCACCGCGCCGGGGACGTGGGACCAGCGCGTGACGCCCTTCGACCGGATCGCGCCCGGCGTCGTCACGCACGCGACCTTCGTCGAGAACGTGCTGCGGGGCGAGTTGCTGGAGCGCTCGCTCCCCGTCTCGATCGGCGAGATCGCCGCGATGCTCGGGCTGGCCTTCGGGCTCGCCTGGGTCTTCTCGCGGGTGTCCGGCCTCGCCGCCTTCCCCGCCCTCCTGGCCGCGGGAGGAGCCTGGGCGGCGCTGGCGGTGCTGGCGCTGCACCGCTGGAACGTGGTGCTGGCCCTGGGGATGCCGCTCTCGCAGATGCTGGCGATGTTCGTGGCGTCCACCACCTACCGGTTCTTCGCCGAGGAGCGGGAGAAGCGGCGGGCGCGCGAGACCTTCGGCCGGTTCCTGGCGCCGGCCATCGTGGATCAGGTGCTGGCCCGCGAGGGCGCGCTCCGGCTCGGCGGCGAGAAGCGCGAGCTGACGGTGCTCTTCAGCGACATCCGCGGGTTCACCTCCATCGCCGAGAAGCTCGACCCGCACCGGCTGCTGGAGCTGCTCAACGAGTACCTGACGCCGATGACCGACATCGTCGTGCAGGAGCACCAGGGCACGCTCGACAAGTACATGGGCGACGCCATCATGGCGTTCTGGGGCGCCCCGCAGGCCCAGCCCGACCACGCGCTGCGGGCCTGCGCCGCCGCGCTCGACATGACGGCGCGGCTCGACGCGCTGCGCGCCGGGTGGCGGGCGCGTGGCCTCCCGGACGTGGACGTGGGCGTGGGGATCAACACCGGGCCGATGTCGGTCGGCTTCGTGGGCAGCCAGGACCGCTTCTACAACTACACGGTGCTGGGCGACGCGGTGAACCTCGCCTCGCGGCTGGAGGGGGCCAACAAGGAGTACGGGACGCGCATCATCCTGGGGCCGGCGACCTGGGAGGCGGCGAGGGAGCGCGTGGTGACCCGGCCGCTCGACCTGGTGCGCGTGAAGGGGAAGCGGGAGCCGGTCCGGATCCACGAGCTGCTCGGCCTCGCTCCCGCGCCGCCGGAGGTGCTGCGGTTCGTGGAGGCGTTCTCCCTGGGCCTGTCGGCCTACCAGGCGCAGCGCTGGGACGAGGCCGTCGCGCGCTTCCGCGAGGCCGACGCGATGCGCGGCGGCGACGCCTGCGCCCGGAGCTACGTGGCGCGGTGCGAGCGGATGCGCCTGGCGCCGCCGGGCCCGGAGTGGGACGGGGTCTTCGAGATGAAGACGAAGTGAGGAAACGGAAGCGCGCGAGCAGGGGAGCGAAGAGCGCCCGGGCGGGATGAGACGGAAGGGCGCGAGCCGGGGGAGCGAAGAGCGCCGGGGGCGGGGCTCTCCTGAGGAGCCGGAGCGCATGCGAGGGCTTGCCGCCTCCAGATCTGCCCACGCGGAAAGGAGTCCGGCCAGGCAGCGAGCACCGCGTGAGTGCCGGCGGAGCCCCCTGCAGCGGTTCCGGGTGCTCGCGGCGGTTCCGGGCGTCGGAGACGATCCCCACGCATCGCGCGGAGCGACGAAGGAGAGGTCCGGCCGCGGGCGCGATCATTCCGCCGCGGGCCGCCCGCGCCGCGGAATGCCGTTCGGTCGACAGCGCGTCGCGGTCCGGCCGCGGGATGCCGCTTCGTTGACAGCGCGTCGCCCGGTCGGCTACGCATGACGGCGAGGAACCGCGCGCCATGGCCGACGATCAGCTGTTCCAGCGCTTCGGCAAGGAGTTCCCCGCCGGCACCGTCCTGTTCCGCGAGGGCGAGAGCGGGCGCGAGATGTTCGTGGTCCAGGCCGGGCGCGTCACCGTCTCGAAGCGGGTGGGCGAGGTGGAGAAGATCCTCGCCTCGCTCGGCCCCGGCGAGTTCCTGGGCGAGATGGCGATCCTGAACAACAAGCCGCGCTCCGCCACCGCCACCTGCGCCGAGGCCTCCAAGGTCCTCGTCATCGACGCCAAGACCTTCGAGGCGATGATCCGCGGCAACGCCGAGATCGCCATCCGCATGATCAAGAAGCTGGCGGACCGGCTCCAGGAGGCGAACGAGCAGATCGAGAACCTGCTGCTCGACGACGCCTCGGCCCGGGTGGTCCACTTCCTCGCCACCGCCGCCGACAAGGCGGCGCGGACGCCCGCCGGGAACAAGATCGCGATGGCGCCGCGGGAGCTGGCGGCGCGCGTGGGCGTGAAGCCGGAGCAGGCCGACGAGGTGCTGATGAAGCTCCTCAAGGCGAAGATCCTCTCGGTCCACTCGGACGGGTTCCTGGTCCCGGACCCCGCGAAGCTCCGCCACTTCCTCGAGTTCCTCCAGATGAAGGCGCAGTTCGGGGACATCTCTTGAAGGTGCGGGTGCTCGGCTGCTCGGGCGGCGAGCTGCCCCGCCACCGGACCACGTGCTTCCTCGTGGACGGGAAGCTGGCCATCGACGCGGGCGCGCTCACCGCGACCCTGCCGCTCGACGCGCTCCTCGAGGTCGACGACATCGTCCTCACCCACTCGCACTTCGACCACGTGAAGGACGTGCCCCTGCTCGCCGACCTGGTGGTGGGCCGCCGCCGCACGCCGGTGCGCATCCACGCCTCCACCGAGTGCGCCCGGACGCTGCGGGAGAACATCTTCAACGACCGGCTCTGGCCCGACTTCACGCGGATCCCGCACCGCAAGGCGCCGGCCATCGAGATCCGCCCCTTCGACCCGCGCCGCCCCTTCCGCGTCGGACGGTACACGGTGCGCCCGGTCCCGGTGCGCCACCCGGTCGAGTCGGTCGGGTTCATCCTCTCGGACGGCAAGTCCGCGCTGGGCGTCTCGGGCGACACCGGCCCCACCGTGGACTTCTGGAAGCGCGTCAACGCCGAGCGGCGGATCGGGGCGCTCCTGGTGGAGACCAGCTTCCCGAACGGGCTCCAGCGCCTCGCCGACGCCTCCGGGCACCTCACCCCCAACACCCTCGCCGCGGAGCTTGCGAAGCTCGAGCGGAACGGGTACCCCGTCTTCCTCTACCACCTCAAGCCCGCCTACGCGGCCGAGCTCCGGCGCGAGCTCTCCGCGCTGCGGCTGCCGGGGGTCCGGATCCTGGCGGTGGGTGACGAGCTGACGATCTAGCTAGGACGGCGAACGACATGGCCTGGTTCACGAAGGAGAAGAAGCTCAAGTCGAAGGAGACGACGCCGGAGGCCCCTCCCGCCCCGGCGAAGAAGGGCGAGGGCATCTGGAACAAGTGCGACGGCTGCGGCGAGGTCGTCGCCAAGGTCGAGTGGGAGCGGAACTGGAACGTCTGCCCCGCCTGCGGCCAGCACGACGCGCTGCCGGTGCGCCGCCGCCTGGAGATGGTGCTCGATCCCGGGTCGTTCCAGGAGCTGGACGCGGAGCTGACCCCGCAGGATCCGCTGGGGTTCACCGACGCCAAGAAGTACAAGGACCGGCTCAAGTCCACCTACAAGACCACCGGCCTGCGCGACGCGTTCGTCTCCGGGGTGGGCGCCATCGAGGGGACGCAGGTGTCGCTGGGCTGCTTCGCCTTCGAGTTCATGGGCGGGTCGATGGGCTCGGTGGTCGGCGAGAAGGTGGCGCGCGTCTTCGACCGGGCCTACGAGCGGCGGCTCCCCGCCATCGTCTTCAGCTCGACGGGCGGCGCGCGCATGCAGGAGGGGATCTTCTCCCTCATGCAGATGGCGAAGACCTCCGCGGCGCTGCACCGCTTCCGCTCCGTCCGCAAGCCCTACGTCTCCGTGATGCTCCACCCGACCACCGGCGGCGTGGCCGCCAGCTTCGCCTGGCTCGGCGACGTGGTGATCGCGGAGCCCAAGGCGCTCATCGGGTTCGCGGGGCCGCGGGTGATCGAGCAGACCATCCGCGAGAAGCTGCCGCCGGGGTTCCAGCGCTCGGAGTTCCTCATCGAGCACGGCATGATCGACGCGATCGTCCCGCGGCTGGAGCAGCGGCAGAGGCTGGCGCAGCTCCTCACGCTGCTCGGGTGAGCCGCTCGCGCCCGGGCCTCTCTCCCCGGCGCCCCTCGGCCTCCGTCCGGCGCCGTGCGCGAGGCGGGTGCCGATTGATCCCCACCGCCCGCCCGGCCTATAGCTCCGCCGCCGTGCGCCCCTCGCCCCACGCCTACCTCGACTCCCTCCAGCCGCTCGCGATGCGCTTCGGCCTGGAGCGCATGGAGCGCGCGCTCGACGCGCTCGGCCACCCGGAGCGCGCCTACCCGATCCTCCACGTCGGGGGGACCAACGGGAAGGGGTCCACCTGCGCGATGGCGGCCGCGGCGCTGCAGGCGGCCGGGCACCGCGTCGGGCTCTACACGTCGCCCCACCTGGTGCGCTTCGAGGAGCGGATCCAGGTGGACGGCGCGGAGATCTCCGGGGACGAGCTGGCGGCGCGCGTCGAGGAGGTGCGGGCCGCCTGCCCCTGGCACGACGCCGGCCCCGAGGGGGAGCGGCTCACCTACTTCGAGTTCGCGACGCTCGCGGCCCTCCTCCACCTCGCCCGGATGCGCGTCGGCGTGGCCGTCGTGGAGGTCGGGCTGGGCGGACGGTTCGACGCGACCAACGCGGTCCTGCCGCGCGTCGCGGCCATCGCGCGCATCGGCCTCGATCACACCCAGCTCCTCGGGGACACCGTCGAGAAGGTGGCCTTCGAGAAGGCCGGCATCTTCAAGCGCGGCGTGCCGGCGGTGGTCCACGGCGACGAGCCGCCGGGGGCCCTGACCGTGCTCCGCGCGGAGGCGGCCCGCCGCGGCGCGCCGTTCCACGTGGCGCCGGCGACCTGGGACGGGCCGGTGGCGCTGCGCGGACCGCACCAGCGGGCCAACGCCGCGCTCGCGGCCGAGGCCCTGCGGCTCCTCGACGCCTCGGGCGTCCGCGCGGGACCGGAGGCCGTGGCGCGCGGCATCGCCGGAGCGCGCTGGCCGGGGCGGCTGGAGGAGGTCGGCGGCGTGCTCCTCGACGGCGCCCACAACCCGCAGGGCGCCGCCGCGCTCGCCGACGCGCTGCCGATCCTGCACCCCGGGCGCGCGGTCGAGCTGGTGTTCGGCGTCCTCGCCGACAAGGACCACCGCGGCATGCTCGCGTCGCTCGCGCCGGCGGTGCGCGGCCTGCACCTCGTCGCCCCGGCGTCGCCGCGGGCGCGACCCACCGCTTCGGTGCGCGCGCTGGCGGTCGAGCTGGGCTTCCGGGCCGACGCGCACGCCTCGCTCGCCGAGGCCATCGCCTGTGCGCGGCGGGCGGCGGGGGAGGGCGGGCTCGTCTGCGTCGCCGGCTCCCTCTACCTGGTGGGCGAGGCGCGGTCGCTCCTGTCGATCTAGCTGGGGGGCGTTCCGCCCCCCAGACCCCTGGTCGCCTTCGGCTTGCCCTCGGACTCTCCACGACCTCTGGGCTGGAGGGGGGCGAGGCTCATCCGCCTCGCCCTGCGCTCCAGCGGGTGAGACCTTCACCGATATCGTCGCAAGGGCCGGTTTTTTGGGCAGCGGGGACCCCGTGCTATCCTCGCGGCGTCCCAGCGAGGGAGCCCTCGAATGCGCGCCCGTGCCCTGATCATGCTTTCCGCCGTCGCCGCCGCTGGTGGCGCTCGCGCGCAGCCGGCTGCCGCCGACCTGAACCTCGTCACCGCGGTCGAGGTGAAGGACGAGGGCGCCAGCATCGTCCTCTCGGTGAAGGGATCGAAGCCGCCCAACTTCACGACCTTCTCGATGGCCGATCCGCCGCGGTTCGTGATCGACCTGTCCGAGAGCCGTTTCCAGAACGTCCCGGAGGACCTCTCGGTCCAGGACGGCGTCATCAACGTGGTGAAGAACCTGTCGTACGGGTCCGAGGCGACCTCGATCGCCCGCATCATGATCGCCTTCTCGGTGGAGGTGGACCCGCCCGACGTGCAGACGGTGGGCGAGACGCTGCTGGTCAGGATCGCCAGGCCGGCGGGCGCGGCCGTCGCGGCCGTGGCCGCCGCGTCGCCGCCGAAGGCCGAGAAGTCCTCCGCCCAGCCCCAGGCCGAGAAGTCCTCCGCCGCGCCGCAGGCCGAGAGGGCGTCGGCGCCGCCCCAGGGCGAGGCCGTCGCCCAGGCCGGCGCGTCCGCCCAGACCGGCGGGGCGGCCGCGGCGGCCGTGACGGCCGGAGCGGCCGCGACGGCCCTGGCGGCCCCGACGGCGGAGGAGCGCTCGCGGGCCGAGGCGGAGCAGCGTGAGCGCGACGCTGCCGGCGTCCGGGTGCAGGCCCAGATGAAGGCCGACGCCGAGGCGCAGTCGCAGGCGCGCGCGGAGGCCGAGGCGCGCGCGCTGGCGGACGCGGCCGCCCAGCAGACGCGCGACAACGAGGCGCAGCGGGCCGAGGCGGAGGCCCGGGCCCGCGAGATCCGGGAAAGGGCCGAGGCGACCCGCGCCGCCGCGGAGGCGACCGCCGGCCCGCCGAAGCAGCCCGAGGCGGGGGCGGGCGCCGCGGTGGTGGTGGCGCCGCTGCCGGGCGCCGCCGAGCAGAAGGAGGACCCGGCCGCGCGCGCGCGCCGCGAGAAGGAGGAGATCGCCGCGCAGCTCCAGGCCGAGAAGGAGGAGCGCGCGGCGAAGCTCCGCGCCGAGAAGGAGGAGAAGACCCGCATCGCCGCCGAGAAGAAGGCGGCCGCCGAGGCCGAGCGGCTCTCCAAGCTCGACGCCAAGCAGCGGGCCGCCGAGGAGGCGAAGGCCAAGGCCGAGGCGGAGCGCCAGGCCAGGATCGAGGCCAAGCAGCGGGCCGCCGAGGAGCGGAAGGCCAGGATCGATGAGCAGAGGGCCAAGCTCGAGGCGGACCGCCAGGCGAAGCTGGAGGCGAAGCAGCGCGCCAAGGAAGAGGCCGACGCGAAGAAGAAGGCCCTCGTCGAGGAGCGTCAGCGCAAGCAGGAGGAGGTGCGGGCGCGCGCCGAGGCGGCTCTCGCCGAGCGCCAGGCCGCCAAGGGCGCCAGGGTCGCCATGGCGACGCCGTCCGATCGCCTCGAGGGCGGCGCCCCGGCCTCGAAGCTGCGCGAGGTCGGGTTCAAGCAGATGGCGGGCACCTCGCGGGTCTACGTGCGCACCAGCGCCACGCCGCGCTACACCGTGCAGGACGTGGGCGAGAACGTCATCCGCGTCGAGCTCGAGAACACGCGCTCGGCCCGGCGCAACGACACGCGGTTCATGGACACTTCGTTCTTCTCGAGCGCCGTGGCGATGATCACGCCCAGCAAGCGCGGCTCCACCTTCGTCCTGGACATCAAGCTCAAGCAGCGCGTCCCGTACCAGCAGAAGATCGAGGGCGACGTCCTCGCGCTCGACTTCGAGCGGCCCGGCGGCGCCGCCGCCCCTGCGCCGGGTGCGGCACCGGCCCCCGCCCCCTCCGGTGCGCCTCCCGCCGGGGCGGACGGGACCGCCGAGCCCGGCGCGACCTTCGAGCCCGGCGCCGGCGGCGAGCCCGCGGGCGGCACCGCCGACGCCCCGCCCCGGTAGCCCGGGCAGGACCCGACCTTGATTCACGCCCTCGCCCTGGCCGCGGCCGGGGTCCTCCTCGGCGCACCCTCGCCGGAGCGGCAGCCGCTCCCCGGTGCGGGGCCGCTGCAGGTCGAGGTGGCCGGGCCGGTCACCTGCACCGCCGCCACCGGCCGTTGCCGGGCGGAGGGCGGCGTGGTGCTGCGGCGCGGCGCGATCACCCTGCGCGCCCGCACCGCCGAGTACGACCCCGCGACCGGCGAGGTGCATGCCGCCGGCGACGTGCTGCTCACCGACGCGACGCGGGTGGTGGCGGCGGATGGGATCCACGCGGTCATGGGCGGCGAGTTCCAGGCCGAGGACGTGGTCGCCTTCGTGAAGGACGTGCCGCAGAAGCTGGCGGACGCCGCCACCCTCGAGGCCGCGCGGCGCACGGGCCGCAACCGGCTGTCGTTCTCGGGGACGCGGGTCACGGGCACCACCGGGCACTTCCTCGTCGAGAAGGCGCGGCTCACGCTCTGCGACTGCCCGGGCGGAGGCGCGCCCTCCTGGGAGATCCGGGCGTCGAAGGCCGACGTTCTCCCCGGGGACCGCGCCATCCTCACGAACCCGGTGCTCTACGTGACGCCGCGGTTCCTCTTCATCGACGAGCCGGTCCCGATCCTGCCGCTCCCCTGGCTCTACGTCCCGCTGAGCGATCGCCAGACCGGGCTCCTCGTCCCGACGTTCACGAGCACCGGGACATCGGGCCTCATCCTGGCCCAGTCCGTGTTCGTCACGCTCGGCCGGAGCGCCGACGCGACCGTGACCCCCAAGTACGCGTTCGGGCCCTCGAGCACGTCGGGCGGCGCGGTCCGCGGCCCCGGCGCCGACCTGGAGCTGCGCTGGGCGCCGGCGGTCGGCTCCCAGGGACGCGTGGACGTCGCCTGGCTCTACGACCTGGACCGGGAGGCGGGCGGCGAGTACGGGTCGCGGCTCGCCGTCTCGGGGGCGCACGTGCAGCGCGCCTTCGAGGGCGCCACCCTCCGCGTCGACCTCTCGCTGTTCGGCGATCCCATCTACCTGCACGACTTCAACGCGGACGTGCTCCAGCGAGACACGTTCTACCGCCGCTCGGGCGCGATCCTCTCCTGGCGCGGCGGTCCCGCGGTGCTCGAGGCGAGCGCGGCGTACTACGAGCCGCTGTCGTACGGGGGCCAGCTGCTCCAGGTGCCGTTCGGCGCATTCGGCGCGCGGGTGCCCGCGTTCCAGCGCTGGCCGGCGCTCACGGCGACCCTCCTGCCGACCGCGCTGGCCGGGCCGCTGACGCTGTCGGCGCGCGCCGGGCTGGCCCGGTTCGCGCCCCCCGCCGGGAACACGAACGGCGCGGACACGGGGCTCGTGTGCCCCGCCCCGCCGTGCCCCGAGACCGGCCTCGGCCCCGGCGATCGCGAGTGGAACGCGCCCCCGCCGGCCGTCGTCACGCCGCTCGCGGAGGAGGATCCGAGGCAGCGCCTCGCCGCGACCCGCGCCGACCTGCGCGCGGAGGTCTCCGCGCCGCTCCTCCTGGGGGGCGCGGTCTCGCTCACCCCGTACCTGCGCGGCGCCGCGACCGGCTACGCCTTCGACGCGGGGTCCGACCCGATGGCGAACGCCTGGGCCGTGGGCGGAGCGCGGCTCGAGGCCGAGATCTCCCGCGACTACGGCGAGCTCCGGCACGCCATCGCGCCGCGCCTCCAGTGGAGCCTCGGCAGCGCCGTCGCCGGCCGCGCCCTCCCGACCTGGGGTTACGACGCCTGGGACCGCCCGCCGACCTCCGCCACGCTGGTGGAGGAGTCCTTCACCGGGGAGACCATCCCCGGGTCCGTGCCCACCGGGCGCCGCGTGCTCGCGGCCGCGCCGCCGGGCGCCTACGACCAGCTGCGCGCCTCGGTGGAGACGCGCCTCTCCCGCGGCGCGGCCGATCTCGGCCGCCTCGAGATCGGGCAGGACCTGGACGCGGCGGCGGGCCGCCTGGCGGAGACATGGGTCTCCGCCGGCGCCGCGGCCGGCCCCTTCAGCCTGGACGCGCTGGCGCGGTTCTGGGCGTTCCAGGACCGGCCCTACGCGCTCGTCCCCACCGTGGGCCGCTCCTGGCTCGACCGGTTCTCCGAGCTCCGCGTGGGAGCCACGGCGAGGGATCGCCGCGGCGACGCCGTGCGCGGCGCGCTGCTCGCGATCGGCGAGGGCGCCTCCCCCGATCTCCTGTCCGGACCCGACGCGCTCTTCGAAGTCCGTCCCGCCCCGTTCGCCGCGGTCGGGCAATGGACGGCCGGCGCGACGGCGGTGCTGGGGGCGGCCACCCTCGGCTACGACGCGCTCGTCACCGCGCGGCCCACCATCCTCGGGGCATGCAACGCGTCGGGCCAGCTTCGCGAGGTGTCCTCGGGCCATCTCCAGCAGCAGCACGCGACCCTGTCCTGGAACTCCCCTTGCCGGTGCTTCCGTGCGGCCGTCACCGTTGGTTACAACGACTGCGGGACGTTCTCCTACAGCTTCGTCCTCGACCTGTCGCGCCTGGGGGGGACGACTCCCTGAACTTGCCGCGGCGCGGCAAGCGACATGTACGGATGGTGCACCCCGGACGGGTTCCGGCCCCTGCTGGCGCTTGCCCGATCGGGCCGGATCGATTCAGAAATCGATGCGTGACTCGCGCGAATTCGCCCCGATCGGTGCCACGCGCCGTCCCGCCGGACGACGAGCCCGAGAAGCGGCGGGCGATCCTCCACGCCGCCGTCGGCGTCTTCGCCGAGAAGGGCTACCACGGGTGCCGGATCGCGGACGTGGCGCGCGCGGCCAAGGTCGCCTACGGCCTCGTGTACCACTACTTCCGGAACAAGGACGAGCTGCTGGAGAGCGTCTTCGCCGAGCAGTGGGCCATCCTCGTGAACGCGCTCGACGCCGTGGACCAGGGCCCCGGGACCGCTGCGGAGAAGATCGGCTCGATGTGCGCGTTCGTGTTCGACGCCTACAAGGCGTCGCCCTCGGCGGTGCGCGTGCTCCTGCTCGAGGTGTCGCGCACGCCCAACGCGCTCCGCGCCGGCTCGACGCGGGAGACCTTCGAGACCGCGTCGCGCATCGTCGCCGACGTCGTCGCCCAGGGCCAGGAGCGCGGCGAGTTCCGCCGCTCGATCGACCCCATCCTCGCGGCGACCTCGATCCTGGGCGCGCTCGAGCTGGCGCTCTCCGGCATGCTCGTCGGCGTCATCGGCGCCGCGGCCTCCGAGGAGGAGGTCGATCGGGTGAAGCGGCAGGTGTCGGAGTTCGTGCTGGCGGGGCTCGGCGCCCTCTGACGACTCCCCGTCGTGCCGCTGCGGCGCGGCCGCCGGCGGTGCAGGATCTCGCGCTCGAACGGAGGCCCCATGGCCCACCGCGTCCTGGTGTCCGACGATCTCTCGCCCGAGGCGGTCCGCATCCTGCGCGACGCGGGCCTCGAGGTGGACGTCAAGGTGGGGCTGAAGGCGGAGGAGCTGGCCGAGATCGTGGCCGGCTACGACGCCCTCGCGGTGCGGAGCGCCACCAAGGTCACGGCCAAGCTGCTGGAGCGGGCCAGCCGGCTCAAGGTGGTGGGACGCGCCGGCGTGGGCGTGGACAACGTCGACCTGGAGGCCGCCACCCGGCGCGGCGTGGTGGTGATGAACACCCCCGGCGGCTCGTCGGTGACGGTCGCGGAGCTGGCCCTGGCGATGATCCTGGCCCTCTCGCGCCACGTCGCGGCCGCGACCGCGAGCGTCCGCGCCGGCAAGTGGGAGAAGAAGCGGTTCCAGGGGCGGGAGCTGGCGGGGAAGACGCTGGGCGTCGTCGGCATCGGCAACATCGGCTCGGTCCTGGTGGAGCGCGCCGCCGCCATGAAGATGCGGGTGATCGCCTACGACCCGTTCATCGGGCCCGACGCCGCGGCGAAGCTCGGCGCGCGGCTCGCCGACCTCGACACCGTCTGGCGGGAGTCGGACGTGGTCTCGGTCCACGTCCCCCTCACCGATCAGACGCGGCACCTGGTGAACGCGCAGACGCTGGCCCGCATGAAGAAGGGGGCGCTCCTGGTGAACTGCGCCCGGGGCGGGATCGTGGACGAGCGGGCGCTGGCGGAGGCGCTCGCCTCGGGCCACCTGGGCGGCGCGGCGCTCGACGTCTTCGAGAAGGAGCCGCCGCCCGCCGATCACCCCCTGTTCGCGCAGGAGAACTTCGTGTGCACGCCGCACATCGGCGCGTCCACCGAGGAGGCGCAGTCGGCGGTCGCGGTCGCCGTGGCGGAGCAGCTGGCGCTCTTCCTGACCCGCGGCGAGGTGAGGAACGCGGTCAACGTGCCCAGCCTCCCGCGCGACGTGCTGGACCAGCTCGGCCCCTGGCTCCCGCTCGCCGAGAAGCTCGGCTCGCTCGCCGCCCAGCTCGGACCGGCCGGCCCGCGCGAGGTGGCGGTGGCCGTCGCCGGCGACCTCGGCGCGGTCCCGCTGCGGCCCCTGTCGGCGCGGGTGCTGGTGGGCCTGCTCCGCGACGCCCTCGACACGCCCGTGAACGAGGTCTCCGCCCCCGCCGCCGCCCGCGACCGCGGCCTCACCGTGCGCGAGGAGCGGAGCAACGAGCCCCACGACTACGCGAGCCTGCTCACGGTCACCCTGCGCGGCCAGGGCGGCGAGGTGACGGTGGCCGGGACGGTCTACGGCAAGCGCGAGGCGCGCATCGTGCGGGTGGACGGGTTCCGGGTGGAGGCGGTCCCCGAGGGCGACGTGATCCTCTGCGAGAACGACGACGCGCCCGGCGTGGTGGGCAACCTGGGCACGGCGCTCGGGGCGGCGGGGGTGAACATCGCGCGCATCTCGCTCTCGCGGCTCGAGGACCGTTCGCGCGCCTTCGCCTTCCTCAACGTGGACTCGGCGCCGTCGCAGGCGATCCTGGACCGCGTGCGGGCGCTCCCGCACGTGCGGAGCGTCCGGGCGATCAAGCTCTGAGGCGGTCGGGGTCGGGCTCGCGGTCGGGGTCGCGGTCGCGGTCGGGGTCGCGGTCGCGGTCGCGGTAGGTGCCGCGCGTGGATCCACCGGGCGGGAGCGGGTAGAGTTCGCGCGCGATGCTCGACCTCTCGCTCCCGTCCGGCCTGCGCGACCTCCTCCCCGACCACTCGGCGCACCTCGCCGAGCTGTCCGGCAAGCTCCAGGAGGTCTTCTCCCGGTTCGGCTACCGGCGCCTCTTCCTCCCGACGCTGGAGCGGCTCGACGTGGTCGAGCGCGGCCTCTCGCCGGCGGCGCTCGCCGACGTGATGAAGTTCGTGGAGCCGGGTTCGGGCGAGGTCGTCGCCATCCGGCCCGACATCACCCCGCAGATCGCCCGGCTCTACGCGGCCCGGCCCGACGCGCTGCCGTCCCCGGCGCGCCTCTGCTACGACGGCCCGGTGCTCCGCGCCCGCGAGGCGCGCGCCGGCCGCCCGCGCGAGGTGTACCAGGCCGGCGTCGAGCTGCTCGGGGCGGGCGGCCCGGGCGCCGACGCCGAGGCGCTGGTGCTGCTGGCGCGGGCGCTGGAGCGCGTGGGGCTGGAGGGGTCGGTGGTGGAGGTGGGGCACGCGCAGTTCGCGGAGGCGGTGATCGCCGCGGCGGGGCTCGCGCCCCGCGCGCGCGCGGCGGCCTGGGACGCGCTGAGCCGGAAGGACGAGGCGGCGCTGGCGGAGCTGGCCAGGCGCGCGCGCGGCGCCGGCCGGGCGCGCCAGGCGCTCCCCGGCCTCGCGACCCTGTACGGCGACGGGGCGCTCGACCGCGCGCGGGCCCTCGGCCGCGCGGTGCCGGCGGCGGCGGCGGCGCTGCGCGAGGTCGAGGCGGCGCTGCGGCTGGCCCGGCGGCGCGGCCTGGGCCCGGTCGCGATCGACCTCGGGGAGACGCGCGGCCTCGGGTACTACACGGGCATCACCTTCTCCGGCTACGTGCCCGGCGCGGGCAGCGCGGTCGCGAACGGTGGCCGGTACGACGAGCTGCTGGCGCGCTTCGGGAGGCCGGGCCCCGCCATCGGCTTCGCCGTGGACCTGGAGTTCGCGACGCAGGCGCTGGAGCGGGCGACCGGACGAGGCCGCGCCGGCGCGGCGGCGGCGCGGCGGGTGGCACGGCGGCGGCCTCGCGGCCGGACCGGGCGCCGTCGCTAGCGATTCCCCGGCGCGCCTGCTATCGTCCGTCCGTTTCTTCGGAGGCCCCGCAGCCCGCGCGCGGGGCCCCGTCTTCGGGAGACAGGCATGGCCAACGTGGTGGTCGTCGGAGCCCAGTGGGGCGACGAGGGCAAGGGCAAGATCGTCGATCTGCTGACGCAGTACGCCGACGTGGTGGTCCGCTTCCAGGGCGGCAACAACGCCGGCCACACCCTGGTGGTGGGCGGCGAGAAGACGGTGCTGCACCTCATCCCCGCCGGCATCCTCCACCCCGGGAAGTCCTGCGTGATCGGCAACGGCGTCGTCGCGGATCCGGAGGTCTTCGTCATGGAGATCGACCGGCTCAAGGCGAAGGGCGCGTTGAAGGACGACGGGCAGCTGGTGCTGTCGCTCGACGCCCACGTGATCATGCCCTGGCACAAGGCCATCGACGTGGCGCGGGAGCAGTCGCTGGGCGCCGGGAAGATCGGCACCACCGGCCGCGGCATCGGCCCGACCTACGAGGACAAGGTCGCCCGCCGCGGCCTGCGCGTGCGCGACCTCCTCGACGAGGGGCGGCTCGCACGGAGGGTGAACGAGCGCCTCCCCTCCGCGATCGACGAGCTGCGCCGCCTGGGCGCCACGCCCGACCTCGACGGCCGTGCCATCGTGGCCCGCACCGCGGAGCTGGGCCGTCGCATCGCCCGCCACGCCACCGACGTCTCGCTC
The DNA here is from genome assembly GCA_035519395.1 of Anaeromyxobacteraceae bacterium. Taxonomy (GTDB): domain Bacteria; phylum Myxococcota; class Myxococcia; order Myxococcales; family Anaeromyxobacteraceae; genus Anaeromyxobacter. The sequence continues at coordinate 2,604 of DATIWK010000031.1, read as the reverse complement.
TGGCTCACCCGCGCGCTGCGCCAGGGCCGCTCGCTGCTCTTCGAGGGCGCCCAGGGCACGCTGCTCGACGTGGACCACGGCACCTATCCCTTCGTCACCTCGTCGAACACGGTGGCCGGGAACGCGGTCGTCGGCTGCGGCCTCGGGCCGACCGCCGTGGACTACGTGCTCGGCATCTCCAAGGCCTACTCCACGCGCGTGGGAGGCGGGCCGTACCCGACCGAGCTCCGCGACGCCACCGGCGACCGCCTGCGGCAGGTCGGCGGCGAGTTCGGGGCCACGACCGGCCGCCCGCGCCGCACCGGCTGGCTGGACGCTCCGGCGCTCCGGTTCGCAGCGCGCGTGAACGGGCTCCACGGCATCGCCCTCACCAAGCTCGACGTGCTCACCGGGTTCGACCCGGTGAAGGTGGCGGTGGGCTACCGGGTGGATGGGAAGGCGCTCGACGAGATGCCCTCGGACCCCGAGGTCCTCGAGCGGTGCGAGCCGGCCTACGAGGAGATGCCGGGCTGGACCGAGCCGCTCACCGCGGTGCGCTCGTGGGAGGACCTCCCGGCGAACGCCCGGCGCTACGTGAAGCGGGTGGAGGATCTCGTGGGCGTGAAGGTGATGGGCTTCTCGGTGGGCGCCGACCGCGGGGAGACCGTGCTCCTCGAGAACCCGTTCCTGCGCCCCAGGGGGTGACGACGATGAGTCCGCGAACGCTGATCGGCATGGCCTCCGCCCTGGTGGCCGCCCTCGCCGCGCCCGCTGCCCTCGCCCAGGCCTCGGCCCAGCCGCTCGCCTCGAACGGCTGGCCGATGCCGCCGAAGGTCACGCCGGCCCCGCAACCGACGCCGGCCGTCCGGGAGAAGCTCGCCGAGGGCGACCGCGCCTTCGTCGCCGGCGACTTCAAGACCGCGCTCTTCGCGTACGAGGACGCCACCTACGCCCAGCCGGCGTACCTCGGCTCGCGCATCAAGACGGGGCGAACGTACCTCTCGCTCCGGTACCCGGCGTTCGCGTCGTTCGAGGCGGAGGTCGTCCTCGCGTCCGATCCGAGCAACCCGGAGGCGTCCGCGCTCCTCGACGAGGCGAGGCGCACGCAGCCGCGGGCGGGCGCCGCGCCGGCCGGCGAGTCGACCCGGCCTCCGCAGCGCGTGCTCAAGCTCTCCGCCGGTTCGGCCGCGGTGGCCGGGGGAGGCGTCCCCGGCGGAACGAGCGGGCCCGCGCCGGCGGCCTCGTCCTCCGCAGCGCCGGCGGCGGCAGCGGCTGCGCCGGCCGCGGTCGCCGCCGCGTCCGCTCCCGCGCCGGAGCCTTCGGGCCCCACGGCCGCGCAGCACTACCGCGCAGGCCTCGACCTCATGGGCAAGCGCGACTGGAACGCCGCGGCGAACGAGTTCAGCGAGGCCATCGCGCTCGACCCCCGCCTCGCGGTCGCGTACTCGGCGCGCGCCAGCGCGCGGTTCGGGCTCCAGAAGTACCGGGAGGCCGCCGACGACTACAAGGCCGCGCTCGGCCTCGACCCGGGGCTCGCCACGCCGCTCTACGGCCTGGCCGAGTGCTACCGCCTGCTGGGCGACCCGGCCGCGGCCGAGTACTACAAGCGGTATGCCGACTCGACGGCCAAGGACGTGCGCGACGACCTGCGCGCCGTCGCGTCGCAGCGCGCGCAGGAGCTGTCCGGGAAGTGAGTAGAAGGCCTCCCGTTCGGGCGTCGCGGGCGCTCACTTCGGCAGCGCGGGACGGACTGTGTTCATGATGAGCGTCCCGCCGTCGAAATGGCTCAGGCTCCCGCAGCCTGGCTTCCGGAGGCGTTCGATGCACGATGGCTCGGGTAGCTCCAACAGGCGGGTCCTCGAGATGCAAACCGCGCCGCTCGGTCCCCACTCCGCCTCGAACGGCCATTCTTCCACTCCGCGGAGGATCCCGAAGCCGTCGCGGTATCCGATGATTGTGCCGTCCACCGTGTGTGGTGTCCCGTCACCGCAGTAGTCGGCGCGCAGCATCCGGACGCAGGCTTGGTGAAGGTCCGCTAAGGTCGTCTCCCGACAGTGATCAGAGTCCGTGCAGTGGCGTACCTTGCCTGCCCAGGGCCGGTACCCGAGGTACACGCACTTGGCGAGGGCTGCGCCCTCGCACGCGAAAGTGAAGGACCCGGGCGCCGGGACCCACCGGCCGCCCGTCTCCCGGCCGGAGCCACGCTCCCAGCGGCCTGCGAGCGGGATGGCGCGAATCGGCCGTCCCCGCGCATCGACACCGCACAAAGGGGCTCGCGGCGATGAACCGGCCGGTGCGGTCGAAACCACGTAAGCGAGGATGTCTTCGTAGCCCAGGCGCCCGCTGGCTTCGATGGACTCGATCCGGAGCACAACGGGATTGCCCTGGTCGTCGAAGCCGTTCAACTCCGCGCCGACGAACTCCATGCCACGTCTCGTCCCGGAGGCTGTGCGCGCCACGAACTCGGTGCCGTTGTCGAGTTCGGCATCGACCTCCATGGGCACGGTGGGGCTCGCAGCGAGGCGGCACGCCAGTGAGGCCCACAGGAGCGGGGGCGGACTCAGTGCCCAGCGGGGGCCGCGTCGGGGTCCGCCTCGCCTCTCCACTATCGCGCCAGCCGGACCT
>DATIWK010000030.1:0-12292 GCA_035519395.1 Anaeromyxobacteraceae bacterium | reverse complement strand
GCCTCACCATCTCCTCCGCCGCGAGCTCTATCTCGGACATCGTCATGCCATCGTGGAACTTCTCGTCGGCGAGCCGCTCCCCGAGCTCGGCGAGGAGTTCCGCCTTCGAGAACTGCTTCAGCGCGCGCTTTCGGGCCATGGAGCGAAAGGATCATGCCCATAGGCCCCTGTCGATCCTTCGTCGCGGGAGCGGGCAGTCTTCCGCGAGCGCGGATCAGCCGCGGCGGCCAAAACCCGCGGAGCCCCTGCCAGCCCGCCGTAACCCCGATCAGGCGTTACAGAAATCCCTCAGGCCGAACGTGCGCCCGGCTGCTCGCGATGTCAGTCCGGCGCGTACGATCTGTCCGTGACGCTGCGCATCCTGCACACGTCGGACTGGCACCTGGGGCGCTCCCTGCACGAGGAGCCGCTGCTCGAGGACCAGGCCCAGGTGCTCGGCCAGCTCGTGGACCTCGCGCGCGAGGAGCGGCCGGACGCGGTCGTGGTGGCCGGCGACGTGTACGATCGGGCCGTCCCGCCGGCCGAGGCGGTCGCGCTCCTCGACGAGGTGCTGGTCCGGCTCGCGGAGCTCGGGGTCCCGGTGGTCGCCATCGCCGGGAACCACGATTCGCCGGAGCGGCTCTCGTTCGCGGCGCGTCTCCTGGCGGGGCGGGGCGTCCACCTGCGCGCCGATCTGCGCCGTGCGGCCGAGCCGGTGGAGATCCCGGGGAAGGGGCTCGTCTACGCCGTGCCCTACCTCGATCCCGACCTGGTCCGCGGGATCGAGGGCGACGAGGGCATCCGCGGCCAGGCCGCCGCGGCCGAGCGCGTGGTGGGGCGCGCCCGCGCCCATGCCGCCGGGCGCCGGCTCCCGGCCGTGCTGGTGGCGCACGCCTTCGTCCAGGGCGCGCTCGAGACCCCGGACAGCGAGCGCCCGCTCTCGGTCGGCGGCGCTGGTTCCGTGCCCGTCGCGGCGCTCGCCGGGTTCGACTACGTCGCCCTCGGCCACCTCCACGCGCCGCAGGAGGTCGCGCCCGGCGTCCGGTACTCGGGGTCGCTCCTCAAGTACTCCTTCGCCGAGGCCGCGCACGAGAAGGGCGCGCTCCTCGTGGAGGTCGAGCGCGGCGCCGCTCGCGCCCGCGCCGTCCCGCTCACGGCGCGGCGCGACGTGGTCCGGCTGCGCGGCACGCTCGACGAGCTGCTGCGCCGCGAGGACCTGGCGCGCCACGCCGGGGACCTGGTCGAGGCGACGCTCGACGATCCGGGCTACGTGGTGGACGCGAAGGCGAAGCTGCAGCGGCGCTTCCGGCACGTCGTGAACGTGGTCCGCGCCGCGCTGGTGCCGGGCGACGAGGGCGAGTTCGCGCGCGAGGTCGCCGGGGCGGGCGGCGACGACCAGAAGCTCTTCCGCGCCTTCTTCGAGCGGGTGGCGGGCGGCGTGCCCGCGCCCGAGCTGCAGGAGGTCTTCGCCGCGGCGCTCCGCGAGGTGCAGCGGAAGGAGCGGGCAGCATGAGGCCGCTCTCGCTCGAGCTGCAGGCCTTCGGGCCGTACGCCGGGGTCCAGCGCATCGACTTCGGCGCGCTCGGCCCGGGCGACCTCTTCCTCGTGCACGGGCCCACCGGCGCGGGGAAGACGACGCTGTTCGACGCGATGGCGTTCGCGCTCTACGGCATGGTGCCCGGGGACCGCGGCGCGGCCGGGCGGCTGCGCGCGGACGCGGCGGCGCCGGACGCGGAGCCGAAGGTGGTGTTCCGCTTCCGGCTCGGCGAGGCCGTCTACCGGGCCGAGCGGACGGCGGCGTGGGAGCGGCCGAAGAAGCGGGGCAGCGGCACCGTCGCGGTCGGTCCTGAGGCGAGCCTCTGGAAGGAGGGGGTCCCGGCGCCGCTCGCGACCGGCGCCACGGCGGTGACCGCCCGGGTCGAGGCGCTCCTCGGCATGGAGGCCGGGCAGTTCCAGCGCGTGGTGCTGCTGCCGCAGGGCGAGTTCAAGAAGCTCCTCGTCGCGGACGCCCGCGAGCGCGAGGCGCTCCTCCAGAAGCTGTTCGGGACCGAGGTCTACGAGGAGGTCGAGCGGGTCCTGGTGGAGCGGAAGAACGCGCTGGAGGCGCGCCGGAAGGACCTGGCCACGCGCCAGCAGGAGGCGCTCGGCGGCGAGGACGCGGAGGAGGTCGCGGCCCGGCGCGGCGCCGCAGAGGTCGCGCTCGCCGGCGCGCGGGCCGAGGCCGAGGCGCGATCGGCCGGGGACGCGCGCGCGGTGGCGGCGCTGGCCGAGGCGAGCGAGCGGGCCACCCGGTTCGAGGCGCTGGGCCGCGCCCGCGAGGAGGTCCGGCGCGCGGAGGAGGGGGCCTCCGGGCTCGCGCGCGACCGGGTCCGGCTCGCGCGGGCCGACGAGGCGGAGCGGGTGCGCGAGCGGATCGAGGCGGCCCGCGCGCGGGAAAGGGAGCTCCGGACCCGCGCGGCCGCGGAGGAGGCGTCGGAGGCCGAGGCCCGGGGCGCGGCGGCCGCGGCCGGAGTGGCCGCCGAGGCGCTGGTCCGCGCGGAGGCGGACGGACCGCGCCGCGACGCGCTCGCGGCGCGCGCCGAGGCGCTCGCCCGCGCGCTGCCCGACGTCGAGCGGCTCGCCGCGGCGGATCGCGCGCTCGCGGCTGCCGCAGCGGCCGCCGAGTCGGCGGAGTCGGCCGAGGGTGCGGCGGGGACGGCGGCCAAGGGGGCGGAGGCGAGGGCCGCGGCGCTCGAGGCCGAGGCGGAGCGCCTCCGGCCGCTGGCGGCGGCGGAGGGCCCCCGGGCGGACACCGCGGCGAGGCTGCGGGCGGCGCTCGAGGGAGCGCGCGAGCGGGACGCGGCGGACGCCGAGGTCGCCTCGCTGGGGAAGGCGCTCGCCGCGGCCGAGCGCGAGGGGCAGGGCGCGGCCGAGGCCGCCCGCCGCTCGGCCGCGCACGCCGACGCGCTCAACGCCGCGCGCGAGGGCGGGATGGCGTCGTGGTTCGCGAAACGCCTCTCCCCTGGAAGGCCTTGCCCCGTCTGCGGGTCGCCCGAGCACCCGGCGCCGGCGAGGGGGACCGACGGCGTCCCGGAGAAGGCGGACGTGCAGCGGGCGAGGGCCGACGCGCAGGCCCAGCTGGCCCGGGCCGCGGAAAGCGAGGCCGCACGGGCCGCGGCGGCCGGCAGGCTCGAGGGCGCCCGCAGCCGGGCGTCCCAGGCGCTCGCCCGGGAGGCGCGGCCGGTCGAGGCCCTGGCCGCCGAGGCGGCGGCTGCGGCGGCGGCGCTGAAGGAGGCCCAGGGAGCGGCGGAGCGGCTGAAGGGGCTCGACGCCGAGGCAGCCGCAGCCCGGGCGGCGGCCGCCCAGCAGCGCTCGGCCCGGGACGAGGCGGTGCGCCGGGCCGGCGCCGCCCGGACCGAGCGGGCCGGCCGGGAGAAGGCGCGGTCGGAGATCGCGCGCGCCCTGGAGGCCGCCGGCGTCGGCGCGGGCGCCGCCGACGAGCTGGGGCGGGCGCGCTCGGCGATCGCCGATCTCGACGGCCGCGCCGAGGCTGCCAGGCGGGCGCAGGCGGAGGCCGGCGAGCGGCGCGCCGCGGCCGAGGAGCGGCTCGCGGCGGCGGGCCGGGAGCGCGCCGCGTCGGAGGCGTCGGCGCGAGAGGCGGCGGCGGAGGCCGCGCGCGCGGGCGCGGCGGCCGGGTTCGCGGACCTCGCGGCCTGCGAGGCCGCGCTGCTCGCGCCCGCGGACCGGGCGACGCTCGCCTCGTCCATCGAGGCGCGGACCGTGGCCGCCTCGGCGGCGCGCGCGGCCCTCGACGATCGCGAGCGGGACGTCGCCGGGCAGGCCCCCCCGGATCTGGCCGGGGCGCGGGTGGCGCGCGCGGCGACGGCGCTCGCGGCCAGGGAAGCGCAGGAGCGGGCGGCGGGCCTCGAGAAGGAGGTGGACGCGCTCGCGAGGATCGAGCGACGCGCCTCCGACCTCGCCGCCGAGGCCTCGCGCGCCGAGCGGGAGCTGGAGATCGTCGGGCACGTGGCGGAGGTGACCCGCGGCCGGAACGCCCTCAACATGAGCCTGCAGCGCTTCGTGCTGGCGGCGCGGCTCGAGGAGGTCGCGGAGGCGGCGAGCGTGCGCCTGCTCAGGATGTCGCGCGGCCGCTTCCGGCTGCGGCACGACACCTCCGTGGCCCACCGGGCGCAGGCCTCCGGGCTGGGGCTGGTGGTGGAGGACGCGTGGACCGGGGCCACCGACCGGCCCGTCGGGGCGCTCTCGGGAGGGGAGAGCTTCCTCGCGAGCCTGGCGCTCGCGCTCGGGCTGTCCGACGTGGTGCTGCGGAGGTCGGGCGGGCTCCGGCTCGACGCGCTGTTCGTGGACGAGGGGTTCGGCTCTCTCGACGAGGAGACCCTCGACGACGCCGTGCGCGCCCTCGAGGGCCTCGGGAAGAGCGGGCGGCTGGTGGGGGTCATCTCCCACGTGCCCGAGCTGCGGAGGAGGATCCCGGCGCGGATCGAGGTGCGCAGGGGCGAGCGAGGGGCCGTGGCAGAGGTGCACCCAGGGTGAGTCCTTCGCGACCCCGACCCCGACCCCGATCGCGACCTCCACCTCACGGCGCCGGCCGCACCATCACCGCCTTCGGGTAGGCGCTCCGGAAGCCGGCCTTCTCCAGCGTGCGCTGGGATGCGGTGCCGGGATCCGTCGCGGAGGCTGCGAGGTCACAGCCCCGCGCTGCCGCCCACTCGAGCCGAGCCCGGACCATCGACGCCTGCAGCCCGCGCCCGCGGAACCGCTCCAGCACGCCGGCCCCCGTGAGCAGGGCGACGCCGGCCTCGCACGACGCCATCGCCACGCCGGCCGGGGCGCCGTCCGCGAAGGCCAGGAAGCAGACGTTTCCCTCGGCGCGAGGCATGGCGCGGAGCCCCTCGCGCAGCGGTCCGGTCGGCGCGCCGCCGAGGAACGTCGCGCCGAAGATGTCGAGCCAGAGGTCCTCCTCGCCGGGCCGGATGGGGCGGGTCCCGGCGTCCGCCGCAGCCGGGAGTGGCGAGGGCGGGCGCCACCACACCTGGTGGAAGCGCTCCACGCCGTACTCCCGGTGGGCGAGCGCACCGGCGAGCGAGTGATCGGCCGGGGAGGCCACCTCGATGCGCACGGCCCCGCCGCCCGCGCCGAGGTGCTCCTCGATCTGGAGCAGGGCGCCCGGGTCCACCGATCCGGCGAGCCCGACGCCCACGGCGGCGTTGAAGGGCGAGCGCGGCCCGAACGACACCGACCACCCGCCGCCCGCGTCGATCCAGGACCCGCCGGCGGGGTGGGCGCGCGCAGTCCGGATCATCTGCCAGGCCTGGGCGCGCTCGATGCGCGGGGCGAGGGACGCGGGGTCGTCGGGCCGCAGCATTCAGGCGATTCTCCGACGGCCGGGCCGGGACGTCCAACGCTTGCTGGGTCGCTGCGCGGAGGGACGCGGGGCCGCCGTCGCCCCGCGCCTTCCCGGGTGGGCGCGCCCGGGCGCGAGGCGTAGATCCGCTTCACCTCGGACCCGTTCCGGGGCAGACTCCGCGGCACCCCGGCTCGCCGGGAAGGAGAACCGCACCATGGTGAAGCCGCTCGCCGTCGCCGCCGCGCTCGCGGCGCTCCCGCTCGCCACGGCGCGCGGGGGCGAGGACCCTCCGGCGGCCGGCACGTCCACCCGCGACGCCGGGCAGGCGCAGGGTGCGGCGCCCGCGAGGCCGCCCCGGACCGGGAAGGCAGGCGCGACGGACCAGGCACCGGGCAAGGCCGAGGCGCCGCCCGCGACGGCGGCCGGCACCGGCAAGGGCCCCCAGCCGGTGAAGGCCGCTGGCGAGAAGGCCACGGACGAGAGGAGCGACAAGGCGGCAGGCGCGAAGGGCGCCGGGCAGGGCGCGGGCGCGAAGGGCACCTCACAGGCCGAGGGTTCGAAGGGCGCCGGGCAGGACGAGGGCGCGAAGGACAAGCCGTGCGTCCCCGTGAAGCCCTGTGAGATCGAGTGAGCGGAGCGCGCTTGGCCCGAAGGTCACCCTCCGCTCCAGCCCCCGCCGCGCCGGCCCCGGCATCCCGCGGCGCGCTCCGCGCCGTGCTGGTGCTGGCGCTCGCCGGCCTCGGAGTGGCGGCGTACCTCACCTGGCTCCACGCCCAGGCGCACGGCGGCGTCTCGAGCTTCTGCGACATCAGCGAGACGTTCAGCTGCGGGAAGGTGGCGACCAGCGCCTACTCGGTGCTGTTCGGCCTCCCCGTCGCCCTCTGGGGAGCGCTCGGCTACGGCACGATGGCGGCGCTCGCGGCCTGGGGCCTCGCCGGGCGGCGCCCGCACCCGGGGTGGCCCGCCGGGCTCCTCGCCCTCGGCGCGGGCGGGGCGGTGCTCGCCGCCGTCGCGCTCGCGATCGTGAGCGAGTTCGTCATCGGCGCGTGGTGCCTCATGTGCATGGCGGCGTGGACGATCTCCGTGGCGCTGCTGGCCGCGGCCTCGCGCGCCGTGCGCCCCGCCGGCGTCCGCGCGGCGGTGGCCGCGGACCTGGACGCGCTCGCGGAGCACGCCGGCGCCACCGGGGCGGTGGTGGTCCTCGCCGTCGTCGCGGTCGCCGCCTCCGCCACCCTTTACCCGAGGTACTGGGAGAACCCGTCCCGGGGCGGACTCCCGGGAGCGCAGCCGGCGGCGCCCGTCGAGCGCGCCGCCGTGACCGAGGCGCCGCCCGGCACGGTCGTCTCGTACAGCGACTTCCTCTGCCCGTTCTGCGCCAAGGCGCACGACGAGCTGAACCAGCTCCTCGCGCTGCGCCCGGACCTGAAGCTGGTGCGGCGCCAGTTCCCGCTGGAGATGGACTGCAACCCCCTGCTGAAGCGGACGATCCACCCCGGCGCGTGCCTGCTCGCCCGCGCGGGCATCTGCGCGGAGGAGCAGGGGAGGGTGCGGGAGATGGACGACGCCCTCTTCGCGAACCAGGAGGCGAAGCGGCCGCTCGACGCCGTCGCGGCCGGCGCCGGCCTCGACGTGGCGCGGCTCCACGCCTGCCTCGAGTCGCCGGAGACCTCGCGGCGGCTCGCGGCGGACGTCGCCGCGGGGATGCGCGACGGCATCCGGGCCACGCCGACCTTCGTCGTCGGGCGCTCGATGTTCGTCGGCTCGGTCCCGCTGGCCGCGCTGCCTCCGCCCGCGGGCGCGGCGCCCCCGGCGCGGTAGCGCGCTACGCCGCCCGCCGCCGCGACGGCAGGATCTCGCGCAGCACCTCGTGGGCGCCGCGGAGCATCTCCACGGTCGTGTCCCAGCCGACGCACGCGTCGGTGACCGAGCAGCCGTACCGGAGCCTGGAGAGGTCCTCGGGGATCGGCTGGCTCCCCGACTCGATGAAGCTCTCCACCATGAGGCCGGCCACCGACCGGTTCCCCTCCCGGATCTGGTGGATGACGTCGCGCATCACCAGCGGCTGCAGCTCCGGCTTCTTCCACGAGTTCGCGTGCGAGCAGTCCACCACCAGGTTGAGCGGCAGCTTCGCCTTGGCGAGCGCCTGCTCGGCGAGCGAGATGGACACGGTGTCGAAGTTGGGCCGGCCGCCGCCGCCGCGCAGGACCAGGTGGCCGTAGCGGTTGCCGCGGGTCCGGATGATGGCCGAGCGCCCCTGCCCGTTCACGCCCAGGAAGGCGTGCGGCCGCGACGCGGAGAGGACGGCGTTCACCGCCGCCTCGACGTCGCCGTCGGTGCCGTTCTTGAACCCCACTGGCGAGGACAGGCCCGACGACATCTCGCGGTGCGTCTGCGACTCGCTGGTGCGAGCGCCGATGGCGTGCCAGGCCACGAGATCGGCGAGGTACTGCGGCGCGATGGGGTCGAGCGCCTCCGTCCCGGCCGGCAGCCCGAGCTCGTTCACGTCGAGGAGGAACCGGCGCGCCTTCTCCATCCCCTCGTCGATGCGGAAGGAGTCGTCCATCCGCGGGTCGTTGATGAACCCCTTCCAGCCCACCGAGGTGCGCGGCTTCTCGAAGTAGACGCGCATCACCAGGCACATGGTCGTCGCCACCTCGCGGGCGAGCTTCTCCAGCCGCCGCGCGTAGTCGAGCCCCGCCACCGGATCGTGGATGGAGCACGGGCCGACGACGACGAACAGCCGCCGGTCGGTCCCGTCCAGGATCGCCTCGACCGCGCGCCGGCCGCGGACGACCGTCTCGGCAGCGCGCTCGGTGATGGGCAGCCGGGACTTGACCTCGTCGGGCGACGGCATCAGGTCGAACGCGGCGACGTTCAGGTTCTCGGTCTTGTGCGGCATCTGGCTCTTGGCTCTCCGGAAGGCGCGCGGGGGAACTGAAATAGCCCATTTCGAGCTCCCGCGAAACCCGACCTGCGCGGGGGGGCTCTCCGTGAATAGTGGAGGCACGTCGAGCGTTCCTGCCGCTGATTGATCGGGATCACGTTATGGGTTAAAAGTTCCGACCCCGCGGCGGACGAACCGTCAAGGCGAGCCTGGGCGAACGCGGTGCCCGAAAGGAGCAGGGGAACCCCGATGCGACTCGCAGTGGCTCCGGAAGGCGCAGGTGCTTGCGCCCGGACCCGCCGGCTCCCGCTCCCCACCTGGGTTGCGGCGGCCGTGCTCGGCCTCGGCGCCGCCTGCCGGCAGGAGGAGGTCACGCACTTCCGGGTCGCCAAGGAAGCGCCGTCGCCGGGCGCGATGATGGCGGGCGACATGGCCGGGAGCCGCGGCGGCGGAACCGCGCCGGCGCCAGGCGCGGGCGACGTCCCGCCCCCACCGACCGTGGCGGGCCCGTCGCTGAAGTGGACCCTCCCCAGGGGCTGGTCGCAGAGTGTGGGCGGCGGCGGCATGCGCTACGCGACCCTCACGCCGCCGGCCAGCGGACGGATCGACGGCTCGGTGGTGGTGCTCCCCGGCCCGGCCGGCGGCGAGCTCGCCAACGTGAACCGCTGGCGCGGCCAGATCGGCCTCGCCGCGCTCGACGAGGGTGGCCTCGCCGCCGCGCGGAAGGTCCTCAAGACCAGGGCGGGCGCCGTGAACGTCTACGACTTCACCTCCGAGGGACAGAAGAGGAGCCGGCTGGTGGCCGGGCTCACCTCCGCGGAGGGGAACACCTGGTTCGTGAAGCTGACCGGGGACGCGGACGCGGTCGGCAGCGCCGAGCCCGCGTTCGTGCACCTCCTGGAGAGCCTGCGCTTTGAGTGATCCCTTCCGGAAGGCCGAGATGGCCGTGTGGGACGCCATCACGTCCCTGAAGCTCACCATCGCGTGCCTCGCGGCGCTGATGGTGCTGGTGGTCGCCTGCACGCTCGCGCAGGTGAACCTCGGCACGCTCGCCGCGGTGAGCACGTACATGCGCAGCCCGTTCGTCTGGTGGCAGGTGCCGCAGTCGACGGTGTCCATCCCGGTCTTCCCGGGCGGGGCGCTGGTGGGCATGGTGCTGGCGGTGAACCTCCTGGCGGCGCAGCTCAAGCGGCTGGAGCTGTCGTGGAAGAAGGCCGGGCTCTGGATCGTCCACGCCGGCCTCATCCTGCTCGTCGCCGGCGAGTTCGTGACCAGCCTCTACCAGGTGGACGACCGGCTCGCGATCGAGGAGGGGCAGACCGCGAACTTCGTCGAGAGCGCGCGCGAGGCCGAGCTTTCGGTGGTGGACACCACCGACGCGGCCGTGGACGACGTGTACGGCATCCCCACCACCCGCCTGGCGCGCGGGGGCGACGTGCCCATCGCCGGCACGCCGCTCACCATCCGCGTGCGGCGCTTCCTGCCCAACGCCGCGGTCTCGAGGGGGGGCGCACCCTCGGGTGCGACCATGGGCGTCGGCGCGAGCGTGTCGGTGCAGGCGCTGCCCGTGTCCACGGTGGACGACATCCCGAACGAGCCGGCCGCGGTGATCGAGCCGATGGCGGGCGGCCGGAGCTACGGCGCCTGGCTCGTCTCGCCGCTGCTCGGCGCGCCGCAGTCCTTCGTCCACGAGGGGCGCACCTACGTCCTCTCGCTCCGTCAGCGCCGCGAGTACCTCCCGTACGCCATCACCCTCAAGAAGTTCCGGCACGACGTCTACCCGGGGACGGACATCCCCAAGAACTTCTCCAGCCTGGTGCACATCTCCAACCCGGGCCGCAGCGAGGAGCGGGACGTCCTCATCTACATGAACCAGCCGCTGCGCTACGAGGGCAAGACCTTCTACCAGGCGAGCTTCGGCAAGAACGACACGCTCTCGGTGCTGCAGGTGGTCGCCAACCCCGGGTGGCTGCTGCCGTACATCTCCTGCGTGCTCGTCACCGGCGGACTCCTCGTCCACTTCGCGGTCTCGCTGCGGCGCGGGATGCGTCGCACCGACGAGGCCGCGGCCGTCCCCGCCGCCCTGGAGGCCTAGATGAAGCTGGAACGGCTCGTCCCCTGGTTCGTCGGCATCCTGGCGCTGATCGGCGCGAGCGTCACCCTCCTGCCTCCGGGAAAGGTCCGCGGCTTCGACGTCGCGGCCTTCGGCCACCTCCCGGTGCTGGAGGGCGGGCGCGTGAAGCCCATCGACTCGGTGGGGCGCAACGCGCTGCTCGTGATCCGGGGGCAGCAGTCCTTCCGCCACGAGGACCGGACCGTCGGCCCCGACGAGTGGCTCCTGGACCTGATGTTCCGCCCGGACCTCGCCGCGCAGGAGCCGGCGTTCGTCATCAACGACCCGGACGTGCTGGGGCTCCTGGGGGTGCCGCTGTCGAGCAACCGCTACTACCCGTTCTCGCTCCTCGCCCCGCACGTGGAGGAGCTGCAGCGGCAGGCGACGGCCGCGGAGCCGATCGACGCGCGCCAGCGCACCCGGTTCCAGTCGGCCGTCCTGAACCTCTACGAGCGAATGCAGCTCTACTGGCGGCTGTCCAACACCGTCCAGATCGCCGCCGGCCCGCCGCTCGTCGCCGACATCGCCAACGCCGCCAACCCGCAGTGGAAGCCGCGCCAGGACGCGCTCGCCCAGTGGGCGTCGTTCCGGCCGCTGGCCCCGCCGGCCGGGACGGTGGGAGACGCCGGCTGGCACAGCGTGGGCGAGGCGCTGCGCCGGGCCTCCACGGGCAGCACCGAGCCCGGGCTCGTCTCCTGGGCCAAGATCGGGCTGGCCTGGGCGGCGCAGGACGCGGCCAACTTCGACCGGGCGGTGGGCGACCTTCGCGCCGCCTCGGCGGCGGCGCGGCCGGACGCGTCGGCCCAGGCGGCGCACGAGTGGATCTTCAACCGCGCCCAGCCCTTCTACGCCGGCATGGTCATCTACGTGCTGGCGCTGCTGCTGGTGTTCGCGTCGTGGGCCTGGAAGCCGGCGCTGCTGCGGCCTGCGGCCTTCGCGCTGCTGGTGGCCGGCACCGTCGTCCACACCGCGGGCCTGGTGTCCCGCGTGATCCTGCAGGGCCGCCCGCCGGTGACCAACCTCTACTCCTCGGCGGTCTTCGTGGGGTGGGCGGTGGTGGTCCTCGGCGTGATCCTGGAGCGGATCTATCGCAAGGGCTTCGGCACGGCGGTGGCCGCGGCCACGGGCTTCGCGACCCTCATCGTCGCGCACCACCTCGCCAGCGACGGCGACACCATGGAGATGATGCGCGCGGTGCTGGACTCGAACTTCTGGCTCGGCACCCACGTCGTCACCATCACCATCGGGTACGCCGGGACCTTCCTCGCCGGCGCCCTCGCCATCGGCTGGACGTTCCGCGAGCAGCTCGCCCGGCGGCTCGACCCCGCCACCAGCAAGGCCATCGTGGCGATGACCTACGGGATCATCTGCTTCGCGCTCTTCTTCAGCTTCCTCGGCACGGTGCTGGGGGGCATCTGGGCGGACCAGTCGTGGGGCCGGTTCTGGGGCTGGGACCCGAAGGAGAACGGCGCGCTGCTCATCGTGCTGTGGAACGCCATCATCCTCCACGCGCGCTGGGGCGGGTACGTGAAGGAGCGCGGGATCATGGCGATGGCGATCTTCGGGAACGTCATCACCAGCCTGTCCTGGTTCGGCGTGAACATGCTGGGCGTCGGGCTCCACTCCTACGGCTTCATGGACAAGGCCTTCTGGGCCCTCTCCGCGTTCGTCGCCACGCAGCTCGCGCTCATGGCGCTGGCACTCGCGCCTCGCCGGTTCTGGTCGGCGGCGCGGCCCGCGGCGGCCGAGGCCGGGCCGGTGGAGCGCGCCGGGGACCCAGTCCGCCCGTCCCGGGCGTAGGGCCCGGGCGGCGGGCCCGCAGCCGAGCGGCGGTTCAGGGCCGCCCGCGCCGGACGTCACGAAGGATCTCGACCGCCGCGTTCCGCCCGCAGGCCCCCATCACCCCGCCGCCGGGGTGGGTGGCCGCGCCGCAGAGGTACAGGCCGCGCACCGGCGTGCGGTAGTCGGC
>DATIWK010000029.1:0-5840 GCA_035519395.1 Anaeromyxobacteraceae bacterium | reverse complement strand
ATGGTGTGCGTCTTGCCGTTGGGGATGGTCTCGGTCCGTTCCATGTCACTCACCGTCGATCATGTCGTTGAGGGGGGCGCCGGCGGGGACCATCGGGTAGACCTTCTCCTCGCGCCGCACGCGGACGTCGACGATGGTCGGGCCCTTGCCGTTGGCCAGGGCCTGGTCGATGGCCTGGTCCAGCTCCTCCACGGTGCGGGCCCGCAGGCCCAGGCAGCCGTAGGCGTCGGCGAGCTTCACGAAGTCCGGGCAGTCGGAGAGCGGCGTCTCGGCGAACCGCTCGTCGTAGAAGAGCT
This sequence comes from Anaeromyxobacteraceae bacterium, assembly GCA_035519395.1. GTDB lineage: Bacteria > Myxococcota > Myxococcia > Myxococcales > Anaeromyxobacteraceae > Anaeromyxobacter. The sequence goes on along the minus strand of DATIWK010000029.1, from coordinate 5,544 downwards.
CCTGCCACTGGCGGACCATGCCCAGGAACAGGTTGTTGATGATGAAGATCTTGATGGGGAGCTTCAGGTCCACGGCGGTGGCGAGGTCCTGCAGCGTCATCTGGAACGACCCGTCGCCGTCGATGCCGATCACCGTCTCGCCGGGGCGCCCGAGCTGGATGCCGATGGCCGAGGGCAGGCAGAAGCCCATGGTCCCCAGGCCGCCGGAGGTGATGAACTGGCGCGGCTCGGAGACCCTCCACCACTGCGCCGCGAACATCTGGTGCTCGCCCACGCCGGTGGTCACCACCGCCTTGCCGCCGGTCTTCTGCCAGAGGCGGTCCACCACGTACTGCGGGAGCAGCTCCTTCTTCCCCTCCTGCTGGTAGCGGAGCGGGTGCTTCTCCCGCCAGTCGTTCACCTTCTTCCACCAGGCCGAGATGTCCGGCTTGCCGTGGTCGGCGAAGGCGCGGCGCACCTCCTCGGTGAGCTGCGGGAGGAGCCGCTTCATGTCGCCGACCAGCGGCACCGTGGCGGTGACCAGCTTCGAGATCTCCGCCGGGTCCACGTCGAGGTGGATGATCTTCGCCTCGGGGGCGAAGGTGGAGAGCTTGCCGGTGACGCGGTCGTCGAACCGCGCCCCCAGGGCGATGATCAGGTCGGAGTTCTGGACCGCGTAGTTCGAGAAGCGCGACCCGTGCATGCCGAACATCCCCAGGCACTGCGGGTTCGTCTCCGGGAAGGCGCCCTTGCCGTGGACGGTGGTGACGATGGGCGCCCCCACCACCTCGCAGAACTGGAACACCTCCTTGTGCGCCGAGGAGTGGCGCACGCCGCCGCCCAGGTAGATGATCGGCCGCGTGGCGCTCCGCATCAGGAGCGCGGCGTCCTTGAGCCGCGGCTCCTCGCGCACCGGCGGGTGGTAGCCTGGGATCTCGACCTTGTCCGGCCACTCGAAGTCGATCTGGGTGTTGAGGACGTCCTTGGGGATGTCCACCAGCACCGGACCGGGCCGCCCGGTCCGCGCGATGTAGAACGCCTCCTTCATGATGCGCGGGATCTCTCGCGCGTCCGTCACCAGCCAGTTGTGCTTGGTGATGGGCATGGTGATGCCGGTGATGTCGGCCTCCTGGAACGCGTCGGTGCCGATGAGCGGCGCCGACACGTTGGCGGTGAGGGCCACCATCGGCACCGAGTCCATGTAGGCGTCGGCGATGGCGGTGACCAGGTTGGTCGCGCCCGGGCCGGAGGTGCCCATGCACACGCCCACCTTCCCGGTGGCGTGCGCGTAGCCCTCGGCGGCGTGTCCGCCCGCCTGCTCGTGCCGGACCAGCACGTGCTTCACCTTGTCGGACGTGAAGAGCGCGTCGTACAGGGGCAGGATGGCGCCGCCCGGGATGCCGAAGAGGTAGTCGACCCCCTCCAGCTCGAACGCCCGCCGGACCGCCATCGCGCCCGTCATCTTTTCCTTGGCCATGTCGTTCACCCGCAGTCTGTGGATGCTTCCGTTCGGGTTCGCTCCTGGGCTAGCGGCTCCGCGGCGCGGGGCGCCGCGCGCGTACTCGGGCGTGCGCACCGGGGCGCTTGGGGACGCGCGCCGCCGCCCGGGCCCGCCCCCTGGCCGGCCCGGCCTTCCCCTTCGCCGCATGGGCGCCGTTCCGGGGCGCGGCCCGCCCCGCCGGCGCCGGCCCGGTCACCGCGCCCTCCGCCGCCGACGACACCAGCGCGGCGTACTTGGCGAAGACGCCCGAGGCGTAGCGCGGCGCGGGGGCCTTCCAGCCCTTCATCCGCCGGGCGAGCTCGCCCGCGGAGAGATTCACCGAGAGCGACCGCGCCTCGACGTCCACCGTCACCGTGTCCCCGTCGCGCAGGGCGGCGATGGGCCCGCCCGCGGCGGCCTCGGGCGCGACGTGCCCGACCATCAGCCCCTTGGTCGCGCCGCTGAAGCGGCCGTCGGTGAGGAGCGCGACCGAGTCGCCCAGCCCCTGCCCCACCAGCGCTGCGGTGACGCCCAGCATCTCCCGCATCCCGGGGCCGCCCCTCGGCCCCTCGTAGCGGATCACCACCACGTCGCCGGCGCGGATCCGGCCGGCCTTCACCGCGGCGAAGGCGTCCTCCTCGCGGTCGAAGACGCGCGCCCGCCCCTCGTGCCGCGGCCGCTCGTGGCCGGCCATCTTCACCACCGCGCCGTCGGGCGCGAGGTTGCCGCGCAGGATGACCAGGCCGCCCGTCTCCTTGAAGGGCCGCTCCACGGTGGAGACCACCTCCTGGCCGTACCGCTCGCGCGCGCCGGTGGCGTGCTCGGCCCAGGTGCGCCCGTCGGCCGTCTTCTGGCGGCCGTCGATCTTGCCGCCGTCGATGAGCCGGCTCACCACCAGCCGCGTCCCTCCTGCCGCGAACAGGTCCGGCGCGGCGAAGCGGCCGCCCGGCATGAGGTCCGCGACGATGGGCGTCCGGCGCGAGACCCGGTCGAAGTCCTCGAGCGCCAGCGGGATGCCGGCCTCGCGCGCCAGGGCCATGAGGTGGAGGACGGCGTTGGTCGAGCCGCCGGTGCCGGCCACCGCCGCGATGGCGTTCTCGAACGAGCGGCGGGTGACCACGTCGCGGGGCCGCTGCCCGCGGGCGAGGAGGTCCACCGCCAGCCGCCCCGCCTCGCGCGTCGCCTCCTCCTTGCGCGAGTGGACGGCCGGGATCTCGGCGTAGCCCGGCGGCGAGAGCCCCAGCACCTCGAGGGCCATCGCCATGGTGTTGGCGGTGTACTGCCCGCCGCAGGCGCCCGCGCCCGGGCAGGCCTCCCGCTCGATCCGATCCAGCTCGGCGTCGTCGATCTTGCCGGCGGCGCGCGCCCCCACCGCCTCGAAGACGTGCTGGACGGTGATGTCGCGCCCGCCGTGGCGGCCGGCGGCGATCGACCCGCCGTAGAGGACGAGCCCGGGGACGCCGAGGCGCAGGAGCGCCATGGCCGCCCCGGGGATGGTCTTGTCGCAGCCCACCAGCGCCACCACCGCGTCGAAGGCGTGCCCGCGCCCGACCAGCTCGATGGAGTCCGCGATCACCTCGCGCGAGACGAGCGAGGCCTTCATCCCCTCGTGGCCCATGGTCACGCCGTCGGAGATGGCGATGGTGTTCGCCTCCATGGGCGTCGCGCCCGCGGCGCGGATGCCCTCCTTCAGCACCTCGGCGAGCCGCCGCAGGTGGAAGTTGCAGGGCATGGTCTCGATCCAGGTGTTCGCCACCAGGATGGCCGGGCGGGCCAGGTCCTCGTTGGTGAACCCGATGGCGTGCATCATCGCCCGCGCCGGGGCGCGGTCCACGCCGTCGTAGAGCGTCCGGCTGCGGTGCCTGGGATCGAAGGTCATGGCGCCTTGCCCCGCCTCGCCTCGTAGGCCGCGATGTCCTTCTCCTGCTGGAGGAGGAACCCCAGCTCGTCGACGCCGTTCATGAGGCAGAACCGGGAGAACGCGTCGATGGGGAACTTCGCCGCCGTCCCGTCCTCGAGCGTCAGCGTCTGCGCGTCGAGGTCGATGCGGACCTTCTGGCCGGGGCGCGCGACCAGCTTCGCGTGGACCGCCGGCTCGATCACCACCGGCACCAGGCCGTTCTTGAGCGCGTTGTTGCGGAAGATGTCGGCGATGCGGGTGGAGACCACCGCGCGGATCCCGTGGTCCACCAGCGCCCAGGGGGCGTGCTCGCGGGAGGAGCCGCAGCCGAAGTTGTCGCCGGCGACGAGGACCTGGCAGCCCTGCGCCTCGGGGCGGTTCAGCTCGAACTCGGGCCGGGGCGAGCCGTCGGGCGCGTAGCGCCACTCCGAGAAGAGCGCCTTCCCCAGCCCCTTCTTGTCGGTCACCTTGAGGAAGCGGGCGGGGATGATCTGGTCGGTGTCGACGTTGACGCGGTCGAGGACCACCGTCTTCGACTCGATGACGCGGATGGGATCCATCTACCGGCCCTCCACCATGCGCCGCGGGTCCGCGACCGCGCCGGCCACCGCCGCCGCCGCCGCGGTGAGCGGGCTCGCGAGGAGCGTGCGGCCGCCGATTCCCTGGCGCCCCTCGAAGTTGCGGTTCGACGTGGAGACCGAGTACTGGCCGGGCTCGAGCCTGTCGCCGTTCATGGCGATGCACATCGAGCAGCCCGGCTCGCGCCACTCCGCCCCCGCCTCCTTGAAGACGCGGTCCAGCCCCTCGGCCTCGGCGGCCTTCTTCACCGCGTGCGAGCCGGGGACCACCAGGGTGCGGGTCTTCACCCGGTTGCCCTTCATGGCGCGCGCCGCCTCGCGCAGGTCCTCGATGCGGCCGTTGGTGCAGGAGCCGATGAAGACCACGTCCACCTTCTGCCCGAGGATGGCCTGGCCGGGCCGCAGCCCCATGTAGCGCAGCGCCGCCTCCACGCCGGCGCGGGCCTGCGCGTCCTTCTCCGCCGCCGGATCCGGGACGCGCCCGGTGACCGGGATCCCCTGGCCCGGGTTGGTGCCCCAGGTGATCATCGGCTCGAGCCTGGACGCGTCGAGCGAGACCTCCGCGTCGTAGCGCGCCCCCGCGTCGGTGGGGAGCTTCCGCCACGCCGTCACCGCCGCGTCCCACGCGGCGCCCTTCGGCGCGCGCGGGCGCCCGGCCAGCCACTGGAACGTCGCGTCGTCCGGGGCGACCAGGCCGGCGCGGGCGCCGCCCTCGATCGACATGTTGCAGAGCGTCATGCGCGCCTCCATGGAGAGGCCGCGCACCGCCTTCCCCAGGTACTCGAGGACGTGGCCCGTCCCGCCGCCCACGCCGATCTTCGCGATGATGGCGAGGATCAGGTCCTTGGCAGACACGCCCGGCGCGAGCGCGCCGTCCACGCGGACCGCCAGCGTCCGGGGCCGGCGCTGGAGGAGGCACTGGCTGGCGAGCACGTGGGCCACCTCGGAGGTGCCGATGCCGAAGGCGAGGGCGCCGAAGGCGCCGTGGGTGGCGGTGTGGCTGTCGCCGCACACCACCGTCATCCCCGGCTGCGTCGCGCCCATCTCCGGCCCGAACACGTGCACCACGCCCTGCTGCGGGTCGCCGAGCCCGTGCAGCTCGACGCCGAAGTCGCGGCAGTTCGTCTCCATCTGGGCGACCTGCGCCGCCGCCATCCGGTCCACGAACGGCCACGACCCGTCCGCGCGCCGCGGGAGCGTCGGGGTGGAGTGGTCCATGGTCGCGAGCGTCCGCTCGCCGCGACGGACCTTGAGCCCGCGCTCGCGCAGGAGCGAGAAGGCCTGTGGGCTCGTCACCTCGTGCACCAGGTGGAGGTCGATGTAGAGGACCGCGGGCGTGTCGGGCGTCTCGGCCTGCACCACGTGCGCGTCCCAGATCTTCTCGAACAGCGTCCTCGGATTCGGATCCATCTACGGGGTCTCCCCGGGCGCCGGCAGGGGCTTGCCGTCGCCGGTCTTGAGGGCGATGCGGTTCACCACGTCGAGGAAGGCGCGGGCGCTCCCCTCGATGATGTCGGTGGAGAGCGCGCGGCCGCGGTACACGCCGGTCGGGTGCTCGACCTCGATCGAGACCTCGCCCTGCGCGTCCTCGCCCGTCGAGACGCTCA
>DATIWK010000028.1:0-15775 GCA_035519395.1 Anaeromyxobacteraceae bacterium | reverse complement strand
CCCTCGTCCTTCCGCTCCTGCCTCCTCTTCCTTCCCCGCCGGGGCTACCAGCGGTAGTGCGCGAAGGCCTTGTTGGCCTCGGCCATCTTGTGGGTGTCTTCCCGCTTCTTCACCGCGTTGCCGCGGTTGTTGGCGGCGTCGATGATCTCGCCGGCCAGCTTCTCCTCCATGGTCTTCTCGCCGCGACCCTTGGAGTAGTCGATGAGCCAGCGCATGGCCAGGGCCGTCCGCCGGTCCTGCCGCACCTCGACCGGGACCTGGTAGGTGGCGCCGCCGACGCGGCGGCTCTTCACCTCGACCACCGGCTTCACGTTGTCGAGGGCCTTCTTGAAGATCTTGAGCGGGTCGTCCTTGAGCTTCTGCTCCACCTGGTCGAAGGCGCCGTAGATGATCCGCTCGCCGGTGGACTTCTTGCCCTTGCGCATCAGGTTGTTGACGAACTTGGCCACCACCCGGTCCTGGAACTTGGGATCGGGGAGGATCTTGCGCTTCTCGACTTCGCGACGACGAGGCATCGAACCTTTTCCTTCGAGCTAGCTCGGGCGCTTGGCGCCGTACTTGGAGCGTCCCTGCTTCCGGCCCTGGACGCCGACGGCGTCGAGGGTGCCGCGGATGATGTGGTAGCGCACGCCGGGGAGGTCCTTCACGCGGCCCCCGCGGATGAGCACCACCGAGTGCTCCTGCAGGTTGTGGCCCACCCCGGGGATGTAGCTGGTGACCTCGAAGCCGTTGGTGAGGCGGACGCGGGCGACCTTGCGGAGGGCCGAGTTCGGCTTCTTGGGCGTCGTCGTGTAGACGCGCGTGCAGACGCCGCGCTTCTGCGGCGACTCCTTGAGCGCCGGCGCCTTCCTCTTGGTCTCGAGCTTCTCGCGCCCCTGGCGCACCAGCTGGCTGATCGTCGGCATTCCGTGAGAGCCCTTTTCTCCAACAAAAACGCCCCTGAGACGAGCACGGGGCGGAGGCGAATCCGTCGTGAGGGGCGCGATTTATACGTTTCGACCCCCTCGTGTCAAGCCGATTCGTGATCTCGGGAGGTTGGCCGATCGCAGCGCGCCCCCGGCCCGCCGGGAGAGGGCCCCGCGGCGCGGCGCGGCGGCGACGGCGGCGAGGAGCGCGCGCATCGCGGCGGAGAGTCCGACCGCACCGAGGTCCCCCGGTGCCGCCCAGCGAAGCCCCTCGCCCGCCGCGCGGCGGGACCGCAGCCGGCAGCGGTAGGCCACGAGCGTGAGGTCGCGGTGGGTCAAGGTCCTCCGTGCCGAGGCCAGCTCCTCGCCGACCGAGAGCGCCAGGCCGTGCGCCCGGAGCATCGCGGCCGCGAGCGCCCGGGGCGCCGCCTCCCCGGCTTCCAACTCGACGGCAGGGAGGCCCCACAGCCCGCCGAAGAGCGCCCGCGCGTCTCCCCGGGCGAGCAGCATCCGGTCCCCCCGCTCGACGACCGCGCAGGCGAGCGAGAGCGCCCGCCGCCGCGGCCGCCGCCGCGGGGGCGGCACCTCGCGCTCGCGGCCCGCGCGGCGCGCCTCGCAGAGCGCGGCGACCGGGCACCGCGCACAGCGGGGGGCGGGCCAGCCGCAGGCCGTCGCGCCGAGCTCCATGAGCGCCTGGTCGAGGTCGCCGGGACGGCCGGTCCCCGCGACGAGCGCCTCCGCCGCCGCCCAGAGCCGCCGGCGCACCGCCGGGGCCGACGGATCCCCGGCCACCAGGAGCAGCCGGGCGAGCACCCGCGCGACGTTCCCGTCCACCGCGGCGGCCGGGATCGCGAACGCGATGGCCGCCACCGCACCCGCGGTGTACGGACCGAACCCCGGCAGGGCGCGCAGCGCCTCGACCGACGCCGGGAGGCCGCCGTGGCGGGCGAGCGCGGTGCGGGCCGCGGCGAGCAGGTTGCGGCACCGCGCGTAGTAGCCGAGGCCGCTCCAGAGGGCGAGGACCTCGTCGTCGTCTGCGGCGGCGAGCGCCGCGAGCGTCGGGAACCGCGCCACGAAGCGCAGGTAGTACGGGATCGCCGTCCGGACCTGCGTCTGCTGGAGCATCACCTCGGCGAGCCAGACGCGGTACGGATCGGCCGATCCCTGCGGAAACCGCCAGGGCAGCGCGCGGTGGCCCGCATCCCACCACGCCAGGAGGCGGCGGCGGAGCGCCGCGAGCCTGGCGGGCGGGATGCGCACGGCCGCGAGGATAATCGATCTCCCTCTCCCCCGCGGCGCGGGGGAGAGGGCCGGGGAGAGGGGGCCGGACCGAGCCCGGCCTCACTTCAGCCGCTGCTCGCAGGCCTCCCAGTCGACGTTCTTGAAGAAGGCGTCCAGGTACTTGGCGCGCTCGGTGGCGAGGTAGTCGCGCATGAACGCGTGCTCCCATCCGTCCATCACCAGGACGGGCCGGAAACCCACCGGCACGTTGTTCTCGTGCATCATCACGAAGTGGTTCGAGAGCCAGCCGGTGCCGGGGTCCTGGAACGTCATCGCCCAGCCCACGCCCGGCATGGTGGCGACGGCGCGGAAGTCCGCGAGCCAGGTTTCGTACTTCCCGAACGACGCCTCGATGGCCTTGCGCAGCTTCCCACCCGACGGCGGCTCCGCCTGCGCGCCGGGCTTCAGGTTCCCGAAGTAGTACTCGTGGTTCGCCATGCCGGCGTACTCGAACCCGAGCCGCCGCGTCAGCTCCGCGTAGACCGGGTCCGCGCCGCTCGCCTTCCCCTCGCTGCAGAGCGCGTAGAGCCTCTCGGTGAGCGCGTCGGTGCGCTTCACGTACCCCTCGTAGAGCTTGAGGTGCTCCTCGATCTGCTTGTCCGAGATGCCGGTCAGGCCCCGGACCTTCGAGTAGTCGCGCGGGGAGTACTTCTTCACGTCGGCCATTTGTTCCCTCCGTCCGGGCCCACCGGCCTCGGATCTCGTCGCGTGGATGCGCTGCGTCACTGGTATCCACGACCCTGGAAGGTGTCAACGGACCGCAAGGGGACCCGCCAGGGGGATGAACTTCACCCGGAGACAACTGCCCCACGGTTCAGTGGCATGTCTGGCAGGACTCGGCCTCGTCCCCGCTGTAGGGGTCGTTCGGCGTCGGATCCCATGTCGCCGCCCGGAAATGAGCCTTGGCGGAATCCGAATCGTGGCAGCCGCCGCACGGAATCCGCCCGGCCTTGGTCTTGAAGCTGCCGCTCGTGGAGGTGGTGCCCAGCGGCGCGGTGCTCGTGTGGCACGCCTCGCAGTTGCGCACGTCCTGCGGGAAGACGATGTCCCAGTTGCGCCCTGGCTCACCATCCGCGTATCCGACCGTCGCGTTGGGATGGGAAAGGTTCGCGCCGGCGTGGATCGCGTGCACCAGACGCGAGATCGGCACCGGGCCGCTCCAGTCGCCCGTGGCGTTCTGCGGCTGGTCGTCGTGACAGTTGCCACACAGGTCCACCGCCGTGTCGTCGAGCAGCTTCCGGTGCAGCGGGAGGCCGAGCACCAACCCCTTGGTGTCGGTCGGGTCCGTGTGGCAGGAGCCGCAGCCGTTGGCCGGCGCCTTCTCCTCGGTGGCGGTCTTCACCTGGAACGTCACCCGCGCCACGGTCGGCGTCTTGTAGTTGCTCGCGTCGATGGCGCCGCGGTCGGCCACCTCGATGGCGGCCACGTAGGTGCCCGGGGCGAGGTCGTCCACCGGGTCGAGCGTGTAGGTCAGGTAGCCGGTCTGCCACGCGACCTTGGGGTCGTTCCGCGTCGCGTCGGTCTGCTTGGCGATGTCGTTTCCGGCCGTCGCCGCTGTGCCCCTGGTGTCCGTGGCGCCCGGCGTGTTGCTGCCGATGAGGTGCACCGGGAAGGCCCAGAGGGCCTCGGCCGGAAACAATGCCGTGTGCGCCACGACCGAGGTGGAGAGCACCTGTATCGCGAACAACTTGCCCAGGTTGCGGCTGCGGACGGCCGGCGCGCCCGCGATCGAGGCGTACACCGTGGTCTTGCTGGCATGCGCCTTCACCGTAGGTGCCCCGAGCGTGAAGACATCGCCCACGCGGGTGTACGAGACCGTCTCCTCCGGACCGGAGCCGTCCCCCAGGAACCGGTCCAGGGTGACGCTTCCGGTGTAGGGGAACATGACGCCGTCGCCCGCCCTGACCGAGAAGGTGGTGGCGCCGGCTGCGAGCGCCGCGGCCGTGGCGCTCGCGATGGCGGAGCCGTCGAGGTACGCGATCGCCCGCGCGCGGAACGCGTCGTTGGCGTCGAGCCAGTTGATCACCTCCGCGGCGGTCGCGGCCGCCAGGTTGGCGATGGGCTGGACGATGTAGATGGAGCTGGCATCCGGCGGCGTGGCCAGCGGCGTTCCGGCGTCGAGGGTCAGGGTGGAGGGGCTGTTGCCGGTCACCTTCGCCGACTGGCCCGCGCCGGTGCCGCCGAGGATCTTGACGGTGAAGCCCTTCCACTGGTCCACCTTCCAGGGAGCGGCGGAGGCGGCCTGGGTCGCGTCCACCAGCGTGGTGGCCGTCCCGCCGGTCGCCCCGGACACGAAGCTGCCGGCCAGCCCGCCGGTCATCGCGTAGGTGATCAGGTGCGTGGTGGGGAGGCTCACCAGCGTCAGGGGCGCGTCCAGGGTGACGGCGGCGCCGACGTTGTCCACCACGTGCAGGACCTGCGTGGGCTTGCCGGTCACGGTGTTGTCCGTGAAGGTGACGGTGTAGCCGGCGTACTGGTGGTCGCGCCAGGTGCGGCCGGAGCCGAGCGCGAGTTGGCCAGCGTCGACGAAGTGGGTGGTGTCGGAGAACGCCCGGGGCACGCCGCTGGCGCCCGCGACGTACACGGGAACGCTGACGTTGCCGGCGAGGACCACGTCGCCGCCGCTCGAGTCCACGCCTGAGAGGTCCTCTCCTCCGTCGATCTTCAGGGCGAGCGCCGACCTGAAGGCGGGGTCCGCCAGGTTGTACGGCCCGGGGTTGGTGCCCTTTGCCGCCACGCGCGCCAGCGTGGTCAAGACCGGGTTGCGGGCGCCGCGGGGCCCGTGGACGTAGAGCTTGGCGCTCGTGAACTTGCCGTCGCGGGGCGCGGTGCAGTCCGTCCCACCTGCGTTGGCGATGCAGCCCTCCGGCCCGTCGCCCGGCGGGATGGCGTTCACGGCGTCGTCGGCGATCATCGTGGTGTGGTCGATCGTCAGCCCGGTCACGGCGTCGGAGAGCACCAGCCTCAGCACCGGCGCCTCGCCCGCCGCGAACCAGCCGCGGGCCGGCAGGTTGGAGACCGTGAGGGCGGCGGTGAACTCGGGGACGTCGCGCGGGTCGCGCCGGGTGAAGTCGTGCGCGGCCTCGACGCTCGGGGCCGGCCCGGTCCCGGTCGACTCGTGACAGATCAGGCACTGGTGGTCGTCGCTGACGGCCCCCCCTTGCATGGTGACGCTTCCGTGGTTGAGGCCCGTGGCGAAGTCGGTGGTGTCGTGGCATGAGCCGCAGGCGGAGCGAGAGGGCGTGCTCTTCCAGGCGTCCACTTCCCGGCCGGCGCCGTCGTGACACCTGGTGCAGTTCCCGAGCACCGCGGGGAACCGGAGATCCCACCACTGCTTGAGCATGCCCTGGTCGCCCCAGATGCCGTAGAAGCCGTCGTCGGCCGACTCGTCCAACGCCGTGGCCGGGTCGTCCCAGACGACGCCGTCGGGCCCGGGGATGCTGGCCAGCTCGCCGCCCGCGTGGATCTTGTGGATCATCACCTTGAAGTCGAGGGTGTTCCCGCTCTGCGCGTCGGAGCTGCCCGGCGCGTGGCAGGTGACGCAGCCCTCCACCAGCGTCCGGTCGCCGCCGTGGGCGGCGAAGAACGGCCCGTGACAGCTCCTGCACGCGCCGGTCGAGAGGATGTCGCGGCTGGTCGGGTCCAGCGATCCGTCCGGCACGAAGTCGTAGGTGGCCGTGGCGGTCGCGCCGGTGCTCCCGCCCATCATGATCGAGATGCGGTGCCTTCGGTTCCGCTCGTACGCGATGGGCGTGTTCGTCACCGGCGTTCGGACGTTCGCGATGCGTGTGGCGAAGACATAGGTGTACGAGCCGTCGCCGTGATCGGTCAGGGCGCCGTTGCTCTCGCGATCACCCTGCTCGGCGCGGGTCCCTTCCGGCTGGGGGAAGCTGGCGCCCGAGACGGTCTCGGTCCGCCACAGGTACGGCACCCACCGGGTGAAGGTCTCGCCCGCGGCCGGCGGCACGAGCTTGGCGACGTTGGCGGAGAAGCTCGCAGCCGGCAGGCCGCGCACCGGGCTGCCCGCGCTGGTGACTGTGAAGTCCACCGCCACGGTTCCGTCCACCGCGGCGGTCGCGGAGGTGATGGCGGCGGTCGCCAGGACCTTGCCGCCTGCGAGCGCGTCGGAGACGAGGCGATCGCGCCCGTGGGTATCCGTGACGCGGACGCCGGCGCCGCTCACCACCGTGGTCGAGCTGCCGTCGGGACAGGTGATGGTGCTCGACCCGTCTCCGTTGTCGTGCACGGTGCAGGAGGTCCCGTCCTTGCCCGGGGGACCCGCCGGTCCCGCGAGCCCGGAATCTCCCTTGGGCCCCGCGCCTGCGCTGCATCCGAGGATCACCACTCCGAGCACAGCTTCGATCACGAGCGGTCTCACGGGTCCCCCCCAGGAGCCGATCAGCGGCCAGCGACCTCATTTCGCTCACACCCGGTTGGAGACGTGGAGCATCCATTTACGCTGGCCATATAGGGGCAACACGAACGGGAGGCCGACCTTTGCTAAGGTGCGCCCGTGCCAGCTGCCCGTTCCCGCCGAGCGTTCCGCTCCTCGCTCCGCCGCGCCGCCCTCGCCGCGACCGCCGTCGTGGCGGGGCTCCTCGCGGTCGCCGCGGTCGCGTGGTTCCGGCTGCCCGATCCCGCGCGCCTCGCCCGCGACAACCCGAGGACCACCGCGCTCATCGAGCAGCGCAGGGCGGAGGCGCGCGCCCACCGCCGGCCGTTCCGGCCCCGGCAGGCGTGGGTCGGGCTCGACGCCGTGTCGCCGCGCCTCGTCGAGGCCGTGGTCCTCTCCGAGGACGCCGGCTTCTGGGGCCACGAGGGGATCGACTGGGACGCGACCTGGGAGGCCGCGGCCGCCGACTGGAAGGCGCGCCGCTTCGCGCGCGGTGCCTCGACCGTCACGCAGCAGCTCGCGAAGAACCTGTGGCTCGGGACCGAGAAGAGCGTCCTGCGGAAGGCCAAGGAGGCGGTCCTCGCCGTCAAGCTCGAGCGCGCGCTCCCCAAGCGGCGCATCCTGGCCCTGTACCTCAACGTCGCGGAATGGGGCGAGGGCGTCTTCGGCGTCGAGGCCGGGTCCCGGGCGCGGTTCGGTACGGGCGCGGCGGGCCTCAGCACCGCGCAGGCCGTGGTGATGGCGTCGATGCTCCCGGCGCCCCGGCGCGTGGACCTGGCGAGCCCGTCCACCTGGCTGAAGCGCCGTGCCCGCCACCTCCTCGACAGGCTCCGCGACGCGAGGCGCATCGACGCGGACGAGCACCTCCATGCCAGCGCCGAGCTGGAGCGGATCCTCGCCGGACCGGTGCCCGTGGACGACAGCGCCGAGGAGCCGGCGGAGGAGGAGCCGGCGGCGGCCGGAGAGCCGGCAGCTGCCGTGCCCCCTTCTCCCCAGGGGGACATCTCCTCGACCCCGCCCGCGACCGCGACCCCGGCCTCGACCTCGACCGCGACCGCGACCCCGATTCCGACCCCGACCCCTGAAGCCGAGCCCGCCAGCTCCGTCAGAACGGCGGCGCCGTGACCGGCGGGCAATCCCCCACGATCCCCAGGCTGCAAGGCGCCGACGGACAGCTCAGGTTCGCCGGGTCGTCCACGTAAACCAGGCACGCGTTCGCATCCCAGCACTGGCGGAAGCTCCCGGTCGCGCCCAGCGCCCCGGTGAAGGCCACCTGCGCCCGGCCGCGCCCCCCCGCGTCGAACCCCGCCGCCACGGTGAGCAGGTTCCCCGGCGCGTCCTTGAACGCGTAGTCGAACGCGCCCTGGCCGTCGGCGTACCCGGCCCAGCCGTAGTCGAACTGGACGAGGTTGAACCCTTCCTGCGCCAGCGAAAGGTCGGTCGTCCTCGGCTCCGAGGTCCGGTCGTAGCCGATCCTCATGGTGCCGTGCGGCGAGTCGGCGTCCGCGATCTGGAGCTGCCACACGTTGTCGAAGAAGAGCGCGATGGTGCCGCTCCCCGTCGTCGCCGACGCGTGCCGGAAAGTCCCGGAGATGATCGGCGTCCAGGGCGCCGTCCCCTTCGGCCTCGCCTCGAACGCGTAGGCGTGCTCGGGCGCCCCACCCAGCGCCACCGGATAGGTCCGCAGCATCGTCACGTGGACCTCCATCCCCGGGTGCTTCCGGTCGTCGAAGGGACCCCACTCGCGCGTGTCGGCGCCCCGGTGCGTCGGCGGCACCTTCCGCACCGCGTCGACGAGCGCGAGCACCCAGTCCACGCCGGCGTTCAGGTGGTCGGAGGTCGGCTTCGCCCAGAGCCACACGTCCGCGCTCCGCGTCGAGCAGGCGGTGAGGCCGCCCGGCGTCCCCTGGGCCGGGACCGCGACCCGCAGCTCGGCGTTCGTCGGGAGCGCGGCCAGGAAGCGCAGGTCCTCGTTGGAGAAGGTCCCGCAACCGGAGAGCGCCAGCGCTGCCGCCGCCGCGGCGGCCAGGCGCGCGCCGGCGTACCGCGATCCGCTATTCACCGAGCGCATATTCCACCCCGAGGAGCCCCTCCACGTAGCCGAGGCTCCGGTCCTTGTCGACGTTGTAGAAGAGGTACGAGAGGCGCAGCCGCGCCACCGCCGAGAGGCGCGGGGTGAACCTCCAGGCGGCCGCGCCGGTGAGCCCCGGCGTCATCGTGAAGAAGTACTGGCTGGGCAGCTCCCGCCCGGCGGGGAAGCTCCGGGTCATCCACACCAAGCCGACCCGGACCCCCGCCGAGAAGGTCACCGGGCCGGCCTGGAAGTCGTGCCAGAGCGAGGCGCCGCCCGCCACCTCGGCGAACCGGACCGGGAGCGGCTCGACGCCGGGCAGCGTCACGGTCCCCTCCCCTCCACCGAGCGCGACGTCCACGCCCCAGGCCAGGCCGTGCCCGAGGTCGTCCCGGACGCCCAGCTCCAGCCCGCCCAGCGTCGCCGGCGGGAAGAGGCCGTCGCGCGCGGCCTTGGAGAAGAACCGCTGCACGCCCACGCCGCCGACGAGCGACCAGCGCGCGCCGGAGAACCCCTTCTGCGGATCGCGGTCGAGCGGGACGCGATCCATGCGCGCGTCCTCCACCTGCACCGGCACCTCCTCCACCCGCACCTCGGCGACGAGCAGCCCCTCGTCGCCGGGGAGCCGCTTCTTGAGCGCGTACCGTCCCGGCGCGAGCGCCACGCGCCGCTCGGCGCCCGGCGCCTTGGACACCTCCGCGACCGCCCGCCCGCCGCGGTCGAGCACCACGTAGAGCCCCTCGGACGCGGCCGGCAGCACGATCGCGCCGGCCACGGGCGCGAGGTCCGTGAGCACCACGTCCCCGGCGCCCCCCAGGTCGTAGAGGAAGACCGGGTGCTGGACGCCCGCGGCGCTGGAGGCCGTCGAGCCGACGGTCCGCGCGTAGGCGTAGGCGTAGGCCTCCGCCAGCGTCACCTTCCCGTCCCCGGAGGCGTCGGCGCCGCCGAGCAGGCCCGAGGCGAGGTGGTGCGTGAAGTAGCTCGCCCCGATGGCGTCCGACTCCTGCGAGTCCTCGTCCGCCGCGGACGAGGCGATGAGGACGAGGCCGCGGGGCGACGCCTCGGGCGTGCCGGAGACGTCGAAGGCGGGCGCGGGGCGGGCCCCCTTGGCGCGGGTGATGGCGCCGCTCCGGCAGGAGTCCACGAGGCCGATGCGCACGTCGGCCGGCGCCTGCTCCAGCGCACCGCGCACCTCGTCGAGCGGGATGCTGCCGGTGCCGAGGCGGAGCGCGCCGTCCCGGGCGTGCCCCGAGTAGTAGACGAGGAGCACCGTCCGCTCGCCGGCGGACCGCGCCGCCGCGGCGCGCGCCGAGAGGTCGGCCAGGGCGCGACGGAACTCGCCCGCGCTCGCGGAGAGGAGGAGCCGCGCGTCCTCCGCGCGGACGCCGCCGACGCCGGTGAGGATGGCGTGCATGCGCCGCGCGTCCCGCTCGGCGTAGTGGAGCCGGTGGGTCCCGGGGCCGCCGTCCGGCTCGCCCGCCACCAGCGCGAAGCGGTGGCCGTCGAGCGCGGGCGCCGCGACGGCGAGCGCGAGGAGCGCGGCCACTTCACCGATCACGGCGATCTCCGCTTCAGGGGCGCGACCACCACCTCGGCACCGCGGCCCGGCGAGGCCGCGCCGGCGCCGCCCTGCCCGAGCCGCCGCACCAGCGCGGCCGCGTCCACCGGCCGGTCCCACAGCACCAGCACCAGCGTCCCGTCGCCCTCGCCGGTCCACTCGAAGGCGCCCGGCAGGATCCCGCGCCGGGCAGGCCCGGCGTAGAGGATCGCCGGCCCGTCCGCGTCGAGGAGCGCGACCGCGGCGTGGCTCCGGCCGGCGGGCTCCACCGCCACGCGGAGCGCGGCCCCCGGGGGAACGGGATCGCCGGGCGCGAGCGCGCGGACCTGGTCCCCGGCGCGCACGTAGACGGTCAGCCCCGCCCCGCCCTTCACCCGGTCGCCGCCGCGGTCCTCGGCGATCCGCGAGACGAGCGGCACCGCCACGGCGGCCGCCAGGCCGGCGGCGAGCGCGAGCGGCACCGCGCGGCGCCAGCGCGGCCTCCGGGCCGGCGCCCCGGTGCGCGCCAGCCGCTCGGCCACGCCGGCGGCGAAGGCCTCGAAGGGGAGCAGACGGGCGGCCTCGGCGCGCTCGCGGGCGAGGTCCGCGGCGGTCCGCTGGCAGCGGGCGCAGCCGGCGAGGTGCTCCTCCACGCGGGCGCGCTCGTCGCCGGCCAGCTCGCCGGCGTCGAGGCGCCGCAGCCGCATCGCCGAGCACGCCACGCCCGGTCCACCGAGCGAAGTCATGGCAGCTCCTCCGGATCGGGCAGCGCGATCCCGGGAAACGCCTCCGCCAGCGCGGCGCGCGCCGCCGCGAGGAACTCCCGCAGCCGCTTGCGCACCGTGGGGAGGCTGCGGCCGGTCGCCTCGGCGATCTCGGCCTGGGTCAGGTCGTCCACGAAGTAGAGCACCGCGATCTCCTGCGCCTCGCCGGGCGAGGTGCCCAGGAGCGCCCGGACCAGCTCGCGCGCGTCGGGCTCGATGCCACGCTCGCGCCGATCGCGCGCGAGCCGTTCGAACTCGCCCCGCCACGCGGCGCGGGCGGCGCGGAGCCGGTTGAGGCAGTGGCGCGTCGCCACCTGCAGCAGCCAGGCCGTGGGCGAGGCGGCCGCCTGGAGCTCCGGCCCGGCGCGCAGGGCCCTCACGAACACGTCCTGGGTCGCGTCGCGCGCCGCGTCGTCGTCCCGCAGGAGATAGCGGCAGCGCGCCAGCACCCCGGGCGCGTGGCGGCGGTAGAGGTCCTCGAGGAGCCCCGCCGGCCGGGGTTCGGAACGGGGCGACGGGCCGGGGATGGCCCCGGCCCGTCCGCCCGCGAGGAGGGTCAGCCGCGCCACGCCTTCGCCTAGGTGGCCGGCGGCGTGAGCGTCGCGTACGACACGGTCTGCAGCGACGCGTCGCAGTCCGTCTCGGCGCCGAAGGCCCCGCCCACGAGGTCGTCGTAGGTCATGGCGTAGGTCGGCGCGCCCGCCCAGCACTGGCTCTCGTGGAACGTGCCGCTCTGGTTCGAGTACTGGAAGTCGCCGCGCCCCGCGCCGCCGCTCACCCAGCGGGTGTGCAGGCTGGCCTGCTCGTCGATGTAGTCGTTGCTGAACGGCGGGAGCGTCTGGAACGCGACCTGGAGATCGCCCGCGCCGGCCGACGAGTCGAAGGCGTAGGCTGCGTCGCTGCGATTCGGGTTGGCGGGATCGGTTCCGGGGTGGTCGGCGTTGCGCGAGTTCAGGAAGGTGGCGTCGAGGTGCTTCACGGTGCGGTTGTCGTAGTTCACGGCGAGCGTGCCGAAGTCGGTCTGGGTCCAGCCCTGCGGGTGGTTGATGCCCGCGGCGACGGCGTCGAAGTCCACCGCCAGGGAGCCGTTGCCGTGCCAGCGGTCCTGGCCCGGGTACGCGACACCGCTGATCACGTCCACGAAGGCGGTGCCGGCCGGGAGGGGCGCCGCCTGAAGGGCGTAGTCGTAGCCGCCGTCGTCACGCTTGGCGACCGAGAGCTTCCAGGTGTTGAGCCCGTCGCCGCCGGGCCAGGGGCCCCACGTGCAGGAGTCGTCATTGCAGCTGGTGGGCGGGAGGAGCGTCACCACCTCGAGCTGGAACAGCGTCCAGTAGACGCCGCCGTTGATGCCCAGGGCGAACAGGTACGAGACGACGCCGAGGCTCGCCTTGCCGTCCGGGGTCGGCAGCTTCGCCGACAGCGGCGCGTGCGCCGTCGAGCCAGGGTCCGGCTGGGTGATCTGCACCGACTCCTTCGCCGGGAGCGCGCCCCGGATCTTCTCGGCGGCGCTCTGCTGCTGGCCGCAGGCCGCGAGAACGGCGGCGGCGATGATGGTGATCGCGATCTTCTTCATGGGGTCCCTCGTCGCTCGGCGGCCGGGCCATTCCGGACGCTCCGCAGATGGAGACACCGCGGCGCCGTCCGGATGGAAACGCTACGACGAGAAAACCCCGCGAGGACAGGAGGGAAAGGTGCGAAAGCGGGGGCGCGCGTGACGCAGGTCACCGCGGCGGCGGCCCGCCGTGATCGCCGTCACCCCGGCGCGACCGGAACCACTCGAAGGTGCGCGCCAGCCCGTCGCCGATCGCCACCTCGGGGCGCCACCCGAGCGCCCTCGCCGCGGCCGCGGGATCGATGCAGGACCGGCGCTGCTCGCCGGGACGCGCGGGACCCCGCTCCGGCGGCGCCGAGACGCCCGCGGCGCGCGCCAGGTGCGCGTACAGCGCGTTCACGTCGGTCTCGATCCCGGTCCCGACGTTGAGGGCGCCGTCGTGCCGGCGCTCGGCCGCGAGCAGGTTCGCCCGGGCGACATCGCCCACGTACACGTAGTCGCGCGTCTGGGTCCCGTCGCCGTAGACGGTGCAGGGCTCTCCGTCGAGGAGCCGCCCGCAGAAGATCGCCACGACGCCCGCCTCGCCGTGCGGGTCCTGCCGCGGCCCGTACACGTTCCCGTAGCGGAGCGCCGTGAACGGGATGCCGTGCGCCGCCCGGAACACGCCCAGGTACAGCTCGCTCGCGGCCTTGGCGGCGCCGTAGTGCGAGACCGGCTGCGGCGGCTGGTCCTCGGGCGTGGGGATGCGATCCGTCTCGCCGTACATCGCGCCGCCGCTCGAGGCGAAGAGGACGTGCTCGACGCCGGTCTCAGCGGCCGCCTGCACGACGTTGAGGAGGCCGCCCAGGTTCACGTCGAGATCGTGGCGCGGGTCGGCCATCGAGCGGCGCACGTCGATCTGGGCGGCGTGGTGACAGAGGACCTGCGGGCGCTCCTTCCGCACGGCCTCGGCCGCTGCCTCGCTCCGCACGTCGCACGGGTAGAACCTCGCCCCGGCGGGCACGTTCTCGCGCTTGCCGCTGGAGAGGTCGTCCAGGACGGCCACGTCCCAGCCCGCGCCCGCGAAGAGGTCGGCGACGGTCGAGCCGATGAACCCGGCGCCGCCGGTGACGAGGATCTTCGGCACACCGCCTCCTAGGTCTCGACCCGCGCGCCGACGCGGTCGCGGAACCACGCGATGGTTCGCCGCATCCCCTCGTCGAATCCGACGCGCGGCTCCCAGCCCAGCACCTCGCGCGCCCGGGTGATGTCGGGCCTCCGCACGCGCGGATCGTCCTCGGGGAGCGGCCGGTGGACGAGCGGGCAGCGCGACCCCACCAGCCGCTGCACCGCCTCGGCGAACTCCAGCACCGTCATCTCCTCCGGGTTCCCGACGTTGACCGGATCCGCGTATCCGCAGTGGAGCAGCCGCCAGATCGCCTCCACGTTGTCGTCGCAGTAGCAGAAGCTCCGCGTCTGCTTCCCGTCGCCGAACACGGTGAGGGGCTCGCCCCGGAGCGCCTGGGCCACGAAGGCGGGCACCACGCGCCCGTCGTCGAGCCGCATGCGCGGCCCGTAGGTGTTGAAGATGCGCGCGATGCGCGTGTCCAGCTTGCGGTACCGCCGGTAGGCCATGGTGATGGCCTCCGCGAACCGCTTCGACTCGTCGTAGACCGCCCGCGGGCCGACCGGGTTCACGTTCCCCCAGTAGCCCTCCTTCTGCGGGTGCTCCAGCGGATCGCCGTACACCTCGGAGGTGGAGGACAGGACGAAGCGCGCGCCGGAGCGGAGGGCCAGCTCGAGCGCGTTCTCGACGCCTCGCGACCCGACGTGGAGGGTCTCGAAGGGATGCTGCAGGTAGTCGATGGGCGACGCCGGCGAGGCGAAGTCGAGGACGGCGTGCACCGGGCCCTGCACCCAGCCGAGCGGCTCGCACACGTCCCGCTCGAAGAACTCGAAGCGCGGGTCGCCCGACAGGTGCTCCAGGTTCCGCATGGTGCCGGTGACGAGGTTGTCGACGCCGACGACCCGCCAGCCCTCGGCGAGGAACCGATCGACGAGATGGCTCCCGAGGAACCCGGCCGAACCGAGGATCACCGCCCGCTGGTCCGCCATAGGCCCCTGGATCTACTTCTCGCGCCCGACGTCATCGAGCGTCAGCTGGCCCGGCAGGGCGCCGCGGTACTTGTCGAGGACGAGGTCGATCCCCTGCCGGATGTACTCCGCCACCGGCACCTTCGTCCGATCGTGCAGGAGCTTGAGCCGCTCGTTCTGCTCGGGCGTGATGTAGACCGTGGTCGATATCTTCTTCCGGGCCATGGGGCGGCTTCTCGTTTGAAGCTACGTGACCACCGGTATGGTGTCAAATAGGGTCACGGATTCCTTGAGCCCGTCGTCCGCGCCGCGGTACCATCCGGTGCTCCTCTTGGCGGAGCGACGGGCGAGGCGGATGAGCCTCGTCCGGAGCGACCAGGGGCCTGGGGGCGGAACGCCCCCCCAGCACGATCCGAGGTCCCGAATGCGCCGACTCCTCATCGCCCTCGCCGGTTGCGCCGCCCTGGCCTGCGCCGGGAAGGCGAAGCCGCCGCCGCCCGTCCCGCCGGCGCCGGTCGCGGCGACGCCGATGATCGAGACGACCCACGCACCCGACGAGATCCTGACGGAGTACGACCTCACCCACGACGGCAAGCCCGACGTCTGGAAGTACACGCGCAAGGGGCCCGACGGGAAGGAGATCGTCGTCCGCAAGGAGAAGGACCTGAACGGCGACGGCAAGATCGACAGCTGGGAGTACTACGGCCCCGACGGCTCGCTCGCCAAGCTGGTGTACGACATGGACTTCGACGGCAAGCCCGACGTCGTCCTCTACTTCGAGAAGGACCAGCTGGTGCGCAAGGAGTACGGGTTCGGCTTCGACGGCAAGGCGCGGAGCTGGAACTTCTACGAGAAGGGCAAGCTCGCGCGCAAGGAGCGCGACACAAACGGCGACGGCAAGGTCGATTACTGGGAGTACTGGGTGAACGGCGAGATCGACCGCATCGGCTACGACGAGGACGGCGACGGCCAGGTGGACCGCTGGGAGTCCCGCCGCACCGAGACCGCCGAGGCGAAGTGATCTTTCCGGGGGGCGCAGCCCCCCGGTCGCTCCGGCTTGCCCTCGGACTCTCCACGACCTCTGGGCTGGAGGGGGCTTGCCCTCGGACTCTCCACGACCTCTGGGCTGGAGGGGGGCCAGGCTCATCCGCCTGGCCCTCCGCTCTTCCCAGGACGTGCGCGGCCGCGGGAGCGCGGAC
>DATIWK010000027.1:0-8053 GCA_035519395.1 Anaeromyxobacteraceae bacterium | reverse complement strand
CGCTGTAGGTGGCGAGCTGGTCGGCGAGCCGGCGAGCCATCCAGGGCCGCCCCTGCTCGATGGCGTCCGCGATCGCGCACACCAGCGCGATCTGCAGGTGGTGCTCGTGGTCCATCGCCTCGTGGCCGAGGTCGAGGCGCTCGCTCCAGACGTGGCTCTCCACCATGGCGTCTCCTGCGCCCGAGGGCACTCCCGGGGGGTGCCTGGTTCATCCGTCCCGGCAGAAGGCGCCGCAACCCCCTCGCGGGGTGCGGAGGGCCGGCCGCCGGCGGCGCGCTCAGCCGGAACCCGGCGCCCGCCGTGGCAGCGCGACGGTGAACCGGGTCCCCTCCGCGCCCGACGCGACCGTGACCTCGCCTCCGTGGGCGCGCACGATCTCCCGCACGATGAAGAGGCCCAGACCGATCCCGTCCTCGCCCGGATCGCGGTCGGCTCCCCGGCGGAACGGCTCGAAGAGGGTGGGCAGGACCGACGGCCCGATGGGCGCACCGTCGTTCCACACCTCGAGCTCGGCGCGGGCGCCGTCGCCCCGCACCGAGACGCGGACGCGCGCGCTCGGGCCGGCGTGGCGGAGGGCGTTGCCGACCAGGTTCGAGGCGACCTGGCCGAGGCGCTCGGGATCGAAGACCCCGTCCAGCGGGCCGCTCGCCTCGAGGGCGACCTCGCGGTCGGGGTGAATCTCCCGGAACTCGACCAGCACGCGCCGGACGACCTCCCCCAGGTTGGCGGCCACCGGGCGCATCACCAGGCCGAGCCCCTGGCGCGCCCGGCTGAAGTCGAGGAGGTCCCGGATGATCCCCGCCATGCGCTGCGCGCTCCGCGACAGCCTGGCCAGCGTCGCCGCCTGGCGTTCGTCGAGCCCGCCGCGATCGAACATCACCTTCGCGCCGATGGTGATGGACGAGAGCGGCGTCCGGAGGTCGTGGCCCACGATGGCGAGCAGCCGCTCCTGAAGGCCGCCGACCCGCTCCGCCTCGGCGCGGGCGGCGCGCTCGGCGTCGTGCAGGCGCGCGCGCTCCAGCGCCTGCGCGCAGGTGCGAGCCAGCGAGAGCAGCGTGGCACGCTCCTCGATGTCGAAGCCGCGGGGCGCTCCGAAGGCGACGGCGAGGACGCCCAGGCACCCGCCCTCGACGAGGAGCGGCAGCGCCGCCAGCGCCCCCGGCGCGCCGCGCCGCGCGGGCGCCAGCTCCGGGTAACGCGCCTCCGCAGCCTCCATCGACTCGAGGAAGACGGGCTCGCGCCGCCGGTGCGCGTCGGTCACCGGCGAGGCCGCCTCGGTGCCCACCGCGGCCGCGCCGCCGGGGAAGCGGCCGGCCGCAGGGCAGGCGAGGCCGCCGCCGTCGCGCGCGAGCGCGAGCGTCGCGGCGACGGCGCCGAAGGCGTCGAGCGCGGCGGAGGAGACGACGTCCACCACCTCCTCGGCGGTGGAGGCCGCCGCGAGCGCCGCGACCAGCTCCGTCATGAGGGAGAGCCGGGTGCGCGCGCGCCGCTCGGCCTCCAGGAGCCGCGCCCGCTCCAGCGCCTGGGCGCACTGGTCCACCAGCGCAGCGACGAAGCGCTGCTCCTCTCCGTCGAGGGCGCGGGGGCGCCTCCAGGTCATCGACACCACGCCGGTGGGGCGGCCGTCCACGACCATCGGGATCGCCGCGCAGGCCTCCTCGCCGGAAGCGCGGCGCGCATCCGCGGCCTGCGGGCCGAGGGCGTCGATCTCCGCCGGCGCCGCGGCCCACACCGGCCGGAGCGTCCGGAAGGCGATCGCCGCGGGGAGCCCGCCGCCCGCCGCGACCGCCGCGTGACCCGCCTCGGCCGGTCGCGCGGCGTGCGCGACCGCGAGCGTCCCTGCCGCGGACGGAACGAGCACCGCCGCGCCGCCGGCGCCGACCGCGGGGAGCCCCTCGTCGAACAGCACGCGGGCGACGTCGGCCGGCGTGAGCGCCGCCGAGAACGCGCCGGTGACGCGCTGCAGCCTGGCCAGCCGGTCCGCGCTGCGCCGCTCGGCGTCGCCGGCCCGCAACCGGGTGACGCCGGCCGCGACCGCGGCGGCCACCGAGCGGGCGAACTCGACGTCGCCCGGCTGGAGCCGATCGCGTCGCTGGGGGTAGTCGACGAAGAGGACACCGACCAGCCGGCCGCCCGTGACCATGGGGACGACGAGGGCCGCCTCGATGCCCAGGTGATCCATCCAGGCCCGCTCGTCGTCGCGGCTGTCCTCGACCGCGAGGAGGCGCGGATCGCCCACCTCGATCGCCGCGGTGACGCCGGGCGCCGCCGCCAGCGCCATCAGCCGCCCCACCCGGCCGCGCGGGCGCGCCTCCGCGGCGCCTCGCACCGCCGCGCCGCCGGGCTCGGCCAGGAACACCGCCCCGTCGGCGCCGCCCAGCAGCGGGACCGCGCGCGCCAGCGCCGCCCGCAGGACCGCGTCCAGGTCCAGGCCGCGCGACAGGGCGGCGCCGACCGCGGCGAGCGCCTCGGCGTGGGCCCGGGCGCGCTCGCTCTCGGCGTGGAGCCGGGCGCGTTCCAGCGCCTGCGCGCACTGCTCCGCGAGCGCCACGATGAAGGCGCGCTCGCGCCCCTCGAGGGCGCGCGGGCGGTGGAAGGCCAGGCCCAGCGCGCCCAGGGCCCTGCGGCCGCGGGCCTCGAGGGGCAGCGACACCCAGACCTGATCGCCGCAGGCGCGGCGCATGCCGGCGAGGCCCGGGTAGGCTTCGTCGATGGCGGCCGGACTCTCCAGCCAGACCGGCCGCCCCGTCTTCACCGCGTCGGCGGCGGGCGTCGCGAGCTCCAGCGGGACCCGGCGGAAGCGCTGCGCCTCGGGGTCGGGAGTCCCGTGGCTGAAGAGCAGCTCCAGCTCCGTCCCGTCCTCGCTCACCCCGAAGAGCTGGGCGGCGTCGGCGCCCACCAGCGCCAGGCCCTGGTCGAACACCACCCGCGCGACGTCGCGCTGGGAGACGGCCCCGGAGAACGCGGCGGTGGCGCTCTGCAGCCGCGCCACGCCCTCGGCGAGCGCTCGCGCCTCCTCGTGGAGGCGGGCGCGCTCCAGGGCCTGGGCCACCTGCGCGGCCAGGTCGCGCCGGAGCGCCCGCGCCGCCTCGCCCGGCGGCCGGTCGTAGCCGAGGGCCAGCACCCCCACGGCGCGATCGCCCGCGAGGAGCGGCACGACCTCGCCCGCCTGCAGGCCGGCGAGGTCGAGGACGTCGAGCCCCTGCGGGAGCCGCGCCCGCGCCTCCCCGGCATCGCCCCACTCGACCGGCTCGCGCGTCCGGAAGACGCGCGCGAGCGGCCGCTCGGACGCGACCGGAACGTGGATCACGCCTGCTCCGCCGGCCGGGCCGGCGACGGCCTCGGCGCGGAGCGTCGCCGGGTCCTCGGGCCAGGCCAGGGCGCAGGCGCTCGCGCCACACGCGGCGACACCCGCCTCGCGCAGGGCGGCGACGACGGCGTCTGGCGTCGTGGACGCGGCGAGGGAGCCCGTGATGCGCTGGAGGCGGGAGAGGCGATCCGCCACCGCCTCCAGCAGTGCCGCGCGCCCGTCGGCCTCCTCGCGCGCGGCGAGCTCGTGCGTCACGTCGATCGCGACGAGGAGGGTACCCACGCCGTCGGGGAGAGGCACGGCGCAGACGCGACCCTCCCACCAGACCGGCGCATCGCCGGGGCGGAATGCGTCCATCCGCCGCGGGATCACCACCACCTCGCCGGCGCGGGCGCGCCCCGCCAGGCCGCGGGCCAGCTCGGCGTGCTGCGGGAAGAGCTCCGCCAGCTCGGCGCCGACGGCCAGGCGCGCGTCGAGGCGCGTGGCGCGGAGCCACTCCGGGCTCGCCCGCCGCAGGCGAAGGTCGGGTCCCAGCAGGCACAGCGCCAGTCCGGCCCTCTCGAAGAGGACGTCGAGGAGCGCCTTCGACGCGGGCGCGTCGAGCGCCGAGCCGGCGGAGGCGGGGATCGCCACGGGGAGCCCGGACTGACGATACAAGTCCGGCGAGCGCACCCTCGAGCCCAATGGGGTGCAGCGGATCCGCGCGGCCGGACGCCCCGGAGCGTGGCCGCCCCGCGTGACCGATTGAGCGCCAGCCCGCGCTCGGGGACGCTGTTGCCCCGGCGCCGCCTCGCGTGGGCGGCGCAAGAGGGAGGACGCACCATGACGCACGTGGCCAGGTCTGGCAGGGCGTTCGCGATGAAGGACGTGCTGCGAAACCCCGTGGGGACCCTTCGCGCCGAGGTCGATCTCGTCGGCCAGCGGGCGCGCGACGGCCTGCGCTCGGCGCTCGAGTCCGGGAGCGCGACGCTGCGCCACCTCGATCGGGCCCTCGCCTCCGTCTCCGAGCTGGACTGGACGGTGGGCGGCCTGCGGCGCCGCGTGGTCGCGTTCCGGAAGGACGGACTCTTCCGGCTGCAGACCCTGCGGACGCGGACGCTGGAGCGCCTCGACGCGCTCCCGGGCGAGGCGATCACCGCCCTCGCCGCCGCGGGCCGGACGCGCGTGCAGGAGCTGGAGCGCGGCATGGGCCGCGCTGCCAAGCGGCTCGCGCCGCCGGCGTCCGTCCCGCGCACGGCGCCGGAGCGGGCGGCCTGAAGGCGCACCGCCGCGAAGCCGCCGGCCGCCGGACCGCCGGCCTCGGACGGCCCCGAGGGACGCCGGCCGAGCGCTGCCCGGGGCGCAGGCCGGGCCCTCGGCCGGGGGCCCGCTGCTCCGATTTTCGCTCCGCCGCGGGGATGACTCCACCCGCTCCATATGGTTTTCTCTGCTCCACCCTGCGCATCGCGGGCGGGGCGAGGAGCGGCGATGTTTCAGGTCAAGCGGGAATCCCCCTACCCCAGGCTCGCGGCGGACTGGACGGACGCCGCCGCGCCCGTGGCCGCAGACCTCCTCGACTCCACCCGCGACGCGCTCGGCTCGGTGGCGCCCGGCGAGCTGGAGGAGGTCGGCCCCCTCGTCGAGATCCTGCTGGGCCACCTCTCCGGCCCGCTGCAGGCGCCCGCCCGCCGCGCCCTGATCGCGCTCCTCGACGGCGTGCGGCGCCGCCTCTTCACGTCGTCGCTCGTCCCCGACCGCGTCGACCCCTGGCTGCGGCTGGTCCTCACGGTCGTGCGGCGCGCCGACTACGGCTTCGGCGACCTGCTCCGGTCGCGCGAGGAGACCGACCCGCGGACGGTGGCGCTGCGGGTGCTCGGCTCCGACGCCGCGGAGCTGACCGTGGCGGAGCTGGCGCGCCGCACGCGGGCCGTCGCCCGCGGGCTGCTCGCGCTCGTCGAGGACGACCCCGAGGCGAAGGTCGCCATCCTCTCGGAGAACGGCCTCGAGGCGGCGCTCTGCGACCTCGCCTGCCTCTCCAACGGCATCGTGGACTTCCCCCTCCCGGCCAACGCCACCGCGGAGCAGGTGGTCTACATGCTCCGGCACTCCGGCGCGCGCGTGCTGCTCGCCTCGGACGAGGAGCAGGTGGCGAAGGTGCTCCCCTCGCTCCCGTCCCTCCCCGAGCTCAAGGACGTGGTGGTCTTCTCGCGGACAGCCGCCGACCGGAACGGCCTCCTCTCCCTCGATCAGATGGTCGGGCAGGGCGCCGACTTCGACGACGCGGCGCGCGCGGCCCGGGCGGCGCGGGTGAAGGCCGGCGACGTCGCGACGGTGATGTACACCTCGGGCACCACCGGACGCCCCAAGGGCATCGTCTTCACCCACGAGAACATCGTCTCGAAGCGCTTCAGCCGCGGGTTCGCGCTGCCCGAGATCGGCGAGGGCGACGTCTTCCTCTGCTACCTGCCGCTCTACCACACCTTCGGGCGCTGGCTGGAGCTGACCGGCTCGCTGTTCTGGGGGGCCACCTACGTCTTCGCGCGCTCCACGGCCCAGGCCGCGCTGCTGGAGGATTTCCGCGCGGTGAAGCCGACCGTCTTCATCTCGGTCCCCAAGAAGTGGCTGGAGATCCACGACGCGGCGGTCTGGGAGGCGGCCAGCGACGATCCGGACGACACCGCCGCCCACCTCCGCGCCATCGTGGGGGGGCGCCTCCGCTACGGCCTCTCCGCGGCCGGCTACCTCGACCCCGACGTGTTCAAGGCCTTCCACCGCGCCGGGGTGGAGCTGTGCTCCGGCTACGGCATGACCGAGGCGACCGGCGGCATCACCATGACGCCCCCGGAGGCGTACGTCGACGGCTCCATCGGGCTGCCGCTCCCCGGGATCGAGTGCCGGCGCGCCGAGGACGGCGAGCTGCTCATCCGCGGCCCCTACGTCTCGCCCGGCTACTACCGCCCCGGCGCCGGGGAGGAGGGCGCGCACCGCGACGGCTGGTTCGCCACCGGCGACCTCGTGGCCATCGACCCGGGCGGCCACTTCCACATCACCGGCCGCAAGAAGGAGATCTACAAGAACCGCCAGGGCCAGACCATCGCCCCGCAGCGCGTGGAGAACCTGTTCCGGGACTTCGACGCGGTGTCGCAGGCGTTCCTGGTCGGGGATCACCGGGAGTACAACACCCTGCTGGTCTGGCCGCACCAGGACGCGCCGGGGGTGAAGGGCAAGTCGCCCGGCGAGCTGCGGGAGCTGATCTCGTCCCTGGTGGCGAGCGCGAACCGGTTCCTGGCCCCCTTCGAGCGGGTGGTCGCGTTCCAGATCCTGCCGCGCGCGCTCGACGCGGAGCACGGGGAGCTGACCCACAAGCTCACCTTCAAGCGCGAGGTGGTGGAGAAGAGCTGGAAGGACCTGATCGAGAAGATGTACGAGCAGAAGCACCTGGCGCTGCCGCTCGACGGCATGTTCCTGCGCATCCCGAACTGGGTGCTCCGGGAGATCGGCGTCCTCCAGCACGAGGTGCGCCTCGAGGCCGGCCTCCTCCACGCCGCCGACCGGTCGCTGGCGGTCGGGCCGGATCCGGCCACGCCCGGCGCGATGCGCGTCGGCGACCTCGCCTACGCGACCGAGGGGACCGTGATCGACCTGGGCGCGCTGCTGGCGCGCCCGGCGCTGTGGCTCGGGAACGAGGCGCTGCGGCGCTTCCTGGGCGAGGAGGCCTTCGCCTCGCTGGTGGCGCGCCGGCGCAAGGGCGGC
Source organism: Anaeromyxobacteraceae bacterium (assembly GCA_035519395.1). Lineage (GTDB taxonomy): Bacteria > Myxococcota > Myxococcia > Myxococcales > Anaeromyxobacteraceae > Anaeromyxobacter. The sequence continues at coordinate 1,011 of DATIWK010000027.1, read as the reverse complement.
GGCGACCTCCGGCTCGACGCCCGGCTCTGGCCCCCGCCGCCCGGCGGACGTCTCAGGTCGATGCTCGACCTGGTGGACAAGGGGGAGGTCACCTTCCACTCCATCCACGTGGCCGGGGAGCTGCTGCGCGCCGAGCGCCCCGAGGCGCGCCGCGCCATCAGCCACCTCCACATCGGGCTGGCCGCCGCGCAGAGCGAGCACGCCGCCCTCTGCCGCGCCCTGCTCCGCCGCGCCGCCGAGGCGCCCGACGAGGACGTGCGCCGCCGCGCCTTCCGCGTCTTGCTGCCCAACGAGGAGCCCTCCGAGACCCTGGCCACGCTGCGCCTCTTCCTCGACCGCATGGGGCCGCTGGCGCTGCGCGACGAGGACCTCGCCGACCTGGGGGAGCGCGGCCTCACCGACGCGCAGGTGCTGGTGCTGCTCGGGCACCTCGCCTCCGACCGCGCCAACGCCGCGCCGGGCGATCCGTCGGACCGGCGGCTGCTGGTGGGCGCCATGCGCCTCCTCACCGCCTGCGCCATCGCCCACCCGGTCTACTTCGCGCGCGTGCGCGTCCCGCTGGCGCGGCTCACGCTCCACGACGACGCCGAGATCGCCGCCCGCGCGGGCGAGGAGCTGGACCGGCTGCGGCGGGGGTTCTCCAACTGGATCGGGCCCAACCTGCGGCTCGCCATCGACCCGCAGACCGAGGCCGAGTACGGCTGGAAGGACGTGCTGGCCTTCGAGGAGAGCATCCCCGAGGCGGCGCGGAGCCACCTGCTCCAGGCCATGGCCGACACCACCATCGTGCGCGCCTCGGTCTTCCTGCTCGGGCGCGGCGTGCTGCTCTCCCTCGCCGACATCCCGCCGGGCGGCGCGGGGGTGAGCCTCCTCGGGCGCCAGCACGGCAAGAGCGTCTACCGGATCTCCATCCACACCCGGGCCCGCGAGGTGTTCGACGTCGCCATCAACGTCGCCGAGGACATGAACTTCGCCGAGCTGCGCCAGGAGGTGAACTGGCTGCTCGCCGCC
>DATIWK010000026.1:0-13839 GCA_035519395.1 Anaeromyxobacteraceae bacterium | reverse complement strand
GCCGGCGCGAGGGCTGCTAAGGTCGAGGCGTGCGCGAGACCCTCGACGTGCCGCGCGAGGCCGCCGGCGAGCGACTCGACCGCTTCGTGGCCCGGGCGCTCGCGGTCCCGATCGAGCGGTCGCGCGCGCTCATCGGGGCGGGGCAGGTGCGCATCCGCGGCCGCGCGTGCTCGGTGCACCGCAAGCTCTTCGGCGGCGAGGCGGTCGAGGTCGATCGTCCGGCACCGCGCGCGGAGGAGCCCGCCGGGCCTGCGCTGGCGGCGCTCCACGACGACGCGGACTGCCTCGTCGTCGACAAGCCTGCCGGGCTGCCCGTCGAGCCCGCGCGGCCCGGTGCGCCGTCCGCGGTCGGCGCCGCGAGCCGGCTCGGGCTCTTCGACGTGGGTGGCCGCGCGCTCCCCGGTCTCCCGCACCGGCTCGACCGGGACACGAGCGGGGCCCTGCTCCTCGCGCGCCACGACCGCGCGCTCGTGGCGCTTCGCCGGGCCTTCGAGGAGGGGCGCGTCGAGAAGGAGTACCTCGCGCTCGTCGCAGGTGCGCCGGACGGCGAGGGCCGGCTCGACACGCCCTACGGGCGCGACCCCGCCGACCCGCGCCGGTTCACCACGCGGGTCCGCTCGGCGCGCCGCGCGCGGCTCAGGTGGCGCGTCGAGCGCCGGCTGGCGGGCGCCGCGCTCCTCCGCGTGGTGCTGGAGACGGGCCGCACGCACCAGATCCGGGTGCAACTCGCGGAGGTGGGGCTCCCGGTGCTGGGCGACGCGACCTACGGCGTCCCCTCGGACGCCATCGCCAGGCAAGCGCTGCACGCCGAGCGGCTCGCCTTCCCGCGCCCCGCGGACGGAGCGCGCGTCGAGGTCCACGCGCCCGTGCCGGAGGACCTCACCACGGCGATCACCGCGCTGGGCGGCTGAGGGCGTCCCTCGACTTCGCCGCGCCCGTGGCGCGGCTACGCTCGGGACGAGCGGGATGAAGCCGTCGTCGCCGGCGGGAGCGCGATGGCGCGTGACCGGCACAGCGGCGCGCACAGGCCACAGCCGGAGCAGCTCCCGGGGTCGATCGCCAGCGCCTCGCCGCCTGGGTCGGCGATGGCCGGGCAGCCGAGCGACAGGCATGCGCCGCAGCGGTTGCAGCGCGACGGGGCGATCGCGAACGCGGCCGCGCGGCGCGCCCGGAGGTGGCAGGGCGCCAGGGCGAGCAGCACGGTGCGCGGATCGACCGCGCGCTCGACGGCGCCCTCCACGGCCGCGAGGTCCGCGGGATCGACGCGGTGGACGAGGGCCCCGGCGGAGGCGAGGAGGGCCTCGAGGCGCGCGGCGGAACGCGGGGCGGCGGTGCGATCCGCGACGACCAGGGCGGCGCCCGACGTCCTCGCCCGCGCGAGCAGGGCGGGTGCGCCGGCCAGGACCTCGCGGGCGCCGGCGAGGAGGACAGCTCCCGAGGCGATCGCCCCGCCCGTGGGAGGCTCGCAGCCGAGCGCACCGGCGGCGTCGAGGCCCGCCCGGCGGAGCGCGCGGAGGAGCCCGAGCTGCGGGCATCCCGCGCATGCCGGGTCGACCTCGGGACGGTGGCCGCCGGTGGCCCGCGGCCGGATCTGAACGAGCGCGTCCACTGCGCGAGAGTGTGCCGGACCGGCGGCCCGCGGCGCAACGGGACCCCCTGGGGGGACTCTCCACGACCTCCACAAGTCAAGCCTCCCGCCGGCGCGCGGGCCATGGTACGACGCGCGGCCCGTGCTCGACCTCTCGACGCTCAACCCGCCGCAGCGCGAGGCGGTGACCACCACCGAGGGGCCGCTGCTGGTGCTGGCGGGAGCGGGCTCGGGCAAGACCCGCGTCATCGCCCACCGCGTCGCCTGGCTGATGCTGCAGGGGGTCGATCCCGAGGCGATCCTCGCCGTCACCTTCACCAACAAGGCGGCCGCCGAGATGCGCGAGCGCGTGTCGGCGCTCGCCGGCGCCGCGGGCGTGGACGTCTTCGTCTCGACGTTCCATTCCTTCGGCCTGTGGCTGCTCCAGCAGGAGCACGGTGCGGCGGGGCTCCCCCGGCGCTTCGGGATCTGCGACGCGGGCGACCAGGCGGCGCTGGTGAAGCGCTGCATGCGCGAGGTGAAGGTGGACGACCGCGCCTTCGACCCCCGCCGCGTGCTCTTCATGATCTCGGGCGCGAAGAGCGCCGGAAGGAAGCGGATCGTCCCGCGGCCCGAGGGCCAGGGCGACGACTACGACCTCGTCGCCGCCGAGGTCTTCCCCCGCTACGAGCAGGCGCTGCGGGCGCAGCGCTCGGTCGACTTCGACGACCTCATCGGGCGTCCGGTGGAGCTGCTGAAGAAGGACGGCGCGGTCCGCGGGCGGTACCAGGAGCGCTTCCGGTACCTCCTCGTCGACGAGTACCAGGACACCAACGTCGCGCAGCTCGACCTCCTGAAGCACCTCTCCGGCGAGCGGAGGAACGTCTGCGCCGTGGGCGACGACGATCAGGCCATCTACGGCTGGCGCGGCGCCGAGGTGAAGAACATCCTCCGGTTCGAGCGCCACTTCCCGGGCGCGAAGGAGGTCCGCCTGGAGCAGAACTACCGCTCCACCGGACGGATCCTCGCCTGCGCCAACGGCGTCATCGGCAAGAACCCGGCCCGAAGGCCCAAGAAGCTCTGGACGGCGGCGGGGGCCGGCGAGCCGGTGCGGGTCGTCGCGCTCCCCACCGACGAGGACGAGGCCCGCTTCGTGGCGGAGGAGATCGCGCGGCTGCGCGGCGAGGGGCGGCCCTGGGGCCACTTCGCGGTCCTCTACCGGCTCAACGCGCAGTCGCGGCCCGTCGAGGAGGCGCTGCGCGAGGCCCGGATGCCGCACACCGTCCACGGCGGGCCGGCGTTCTTCGACCGCGCCGAGGTGCGCGACCTGCTCGCCTACCTCAAGGTGTGCGTGGCGCCGCACGACGAGGTGTCGCTCGCGCGGATCGTCAACGTGCCGGCGCGCGGGATCGGCGACGCCTCGCTGGCGCGCGTCCACGACTGGGCGGTCGCGCGCGGGGTGCCGCTCTTCGACGCGCTGGGGCGGGCCGCCGAGGTCCCGGAGCTGCCGCGCGGCGCGGCCGAGCGGATGGCGGCCTTCGTCTCGCTCGTCGAGAAGCACCGGGAGCGGTTCGCCGGTGGGAAGGTGGCGGAGCCGGCGAAGGCCCTGGTCGCCGAGGTGGACCTCTACGCCCACGCCCGCGGCTCGGTGCAGTCGGTCGAGGCCGGCGGCCGCAAGGTGGACGCCATCGACGGGCTCCTCCGCTCGCTCGAGGCGTACGAGCAGCGCACCGCCCGGCCCTCGCTGGCGACCTGGCTGCAGCGGCTCGCGCTCGACTCGCGCGACGAGGAGGACCCCGCCGCCGGGGAGGGGATCGCGCTCATGACGCTGCACGCCGCCAAGGGCCTCGAGTTCCCGGTGGTCTTCCTCGTCGGCGCGGAGGAGGACCTCCTCCCCTGCGCCGGGATCCAGGGCGAGGCGCGCGACCTCGACGAGGAGCGCCGGCTCGCCTACGTCGGCATCACCCGCGCCCGCGAGCGGCTCTACCTCACCCGCGCCGCGGCGCGGACCAGACGCGGCAAGGTCCAGCCGCGGACGCCGAGCCGGTTCCTCGACGACCTGCCGGCGGACGCGCACGAGAAGGTCGATCCCGGCGCCCTGGCGGCCTCGCCCGGCGAGGTCGCGTCGCACACCGAGGGCGTGCTCGCCGCGCTGCGGGCGAAGCTGGGCGGCGGCGCTCGCTGACCGGAGTGGCCTCTGGCGTTCCCGGTTGGGACCGGGTAAAGTCCGCCGCCCTGGAGCCATCGCCAGCGGGACCCCGCGGGCGGCGAGGTTGGCGCTTGACAAGCGCCGCCCCCTCCTCTAAAAGGCGCCTTTCCAAATTTCCGGAAACTTCAGAGTTTTCCATGACCAACCGCACCCACAGCGCGACCAAGGCCGAGGCCCTCAAGGACCGGAAGTGGTGGCTCGTCGACGCGAACGAGCAGACCGTCGGCCGGATCGCGAGCCGCATCGCGTCCGTCCTCAAGGGCAAGCACAAGCCGATCTACACGCCCTCCATGGACACCGGCGACTTCGTCGTGGTGGTGAACGCCGGGAAGGTCAAGTTCACCGGCAAGAAGGAGACGGACAAGGTCTTCTTCCACCACACCATGCACCCCGGCGGCGCCAAGCAGACGCCGATGAACAAGCTCCGCGCCAAGCACCCGGAGGACATCGTCCTCAACGCGGTCCGCCGGATGCTGCCGCGCAACGCGCTCGGGCGGCAGATGCTGACGAAGCTCAAGGTCTACGCGGGCGACAAGCACCCGCACGTGGCGCAGAAGCCCGAGGCGCTGCCGCCCCTCGCGCAGTAAGGAACTCGACGATGGCCACTCAGGCGAACATCAACGTCGGCCGCCGCAAGGAGTCGGTGGCGCGCGTGCGGATCGCGCCCGGCACCGGCAACATCACCATCAACGGCCGCACCATGGACGAGTACTTCGGCCGCGAGACCTCGAAGATGATCCTGGTCGAGCCCCTCAAGCTCGTCGACCAGATGGGCAAGCTCGACGTCTTCGTGAACGCGAAGGGCGGCGGGCTCTCCGGCCAGGCCGGCGCCATCCGGCACGGCATCAGCCGGGCGCTGGTCGACCTCAACGCCGAGTTCCGCCCGGTGCTGAAGAAGGCCGGGTTCCTGACCCGGGACGCCCGCGCCGTCGAGCGCAAGAAGTACGGCCGCCCCGGCGCCCGCAAGCGGTTCCAGTTCTCGAAGCGCTAGACATCCGCCGCTTCACGCATTCACGGCCGGCGCACCGTCAGGTGCGACCGGCCGTGCCGTCTCCGGCGCGCGAACGTGCGCACGCGCACCCACATTCCCCTCGTCCCGCTGTCCGGGCATTTGGCTGCCCGGGATCCGATGCGTTACGCTGCGGTCCGGCATGGAACTGAACGAGATCCTGCAGGTCGCGCTGCGCGCCGGAGCGAGCGACATCCACCTCAAGGCGGGGCTCCCGCCGATGTTCCGGGTGGACGGAGCGCTCGTTCCGCTCAAGGACGCGCGCCGTCTGCCCCCCGAGGAGATCGGGCGGATGGCGTTCGGGATCATGAACGACTTCCAGAAGGAGAAGTTCAAGCAGACCAACGAGGTGGACCTCGCCTACGGCGTCCCGGGCCTGGGCCGCTTCCGCGTGAACATCTTCCAGCAACGCGGGACCATGGGCTGCGTCCTCCGCGTGATCCCCTTCCGGATCCAGTCGATCGAGCAGCTCATGCTGCCGAAGGTGCTGGAGAAGCTCGCGGGCGAGCAGCGCGGGCTCATCCTCGTCACCGGCACCACCGGCTCCGGCAAGTCGACCACCCTGGCCGCGATGATCGATCACATCAACGCGACCGAGACCTGCCACATCATGACGATCGAGGACCCCATCGAGTTCCTCATCCGCGACAAGCGCTCGATCGTGAACCAGCGCGAGGTGGGGGTCGACACCATGAGCTTCGGCCAGGCGCTGAAGAGCGCCCTGCGCCAGGACCCCGACGTCATCCTGGTCGGCGAGATGCGAGATCTGGAGACCATCGAGACGGCGCTCACCGCCGCCGAGACCGGCCACCTGGTCATGTCGACGCTCCACACCCTCGACGCGACGGAGACGATCAACCGCATCATCTCGGCGTTCCCGCCCTACCAGCAGAAGCAGGTGCGCCTGCAGCTCGGGTCGGTGCTGAAGGGCGTCATCAGCCAGCGGCTCGTCCCGCGCTCCGACGGGAAGGGGCGGGTGGCCGCGGTCGAGGTGCTCCTCGCCACCGCACGCGTGCGCGAGCTCATCGAGGACAAGGACCGGACCAAGGAGATCCCGGACGCCATCGCCCAGGGGCACGTCAGCTACGGGATGCAGACCTTCGACCAGTCCCTCATGGCGCTCCTCAAGTCGGGGATCATCAGCTACGAGGAGGCGCTCCGCCAGGCGACCAACGCGGACGACTTCGCGCTGCGGGTCTCCGGGATCTCCGGCACGAGCGACTCGAAGTGGGACTCGTTCGAGAAGACCGGCGAGACGCCGGCCGCGCCGGGCGCCGGTGCCGCCACCCCCGCCCGTCCGCCCGCGGCCCCGCCCACGCCCCCCCGGCCGCCGCCTGCGCCGGGCGCGGCCGCCGCTCCGCGGACCACGCCGGCGAAGGGGACACCCAAGGCCGCCGGCGCCGCCGGGGACGACGACTTCCAGATCGAAAGGTTCTGATGCGCGGGGCCCCCACCCGCCGCGTCGCACGCTGGGTCACTTCGGCCACATCGAGCAGTCGCAGCGCAGCACCCCCGCGGCGAGATCCGGCTTCTCGTGCGTGGGGAGGCCCTCGGCCTGCCACTCGCTCCAGCCGGTGTTCAGCTCCTTCGCGAAGAACCCCTGCTCTGCCAACTGCAGAGCGGCCCTGGCGCCGAGCTGTCAATAATCGGACCAGCAGTACGTGACGAGCTCCCGGTCCCTCGGGAGCTGCGGGGCGAGGTCCTCCAGCTCCTCGAGCGGCGCGCAGACCGCGCCGCGGATGTGGGCCTTGCGGAAGGCCGCCCGAGGGCGGACGTCCAGGAGCACGAAGTCGTGCCCCAGGCCGTCCTTCACCTTGTGGATCACGTCCGTCTTCTGCTTCACGGCACGCAGCCTGGCCGCGAAGTACTCCCGGTTCGCGGCGACGTCCTCCGGTCGAAACGACATCCGAGCCTCCATCGGGCGCAGCGGGCGCCCGGGCCCGTCCTAGCCTGCGCACCCCACCGGCGCAGCGCCCAGCCGGGCAGGGAAGCGCCGCAGCCGTGACGGGCGCCGGCCGCCGCGCTACGCTCCGCGGCCCATGGACGACGCCTCGACCCCGCTCGCCCGCGCCAGGGCGCTCGCGCTCCGCTTCCTGGCCGCGAGGGCGCGCACCGAGGCCCAGGTGCGCGCACGGCTCGAGCGGGCTGCGTTCGAGCCTCCCACCGTCGACGAGGCGGTCGCATGGCTGCACCGGCTCGGCTACCTCGACGACGCGGCCTACGCGCGGGCGAGGGCCCGCGCCCTGCTCGCGCCCGGCCGGCTCGGGCCGCGCATGGCGGAACGGAGGCTCGTCGCCGCCGGGGTGCCGCAGGCCCGGGTCCGCGAGGCGATCGCCGAGGCGCTGGCCGGCGGCGGCGGAGGGGGCGAGGGGACGAGCGCCGGCGAGCCCGCCGAGGTGGCGCTCTGCCGGGAGCTCGCCAGGCGCCGCTCGCGGTCGGCGGACCCGGCGGCGCTCGACGACCGGGCGAGGCAGCGGCTGGCGCGGTTCCTCCTGGGGAGGGGGTTCGCGGGGTCGGTGGTGGCGAGGGTGGTGGGGCTGTGGTTGGACGCCGAGGAGTGCTGACGGCCGCGACCGCGACCCCGACCGCGGCTCCCGCCTCCTGATCGCCCGAGCGCAGCTCGCGCCGGGACGGCCCTGTCCCTCGTCGCTCCGCGCAGTGCGTGGGGATCGTTTCCGATGGCCGGAACCGTCGCGAGCACCCGGAACCGCTGCCGGGGGCTCCGCCGGCACTCGCTCGGTAGTCGCTGCCTGGCCGGACTCCTTGTCGCGTGGGCCGAAGTGGAGGCGGCAAGCCCTCGCATGCGCTCCGTTCCTCGGGTCAGGGCCGCTCCCGGCGCTCTACGCGCCCGACCGCGACCCCGAACTCGCCCCCGGCCGCGACCCCGACCGCGACCCCGATCGCAACCGCTGCGCCCCGGCCGCCGTTGGGCTATCCTCCCCGCCCCATGCGCCGGATCGTCTTCCCGATCGCCCTCCTCGCGCTCGCCGCCTGCGGGGGGAAGCACGTCTCGTTCACGGGAGACCTCCGGTACGGGAAGACCGCCGAGGAGGACTACCAGTCCGGCATCGACGAGATGAAGGCCGAGTCCTGGCCCGAGGCGGTGAAGTTCTTCGAGCACGTGAAGACGAAGTACCCGTTCTCGCAGTACGCCGCGCTCTCCGACCTCCGCATCGCCGACACGAAGTTCAAGCAGGAGCGGTACCTCGAGGCTGCCGACGCCTACGACGGCTTCTCCAAGCTGCACCCCACGCACGACGAGGTCGACTACGCCGAGTACCGCGCCGGGGTGGCGCGCTTCAAGGACGCGCCCGGCGACTGGCTCCTCTTCCCGCCCTCGTTCGAGAAGGACCAGCGCCAGCTCGTCAAGGCGGTGGAGAGCCTCAAGACGTTCGTCCAGAAGCGCCCGCAGTCGAAGTACGCCCCGGACGCGCAGAAGCTCCTGGGTGAGGCGGAGGCGCGGCTCGCCGCGCACGAGTGGTACGTGGCCGACTTCTACTACAAGCGCAAGCGCTGGGCCGGTGCGGCCGGGCGCCTCCAGGGGCTCGTCGACAAGTACCCGGACTCGAAGCACGACGTGCAGGCGCTCTTCCGCCTGGCCGAGGCCTACCAGAAGATGGACGAGCGGACCCGCGCGCAGCGGGCGCTCCAGCAGCTCATCGCCCGCCACCCGCAGGACCCGCGCCGGCCGGAGGCCGAGCAGCTCCTTGCCAAGCTCCGCTGAGCGGGGACGGCGGCGGTCGTCCCGGGTCGGCGCGCCGTTCCTCGTGCCGTCGCTGCTCGCGCTGGCGGCCGCGGCGGCCATCTGGTCGACGTGGGACCGCCTCACCTCTCTCGGGGCCGGCGCCTTCACCACGCTGAGCCCGGCGTCGCAGGTGAACGAGGCCCTGCGCCACCAGCCGCGCGCCCACCTCGACGACGTCTACGGCTTCCGCTCGGGCGGGACCGCCGAGCTGCACTCGGTCCGTTACGCCGACGTGGTGGCGAGCTTCGCGAACGGCGGGGCCGACGTGGTGGCGATGGTGGACGCCGACGGGAGCGTCGCCTGGCGTGACGAGAAGGCGAACCTCGCCTACCTCGGCCGCGAGCGCTTCGGGATGGCGCCCTGCCCCATCGCGCTCTGGTGCGCCGACGGCCGGCAGTTCGCGCGGCTGCGCGCGGTCCTCACCGCGCTCTTCCGCCGCGAGGACGCCTTCAACTCCGCCGACGCCGCCGCGTACGGCCGGCTCGTCTCGGACCTTTACCAGGGGCCGGGCGGCAAGGGGGCGCTGCTGGCGCGCATGGAGCGGGACCTCGCCGGCGCCCCGCGCGCCCGGCAGCGGATCCTGGCGTGGCAGATCCGGGTGGAGCGAGACCGCGCCGAGGCGGGCGAGGACTACGAGATCCGCCTCGGTGACGGCGAGCCGCGGAGGCTGCGCGCGCGCTACGACCTCGTCCGGGACGGGGAGCGGTGGGTCTTCGCCGCGGGGCTGTGACGCGATCCTCCGGGGGGCCCGCCGCGCCCGCAGGCCCTGACCGCGTGCCGCCCGTCGGGTGTAGACTCCTCGGCCGGGAGGCGCGCCGCCATGGACGACACGCTGAAGCAGGCCCTCGCGCTCGGACGCGACTACTTCCTGAAGCAGGACCACGCGCTGGCGGAGCGGTACCTCACGCAGGTGGTGGAGGCGAACCAGTCGTTCGCCGACGTCTACAACATGCTGGGCGTCGTCTACCACGGGCAGGGGCAGTACCAGAAGGCGCAGCGCGCCTTCGAGGCCGCCCTCCGCATCAACCCCGGGTACACCGACGCCGCGCTGAACCTCGCGGTCACCTACAACGACACCGGCAAGTACCGCGAGGCGCAGGAGATCTACCGGCAGGCGCTCTCGCGCTCCGGCGCGCAGCCGGGCAAGCTCGCCAACATGTACGCCGAGATCGGCGACGTGTACCTCTCCTCGGGCATCTACCCCGAGGCGATCGCCGAGTACCGGCACGCGCTCTCGCTCGGCCCGGCGTTCGTGGACATCCGCGCCAAGCTCGCCGGGGCGCTCCGCGACGCGGGCGAGCGCGAGGCCGCCATCCGGGAGTACGAGGAGATCGTCCACCAGAGCCCGTCGTACATCCCGGCCCGGCTCAATCTCGGGCTGTGCCTCTGGGCCGCCGGCCGCAGGGCGGAGGCGGCCAGGCACTGGGAGGAGGTCCTGGAGATCTCGCCCGGGAACCGCAGCGCGGAGATGTACCTGAAGCTCTCGGGCGCGAACGGGTAGGGCGTGGCCGCGCGCTGGGCGCTCCAGGTCGTCACCGGCAGGTACCAGGGGACGGTCGTCCCGCTCCCGGCCGGCGCCGAGGTGATCGTCGGCCGCGAGAGCGATCTCGACCTCGTGCTCGCCGAGGACATGGTCTCCCGCCGCCACGCCAAGCTGGTGGTGAAGGGCGAGGAGGTCACCATCCAGGACCTCGGCTCCACCAACGGCACCTACGTGAACGGACAGAAGGTGAAGCGGGCGAAGCTCGCGGAGGGCGACCGCATCCTGGTGGGCGCGTCGCTGATGCGGCTCGTGCCCGCGGCCGGCCTGGGCGCCGTGCCGCCCCCCCCGCCGCCGCCGCACGAGACGCGCAAGCCGACGGCGATGGAGGGGAGGCTGGAGGAGATCCCGCTGCCCGACCTGCTCCAGCTCCTGGCGGCGTCCAGGAAGACCGGCGTGCTGGTCCTTCACGGCGACGGCGCCGAGGGCCGGATCCACCTCGCCGAGGGGAAGCTCCTCGCCTGCACCATCCCGGGCTCGGAGGCCCTCCCGGCACGGAAGGCGTTCGCCCGGCTCCTGCGCTGGGCCGGCGGGACCTTCGCGCTCGGGCCGGCCCAGCCGCGGCCGCAGCCGGCGGCGGCGCTGGAGGAGAACCTGGAGGTGCTGCTGGTGGACGGCCTCCGGGAGCTGGACGAGCTGCGCGTGCTCGGCGACCGGCTGCCCCCCGCCGACGCGGCGCTGGTGGTGCCGCTCCCGCTCGGCCCGCCGCTTCGCGCGCTCGCGCCCGAGGAGCTGGACGTGTTCCAGCGGGCGCTCGCCGGTGGCCGCGTGCGCGACCTGCTCGATCGCTCGCCGGAGCCGGACGCCGACGTGGCGCGGCGGATCGCGGCGCTGGTGGAGAAGGGGTACCTGAAGGTCGCGTAGCGTCCCTCGACTCCGCGCCGGCTGCGCCGGCGCTACGCTCGGGCTGAACGGACCTTCGGACCCCCGCCCCGCGCCGAGATTGCCGCGACGACGACCCTCCGGTATGGGTCGGAGCGCATGAAGCCCGAGGACGTCGTCCGCCTCACCACGCTCAGCCACGGCGCCGGTTGAGCCTGCAAGATCCGCCCGGCGGATCTGGCGCAGGTCCTGCGCCGCTTGCCCAAGACCACCGACCCTCGCGCGCTCGTCGGCCCCGAGACGCGCGACGACGCCGCGGTGTACCAGCTCTCGGACACCGAGGCGATCGTCGAGACGGTCGACTTCTTCACCCCGGTCGTCGACGATCCGTACTGGTTCGGACGGATCGCGGCCGCGAACGCGTTCTCGGACGTGTGGGCGATGGGCGGGCGGCCGCTCTTCGCGCTCAACCTGGTCGGCTGGCCGGTCGGGAAGCTGCCCCTCGACGTGCTGGGCGAGGTGCTGCGCGGTGGAGCGGAGGCAGCGCAGCTCGCCGGAGCGCCCATCCTCGGTGGGCACTCCATCGACGATCCCGAACCCAAGTACGGCCTGGCCGTGACGGGGCTCGTCCACCCGCAGCGCATCCTCCGCAACGTGGGCGCACGCCCGGGCGACCGGCTGGTCCTCACCAAGCCGCTGGGGAGCGGGATCGTCTCCACCGCGGTCAAGAAGGGGATCGCGCCGCCGGCCCTGGTGGAGCGCGCCACCGCCGTCATGGCGCAGCTCAACCGCGCCGCGGGGGAGGCGCTCGCCGCGAGCGGGGCGGTCCACGCGCTCACCGACGTGACCGGGTTCGGCCTGCTCGGCCACGGGTGGGAGATGGCGGAGGGATCGGACGTCGCGTTCCGGATCGAGGCGGCCCGGGTGCCGGTCCTCGATCCCGCCGTGCGGGAGCTCGCGGCGCAGGGGATCGTCCCCGGAGGCACGAAGGCCAACCTGGCGTGGGTGCGGCCTCACCTGGCGCTCGGGGCGGCCGTGGACGAGGCGGAGGCGCTCGTCCTCGCCGACGCGCAGACCAACGGCGGGCTCCTCGCGGCGGTGGAGCCGGCGCGCGCGGCCGAGGTGCTGGCGCGGCTCGCCGACGCCGGCGTCGTCGCCGTCGAGATCGGAGAGGTCGCGGTGGGCCCGGCGCGCCTCGAGGTGGGATGACCTGCGCACGGCGCGCCCCGCGGACCTGGGGCGCGCGTCTGCTAGAATGCGCCGCGATGCTGGGCCCGCTCGCCGCCGTCCTCCTCTCCGCCGCGGCGGCCGCGCGCGACCCCGCGTTCGTGGCGGTGATCGATCCCGGGCACGGCGGCGAGCAGTGTGGCGCGACGGCGCCCGGCGGCGAGCACGAGAAGGACCTCGCGCTCCGCATCGCGCAGCGCGTCTCGCAGCGGCTCAAGCGCATCGGGGCCAAGGTGATCCTGACGCGGACCGGCGACATCTCGGTGCCCCTCGCCAACCGCGCGGCGATCGCGAACGCCATCCGCGCCGACCTCTTCCTCTCCATCCACCTCAACTCCATGCCGACCGCCGAGGAGCGGCGGGTCTCGAAGGGGGTCGAGACCTACTTCCTCTCGGCGGGCGCCACCGACTCGCACGCCAGCGCGGTGTCGGCGCGGGAGAACGCGGACCGGCTCGCCGGGGAGCCGGTGACGGACCCCAACGATCCGGTGGCGGCCATCCTGAATGATCTGGAGTCCGCCGCGGCGCTCCAGGCCAGCTCGCGCCTCGCCTATGCGGTCCACGACAAGCTCGTGTCGCAGCTGGGCGCCGAGGACCGGGGAGTGAAGCAGGCGCCGTTCTACGTGCTCGCCGGCGCGCGGATGCCGGCGGTCCTCGTCGAGGTCGGGTTCGTCTCGCACGCCGAGGAGGCGGCGCGGCTGGGGACCGCCGAGTACCAGGAGAAGGTGGCGCAGGCCATCGCGGACGGCATCGCCGCGTGGCGATCGCAGACGCGGGCCGCCGCGAGGTGAGGTCGTCCTGGGGGGTGAGCCCCCTCCGCTCCGGCAGTCGCAGCCGTGGCGCGCGCCGATCGGTCGTGCTATGCGGAGCGCCCCATGCGCTCCAACGGCCGCGGCCCCCGCGAACTCCGTCCCATCGTCCTCGAGCCCGGCGTCTCCAGGCACGCCGAGGGCTCCTGCCTCGCGCGCTTCGGCGACACGCAGGTGCTGTGCACCGCCTCGCTCGAGGACCGCGTGCCGCCGCACGTGTTCGGCACCGGCGCGGGCTGGGTCACGGCGGAGTACGGAATGCTGCCGCGCTCCACGCACGAGCGGATGGCGCGCGAGGCCGCGCGCGGCAAGCAGGGCGGCCGCACGCTCGAGATCCAGCGGCTCGTCGGCCGTGCCCTTCGCGCCGCCATCGACCTGCGCGCGCTCGGCGCGCGGACCATCACGCTCGACTGCGACGTCCTGCAGGCGGACGGCGGGACACGCACGGCCGCCATCACCGGCGCCTACGTGGCCATGGCGCTCGCGGCGCGCGGGCTGGTGCGCGGGAAGAAGCTCGGCGCCGATCCGCTGCGCCGGAGCGTCGCCGCCGTGAGCGTCGGGATCGTCGGCGGCGAGGTGCGGCTCGACCTCGACTACGACGAGGACTCCACCGCCGAGGTGGACATGAACGTGGTGGCCACGGGGGAGGGAGCGCTCGTCGAGGTGCAGGGGACGGCGGAGGGCAAGCCCTTCCCGCGCGCCGATCTCGACCGCATGCTCGACGTGGCGCTGGAGGGGATCGCGAGGCTGAAGGCGCTGCAGGAGGCGGCGCTGGGGCGCCCGGTGGTTTAGGAAGAGCGACCAGGGGGTCCGGGGGAGCGGCTGCGCTCGGGCGCCCGGTAGCCTAGGAAGAGCGGAGGGGCAGGCGGATGAGCCTACCCCGGAGCGACCAGGGGGTCCGGGGGAGCGGC
>DATIWK010000025.1:0-9030 GCA_035519395.1 Anaeromyxobacteraceae bacterium | reverse complement strand
CTGATCCCGGGAGCAGTGACTCTGAGTGCAGTAGAGGCGCAGGAGGTTCGCCTCCACGGCCGAGCCGTGCGACCGCGCAAACTCCCGACCAACCCGGGCTTCCACCCCAGGGGGGATGAGCGGCTGCCTGCGTCGCTCCCGCGAACGCTCGGCGTGCAGGGGTTGCACTCCGCTGACCGTGAACGTGGCAGCCGATGACGCGGCGACGTCGCCCGTGCGCGGGACCGCCGCGCCCGGCCCTCCTCATTCCATCTGCTTCGGCGACGGCCACACGACGGAGCCGCTCCGCAGCTCGGCCGTGGTCGGGCTGGAGATGTGGCGAATCATGAGCCCCGCACTGCGCGGGGCCCCCTCCCGCACTTACGGCGCCAGCTCGGGCACGTGGCGGGCGAGGACCTCCTGGAGCCCGGCGAGCCCGGGGAGCCGCGCGAAGGCCTCGCGGACGTACCGCAGCGACGCCGGGATGGACACCAGGAAGCCGGGGTTCCTCTTCACGCGGTCGATGTAGACGAACCGCCCCGCGTCCTTGAGCTTGCGCTGCACCGTGAGGAGGTCGAAGACCTCCCGGAACGGCGCGTACTCGAGGCGAGGCGCGCCCCATTGCGCGAGCCGGTCGAGGTAGCGGCGGATCATCCGCTCGACGAGGTCCGGGGGCAGCTCCACGTAACTGTCGCGGAGCAGCGCCACCAGGTCGTACTGCCGCGGGCCCAGGAGCGCGTCCTGGAAGTCGATGAGCGCCTGCTGCCCGCCGGGCAGCACCATGATGTTCCGCGACTGGTAGTCGCGGTGGGTGAAGCCCTTCGGCTCCGCGTCCAGGGCCCGGGCGATCGCGGCGAAGTGCCAGTCCACCTGTGGCCGCTCGGAGGGGGAGAGCGCCGCCCCCTTCCACGCCTCGAGGAGCCACTCGCGGAAGTGGTGCAGCTCCCACAGGTACAGGTCGAAGTCGAAGGCGCGCGTGAACGCCACGCAGGACACCGCCGTCCCCTCGGGATGGCGCTCGGCGGAGGCGCGGATCGCGGCGAGCTGGTCGATGGCCCGCTCGTAGAGCGGCTCGGCCGGGTCGCCGGCGACCAGCCGCGTCTCCAGCATCTCGTCCCCGAGGTCCTCGAGGACCATGAGGTCGCCCTCGCGGTCGTCCTCGTAGAAGGCGAGGATCTCCGGCACCCGGGCGCCCCGCTCGCGCAGGTACCGCTGCACGTCCACGAACGGGTCCACCGAGGGCGGTCCGCCCTTGGTGATCTCCTCGGGCTTCGCGTGGGGCGGCAGGACCATCACCACGTGCGACGGCCGCGCCGCGACCGCCAGCTCGACCCCGTCCGCGCCGCGGGGGGGCCAGGCCTCGGCGAAGGACCCGACCCGCCAGTAGCTCCGCATCGACGCGTGCCCGGCGAGCCGCCTCACCGGCAGCCGCGACACGTCCCGGCCCGCCGCGCGGGCCACCGCGCTCCGCACCCGGGCTTCCGTCTGGGGGTCGCTCATCCGCTCGTCTCCTCGCGCCGCGCGGGGTCGCGGCCGCTCCGCCCGCGCGTTGACGACCCCGGAGGCGCCTGCCTATAACGCCCTGTCCGCGGCCGATCCTCCGCCCGCGAGCCCTCCGGAGCAGGCATGGCCTACCACGAGAACGTCCTCGCCGCGATCGGCCGCACGCCGCTGGTGAAGCTCCAGAAGGTCGTCGGACCCGAGGACGCCACCGTCCTCGCCAAGCTCGAGTACCTGAACCCCGGCGGCTCCATCAAGGACCGCATGGCCGTCCACATCATCGAGAAGGCGGAGCGGGCCGGCATCCTGCGCAAGGGCGGCACCATCGTCGAGAACACCAGCGGCAACACCGGCGTGGGCGTCGCCATCGCGGCCGCGGTGAAGGGTTACCGCTGCGTCTTCACCATGCCGGACAAGATGTCGAAGGAGAAGCAGGACACGCTCAAGGCGTTCGGCGCACAGGTGGTGGTGACCCCGACCAACGTCCCCGCCGACTCGCCCGACAGCTACTACTCGGTCGCGAAGCGGATCGCGGCGGAGACGCCCAACAGCTTCTACCTGAACCAGTACCACAACGCCGACAACGTCGAGGCGCACCACCGGCTCACCGCGCCGGAGATCTGGGAGCAGACCGGCGGCGCCTTCGACGCGTTCGTGGCGGGGCTCGGGACCGGCGGCACCATGAGCGGCTGCGGCCGGTTCTTCAAGGAGAAGAACCCGAAGATCCGCAACGTGGGCGTCGATCCCGTCGGCTCCGTCTACTTCTCCATGTTCAAGACCGGCAAGCTCTCCCAGCCCCACGTCTACAAGGTGGAGGGGATCGGCGAGGACATGATGTGCGGGGCGATGGACCTGGCCGTCCTCGACGACGTGCGCCAGGTGACCGACGCCCAGTCGTTCGCCATGGCGCGGCGGCTGGCGCGCGAGGAGGGCATCTTCGCGGGGGGCAGCTCCGGCGCGGCGGTGCACGTGGCGGCGCAGCTGGCGAAGGAGCTGGGCAAGGGGAAGACCGTGGTGGTGCCGCTCCCCGACGGCGGCCGCGCCTACATCTCCAAGTTCTTCTCCGACGAGTGGATGCGCGACAACGGGTTCCCGGTGGGCGGCGGGGCGGACGGCCTCGGCGCCGCCACCGTGAAGGACGTCCTCGGGCGCCGGCGCGGCGAGGTGTGGGTGGCGAAACGGACCGACAAGGTCGAGGCCGTCGTCAAGAAGATGAAGGACCACGACATCTCCCAGATGCCGGTGGTGGACGACTCGGGCCGCGCCATCGGGATGATCCACGAGTACGACCTGCTCAACTTCCTCATCGAGGGGAGGCACCGCCTCTCCGAGGTGGTGGAGCCGCTGGTGCAGCCTATCCAGGGCGTGGTCGGGCCGGACACGCCCATCGCCAAGCTGCGGCAGATCTTCAACGACGACAACGTCGCCGTGGTGAAGGACGGCGACCGGATCGCCGGCATCCTCACCAAGATCGACCTCATCGAGTTCCTGGGCGAGCGGCTCAAGTAGCGCGGCCGCCGCACGGCGGAGCGAGGTCCCCATGGCGACCGACCCGAAGCTCTCCTTCGACACGCTGGCCATCCACGCCGGCCAGCGGCCCGACCCCACCACCGGCGCCATCATGACGCCGGTCTACCTCACCTCGACCTACGTCCAGGACGGTCCGGGCGAGCACAAGGGGTACGAGTACTCGCGCACCCAGAACCCCACGCGCCACGCGCTCCAGGACTGCCTGGCGGCGCTGGAGGGCGGGAGCGGGGGCCTCGCCTTCGCCTCCGGGCTCGCCGCCACCGACGCCGTCCTCCACCTCCTCGAGGCCGGCGACCGCGTCCTGGTCTCCGACGACGTGTACGGCGGGACCTTCCGCCTCTTCGACAAGGTCCACCGCCGGCACGGGGTCTCGTTCGACTACGCCGACATGAGCGACCCGCGCAACGTGGAGCGGGCGCTCCGGCGCGAGACCAGGCTGGTCTGGATCGAGAGCCCCACCAACCCCATGCTCAAGATCGTGGACCTGGCCGAGGTGGCGCGGATCGCCCGGGCGCACGGGGCGCTGACGGTGGTCGACAACACCTTCGCGACGCCCTACCACCAGCGGCCGCTGGAGCTGGGGATCGACGCCGTCGCGCACTCGACCACCAAGTACCTGAACGGCCACTCCGACGTGATCGGGGGCGCGGTGGTGACGCGCGAGGCGGCGCTCCACGAGCGGCTCAAGTTCCTCCAGAACGCGGTGGGCGCCGTGCCCTCGCCCATGGACGCGTTCCTGGTCCTGCGCGGCCTCAAGACCCTCCACGTGCGCATGGAGCGCCACGCCGCGAACGCGCTCCGGCTGGCGCGGTGGCTGGAGGCGCACCCGCAGGTCGAGAAGGTCACCTACCCCGGCCTCGCCTCGCACCCGCAGCATGCCCTGGCCGCGCGCCAGATGCGCGACGGGTTCGGGGGGATGCTCACCTTCGTGCTCCGCGGGGGGCTGGGGGCCGCGCGCGCCTTCCTCCAGGCCGTGCGCGTCTTCGCCTGCGCCGAGTCCCTGGGCGGCGTGGAGAGCCTCATCGAGCACCCCGCGATCATGACGCACGCCTCGGTGCCGAGGGAGACGCGCGAGCAGCTCGGCATCTCCGACGGCTTCATCCGCGTGTCCGCAGGGATCGAGGGGATCGACGACCTCCTCGCCGATCTGGAGCGCGGGTTCGCGGCGGCGAAGCGGGCCTGAC
Organism: Anaeromyxobacteraceae bacterium; assembly: GCA_035519395.1. Taxonomy (GTDB): domain Bacteria; phylum Myxococcota; class Myxococcia; order Myxococcales; family Anaeromyxobacteraceae; genus Anaeromyxobacter. The sequence continues at coordinate 4,837 of DATIWK010000025.1, read as the reverse complement.
CCGCCGCGCCCGCCCGGGCCGGCTCGACCCGGACGCTGCGCTACCCCGCGTCGTCCGGCGCGGCCACCGTGACAGCGGCCGTACGCGCCGCGATCGCCAGCCGCGGGAAGAGCAGGCTGACGGCGAACGCCGCGAGCGCGATCCCGGCCACCGACCAGAAGACGACGCCCATGGCGCCCTGCAGCGCCGCGGAGAGCGCCCGCACGGTGCCGGGATCGAGGAGGGAGCGGCCCGGCCCGAGCAGCTTCTCGACGACCGCGCGGCTCGCCCCCGCGGCGGAGAGGGCGTTCGCGAGGACGCCGCCCAGGATGCCGACCGAGAGCGTGCCGCCGATGGTGCGGAAGAAGAGCGTGCTGGAGGTGGCGACGCCGCGCCGGTTCCAGGGGACGCTGGTCTGCACCGCGATGACCAGCGGCGTGTTGGCGAGGCCGAGCCCGAGGCCGTAGGCGAACGTCAGCGCCTGCGGGACGGCGAGCGGGACGCCCGGCCGGAGCAGCAGCGCCAGGGCCACCGCCGAGGCCGCCACCAGCCCGAGCCCGCCGCGCACCAGGACACGGTATCCCAGCGCGGGGAGGAGCCGCCCGGAGAGCGCGCTGGCGATGGGCCAGCCCACCGCCATGAGCGCGATGGAGGCGCCCGCCTGCGTCGGCGACGCACCCAGGACGCTCTGGACCCAGAGCGGCACGTACGTGACCATCGAGATCATCGCCGCGCCGACGAGCGCGCCGCTCGCGGAGGCGACGCCGATCACCCGCTGGCCGAAGAGGTCGAGGGGGAGCAGCGGCTCGCGCACGCGCCGCTCGACGAGGAGGAAGAGCGCGAGGCCGGCGGCGGCGGCCGGCACCGCCACCAGCGCGGCGCCGGGCGACCGCGCCGCGAACAGCGCCGCCACCACCGTGCCGGCGAGGAGCGCCGCGCCGCCCACGTCGAGCTTGTGCGCGTGCCGCTCCGGGCGTTCGTGGTAGGCGACCCACAATACGGCCGCGGCGCCCACGCCGAAGGGGATGTTCACGTAGAAGACCCAGCGCCAGCCCACGTACTTCACGAGCGCCCCGCCCAGCAGCGGTCCCACCAGGCCCGCGACGCCCCACACCGCCCCGAAGACGCCCTGCATCCGCGCCCGCTCGCGGACGTCGAAGAGGTCGCCCACGATGGTGAGGCCGATGGGCTGGATGGCGCCCGCCCCGAGCCCCTGGAGCGCACGGAAGGCGATGAGCGTCTCCATCGAGGAGGCGTGGCCGCAGGCGAACGAGCCGGCGAGGAAGACCGCGATCCCGGCCAGCATCACCGGCTTGCGCCCGCGCAGGTCGGCGAGCTTGCCGTAGATGGGCGTCGTCACCGTGGTGGTGAGGATGTACGCGGCGAACGCCCAGGCGTAGAGGTCGAGGCCGCCCAGGTCCCCGACCACGGTGGGCATGGCGGTGGAGACGACCGTCATCTCCATCGCCGCGAGGAAGATGGAGAGGAGCAGGGCGACGACGGTGAGCGGCCGGTGCGTCTGGCGCATGAGCGGCTCGTGGTTAGCCGCTCGGGGGCGCCTCGTCAACGTGCCCGGGGCCGCTCGCCCCCGGCCGGCTCGTCGCCGCCCTCTCAGTACGCCATCCCGCCGTGGGCCCGCTCGTCGGCGGAGACGTACGCGCGCGCCGCCGCCTCGTCCCCGACGAACCAGCGCCGGCCGCCGGGCGAGGCGTCGTAGACGAACACGGCGCGCCCCAGGACGAAGAGGGACTCGAACTCGTCCCAGCCGACGCCGCGCGCGTCGCAGGCCTCGTCGCCCGCGAAGCCGAGCCGGAGCTTCCCGGTGGCGAGGTCGCGGCAGGGGTGGCCGCCGCGCGACTCGGCCCAGCGGCGGATCTCGATCAGGTCCTGGGTCACGCGCAGCATGGTCCACCTCGCATGGCGCCGCAGCGGCGGCGCGGGATGGAGGGGTAAGCGGGTCCGGGCGGCGGATCAACGCCTTCAGGCGCCGGGCAGTAGTGGCGGAGGGCGGGGGGCCGTAGAATCGCTCCATGCACCTCTTCGCGCCCCTCGCCCTGCGGTCGGTGACCCTTCGCAACCGCATCGCCGTCTCGCCCATGTGCCAGTACTCCGCGCAGGAGGGGCGCGCCGGAGACTGGCACCTCGTCCACCTCGGCGCCCGGGCGGTCGGCGGCGCCGGCCTGGTGTGCTTCGAGGCCACCGCCGTGGAGGCCCGCGGCCGCATCTCCCCCGCCGACCTCGGCCTGTGGGAGGACGGGCAGATCGAGCCGCTGGCGCGCATCGCCCGCTTCGTGGAGGCGCAGGGAGCGGTCCCGGCGCTCCAGCTCGCCCACGCCGGGCGGAAGGGGAGCACCGCCCCGCCCTGGGACGGCGGCAAGGGCGTCCCGGAGTCCGCCGGCGGCTGGAAGGTGGTGGCTCCCAGCGCGCTGCCCTTCGCGGACGGCTACCCGCTGCCCCACGCGCTCGACCCGGAGGGGATCCGGGGCGTCGTGCGCGCGTTCACGGCGGCGGCCCGCCGCGCCCAGGCGGCCGGCTTCCGCGCCATCGAGATCCACGCCGCGCACGGTTACCTGCTTCACCAGTTCCTCTCCCCGCTCTCGAACCGGCGCGAGGACGCCTACGGCACGTCCTTCGACGGCCGGACGCGCCTCCTCCGCGAGGTGGTGCAGGCGGTCCGCGCCGAGTGGCCGGAGACGCTGCCGCTCCTGGTCCGCATCAGCGCGACCGACTGGGCGCCCGGCGGGTGGGACGTGGAGCAGTCCGTCGAGGTCTGCCGCGTGCTCCGCGGCCTCGGCGTGGACCTGGTGGACGTCTCCTCCGGTGGCCTGGTGCCGAGCGCCCAGGTCCCCGCCGGCCCCGGCTACCAGAGCGGGTTCGCCGAGCGGATCCGGCGCGAGGCGCGGATCGCCACCGGCGCGGTCGGGATGATCGTCACGCCGGAGCAGGCGGACCACGCCATCCGCTCCGGGCAGGCCGACCTCGTGCTCATGGCCCGGGAGCTGCTGCGCGACCCGTACTTCCCGCTGCGCGCGGCGTCGGCGCTCCGGCACGAGGGCCCCTGGCCGCGCCAGTACCTGCGGGCGAAGCCCTAGCTCCGGGAGGGCGGAGATGTCGAAGCCGGGCAGGACCACCGCGCAGCGCCTGAGCGACGGGCTGAGCTGGCTCGCGGTGGCGGGCCACCCGGACGCGTGGAAGGAGCTGAAGGGGAACGCCGAGGCCGAGGTGAAGGAGGCGCTGCGCGACGGCCTGGACGCGGTCGCCCATCTCCGGCGGCTGGCCAGCGGGGATCCCCCCGCCGTGGCCCGGCACGAGCGGGCCAAGCCGCACGTCGGCGAGCTGAAGCGTCTCCTCGAAGCCCCCGGGCTCGACGACGGGATTCACGGCGCCGCGCGCGCCATCGTCGAGGCGCTGGGGTTCGCGAAGCCGGGAGGCTAGCGCCGACGGCGGTCCCTCGCGATTCTCGCGCACCGCGCCCATGGCGACGCGGTATGCTCCGTCTCCGGTGCGCGCCCCCAGGCGCCGCCAGGAGACGCCCATGTCGAGATCGTCCGCCCTCGTCGCGCTGCTCGCCCTCCTCGCTGCGACGCCCGCCCACGCGCAGCAGGTGGTCTCGAAGAAGGACTGGCTCGAGGCCATGAAGACCGCGCTCCCGACGGCGTTCTGTGCGGCGGGGATGCCGTTCCGCACCTGTTTCGACGTCACCCAGGAGCAGTGCGAGGACGCCGCCGCCTCCGCCGCACGCGTCTGCCTGAAGAAGTTCGAGGGGGAGATCCCCGATCGGCTCCGCCAGCCCGAGGACGGCAAGAAATGGGGCGAGAAGGTGGGGCAGTGCGCCGGAAACACCTACTCGATCGCGCTCGCGCAGAAGAAGGTGAAGTCGAAGGAGTGCGAGTAGGCCGCGGCCACCCACCGGGGGCCCCCCTGCTCGCGCACGGCGCGTCGATGGCGGCCTGCCGCCCCGCCGAGCGCGACGGCGAGCTCGTCTCCCGCGAGGCCGCCGCGACATGACGATGCACCTCGAGCCCCCCGTCACCGTGAGCCGGCGCGCCGCGGAGCGGCTCGCCCGCGGCCACCTCTGGATCTACCGCTCCGACGTGGCGAAGCCGCCGCAGGCGGAGCCCGGCGACGTGGTCGCGGTGCGCGACGGGCGCGGGCGCTTCCTGGGGAAGGCCTTCTGGTCGGCGCGCTCGCAGATCGCGCTCCGCCTGGTGTCGCGCGAGGACGTGACCGTGGACGACGGGTTCCTCGCCGAGCGGCTCGCCCAGGCCATCGCCCTGCGCGAGCGGATCTTCGGCGGCGAGCCCTGCCTGCGGCTCGTCCACGGCGACGCCGACCTGCTCCCCGGGCTGGTGGTGGACCGCTACGGCGACGTGTGCGTGGTGCAGACGCTGGTGCCCGCCACCGATCGGCGCAAGCAGGTCTTCGCCGACCTCCTCTGGAAGGCCCTTCCGCTGCGCGCCGTGGTGGAGCGGAACGACGTCCGCGTGCGCGAGCTGGAGGGGCTCGAACAGGTGAAGGGGGTCCTGCGCGGCGAGGAGCCCGGGCCCATGGAGCTGGTGGAGGGCGAGGTGCGGATGGGGCTCGACGTCCTCGGCGGCCAGAAGACCGGCGCGTTCCTCGACCAGCGCGAGAACCACCTGCGCGCCGGGGAGGTGGCGCGCGGCCGCTGCGCCGACTGCTTCAGCTACACGGGGGCCTTCGCGCTGCAGCTGGCGCGGCGCGCCGAGCAGGTCACCGCGGTCGAGATGCAGGCGCCCGCCGCGGCGCTGCTGCGCGAGAACGCGGTCCGCAACCGCGCCTCGAACCTGGAGGTGGTGGAGGCGAACGCCTTCGACTGGCTCCGCGACCAGGCGGAGCA
>DATIWK010000024.1:0-5201 GCA_035519395.1 Anaeromyxobacteraceae bacterium | reverse complement strand
ATGGCGAAGTACCGGCGAGACGGACGTACCGGTACCCGAATGGGTGAATCTACTGTCGCTGGAGGAAGTCACCCGGAGTGTAAGCCGCCCGGCGCCGACGAAGGTGGAGGACCGTCGTCAGGCGGCGTACCGGCGTCTCGTTCCGCCGAGCAAGGGCTCCCGGCTCCAGACGGTGAGCGTTCGCCCGCGCCGTGCCCATGAGCAGGTTGCCGTGCGCGATGCCTGTTACGCCTCGACACGGTCGTCGCTCACCCGCGAACGTCACCCGCGCGCGGGACCGTCGCGCAGGCCGCCCTCCTCTGTGCTGCTGTTCACCGACGTGCGCCAACGGACACGCCCGCCAGCTCGGCTGCGGACCTCACGAGATGTGGCCAATCATGAGCGAGCAGGGGTGGGGCCCCGCCGGCTGTGGCGGGGCTGGCGCAGCCCCCGTGAGATCAGTGCTCCACCCGGTCCTCCGGCGGCGGCGGGTGCGGGGCGGCCCGGAGGGGCAGGTCGACGAAGAAGGCCGCCCCCTCGCCCGGCTCGCTCTCCACGCGGATGGTCCCGCCGTGCGCCTCGACGATGCGGCGCACGATGTAGAGGCCCAGCCCGAGCCCGCCGTAGTTCCGGGACGAGACCGCGCGCTCGAACCGCTCGAAGATCTGCCGCTGGTCGGTCGCGGCGATGCCGATGCCGCGGTCCCGGACCACGATCCGCGCGCGCTCGCCGTCGCCGGTGAACTCGACGTCGACCGGCTTGCCTGCGCCGTACTTGACGGCGTTGGAGAGGAGGTTCGTCACGATCTGGCCGACGCGCAGCCGGTCCCACTCGCCTCGCACCGCCGCGCCCTTCACCTCGATGGAGGACCCGGCCTGCGCCGCCTCGTCCTCGAGCTGCGACACGGACTCGGCGACGACCGCGGCGAGATCGACCTCCTCGAACTCCAGCTCCAGCCGGCCCATGTGGATGCGGGAGACGTCGAGGAGCGCCGTCACCAGCTTCTCGAGCCGCTGCCCCTGCCGCTCCGCGGTGTCGAGGACGCGGTGCACGTAGGCCGGCGGGAGCTTGGCGATCGCCTCGGGCGAGGCCACCCGCCGCATGTTCTCCAGCGCCAGCTTGAGCGCCGTGAGCGGGGTGCGCAGCTCGTGCGAGGCGATGGAGAGGAACTCGTCGCGCGCCGCCACCGCCGCCCGGGCCTCGCCGTAGAGCCGCGCGTTCTCGATGGCCTGCGCGGCACGGTGGGCGAGGTCCTGGAGGAGCGCCTCGTCCTCGGCGGTGTAGGGCGCGCCGCCCCCGTCGCGCATCAGGGTGATGTGGCCGAACACCTCGCGGCGCAGGGCGAGCGGCACGATCAGCATGCTGGTCACGCCGTCCAGGTAGGCCCAGTACTCGGGCTTCATCCGCTCGTGGACGAACTCGCGGGTGAGCCGCGGGACGCGGAGCGGCTCGCCGGACTCGAGCACGCGCGCGGTGATCCCCTCGCTGGTCCGCTGCGGCGCGGCGGCGAGGATGCGGCGCCGCAGCGCCAGCCGCTCCGGGTTGGGGTGCCACACCGCCACCGGCACGAGCCAGTCGCCGTCCTGGGAGACCACCCGGATGAGCGTGCCGTCGCCGATGGTCTCGGCCAGCCGCCGGGCCACCGTGTCGAGCGTGGCCTTGTAGTCGAGCCCCGCGGCGAAGACGCGCGACGCCTCGGCGAGCGCCGCGAGGCGCGCCGCCTGCCGCCGCAACGCCTCCTCCGCCCGGCGCCGCTCGCTGACGTCGATCCCGACCGACACCACGTGCAGGACCTCGCCGGCCTCGTCGAGGAGCGCCGTGTTGGACCAGGTGACGAGGCGCCGCGAGCCGTCCCGCGCCACCCAGTGGTTCTCGTGGTGGCTGGGGAAGTCCTTGGCGAGCAGCCGCGCGAAGACGGCCCGCACCTCGTCCAGCTCCTCCGGGGCGAGGAACAGCTCGAAGAAGGCGCGGCCCTGCACCTCGTGGAACCGCCAGCCGGTCACCTCCTCGCAGGCGCGGTTGAACCGGACGATGCGGCCTTCGCGGTCGAGCACCAGCACCAGCGCCCCCGAGGTCTCCAGGACGGCGTCGGAGAAGTCCCGCTCGGTCCGGAGGGCCTCCTCGGCGGCACGCCGGTGCGTGACGTCGGTGGCGAGGCCGACGATCTCCACCACCCGGCCGCGCTCGTCGCGCACCGGGGCGAACCGCGCCTCCCACCAGCGGTCGCCCACCCGGCCGCCGCAGGTGACGGTCCGGCCTCCCAGGGCGCGGCGCACCCCCTCCGCCACCCAGGGGACGCCGCCGTAGATCTCGAAGACGGACCGGCCCGGCCCGGGCTCGTCCTCGCCCTTCCTCCGCCCCAGCAGCGCCCGCAGGCCGCGCCCCTCCGCGAGGAGGACCGTCCCCTGCGCGTCGAGGACGAAGAAGACGCTGGAGGCCTCGTTGAGGAGTGCGCGGAGACGGTCCTCGGTGGTGCGCGCGGCCCCCATCGGTCAGTACTCGAACCCGCTGCCGCCGATGAACTCGCGGAGCAGCGAGGTGGGCGGGACGTGATCGGGGTAGATCGAGACGAACCGATCGACGAGGTAGCGCAGGCGGTGGGCGGTGGGGTAGGCGGGGTGGCTCTGCGGCACCTCGAGCAGGTAGCGCTCCGCGTAGACCTTGAGGACGGCGGGCTCGTAGACGAGCGAGGAGTCGAACACCGCGTCGGCCTCGCCCTGGTACGGGAAGATGTGCGCGCGCTCGCCGGCCTGCACCGACGGCCAGCGATCGATGTTCTCCTGGGCGCGGTAGCCGCGCTGGTGCCGGTCGCGGACGATGCGCCGCAGGAGCCGGAGGTCGGTCGCCGACACGCGGGTGAGGCGGTCGAACGGGAGCGTGGTGGCGGGGTGGATGAAGATCCGGAACAGCTCGCCGGCGCGGGGGATCTCGCCCAGCAGGCGCGGGTTGAGGCCGTGGATGCCCTCCAGCATCAGGACGTCGGCGGGGCCGAGGGCGATGGTGTCGCCGCCCTCCGGGTCGCTGCGGCCGGTGAGGAAGTCGTAGCGCGCGGTCCGGACCCGCTCCCCGGCGAGCAGCCGCCGCACGTGGTCCTGGAGGAGCGGGAGGTCGAGCGCCTCCAGCGCCTCGAAGTCCCAGCCGCCGGCCCGGTCGCGCGGGGTCTTCTCCCGGTCGACGTAGTAGTCGTCGAGGGAGATGCCCACCGGGTTCACCCCGTCGATCTGGAGCTGGACCGTGAGCCGCTTGATGAAGGTGGTCTTCCCCGACGACGACGGGCCGGCGATGGAGATGACGCGGATGCGATCGCGGGCGGCGGCGACGTCGTCGGCGATCTGTCCGATCCGCTTCTCGTGGAAGCCCTCGGCGACGCGGATGAGCTGGGTCACCTGCCCGGAGATGCACAGCTCGTTGAAGGCGCCCACGCTGGAGACGCCCAGGGCCGCGAGCCAGCGCTGGTGGTCGCCCGGCATGCCGCCGTCGTTCGCCGGCGCGGCCGCCCTCCCGTTCCCGTTGGCGCGCGGGTCGCGGGTGCCGAGTTCGAGCGCCAGCCCGTCCTCGTGCGGGTAGACCTGGAAGCCGCGGATCGGGCCGGTCGAGGGGAGCAGCGGACCCATGGAGAGCGCGTAGACGGCGCCGCAGGAGACGAGCCGCACCGTGGCCTGGCGGCGGATGCGCAGGAGCCGCGCCGCGTCGTCCCAGCCGCACTGCTCGAAGTGGCTGGTGGCCTCGTCGGTGGACCAGTACTCGAGCCGGAAGGGCGCATCCGCCTCGGCGATCCGCTCCATGGCCGCCGCCAGGCGCCGGGCCAGGGCCGGCAGGTCGAGGCAGGCGGCCGCGCCCTCGACCTCCACCAGCTGGTGCGCGCCGCGGGACGGTCCCATCCGCACCCGCAGCTCGGGCGCGACCTCGCGCGCGGCCTCCAGGAGCACCAGCGCCACCGAGCTGGCGTAAATGGGCCTCCCCTCCCAGTGGTCGACGGTGAGGGGCGCGATCGAGGTGTCGGTGAAGATGGGCGTGGCCAGGGAGACCGGCTTCTGGCCGAGGAGGCCGGCCACCACCAGGTGGCCGTCGATCTCGGCGGGGAGCAGCTCGCGGATGGGCGTTCCGGTCCGCACCTGCAGCGCCTCGCCGCCGATCTTCACCTCGACCGCGTGGGCGCGGGGGAGGGAGCGGCCGCGGAGCAAGAGGCCCATCTCGCCCGAGACGATGGCCAGCTCGTGACCGAGGGCCTCCGCGACGGCCAGGGCGATCTTCAGGGCCACCCCGGGCTCGGCGCGCTCCAGCTCCGCCCAGCACGCCGGCGAGATCTGCGCGACGGTGAGCGGCGTCGCGGCGGTCACCACCTCGCCGTGGTGCGCGCCGCCGAGGATCAGGAGCTCGCCGAAGTGGTCTCCCGGTCCGATGCGGCGCAGCGCCAGGCGCTCCCGGCGGACGACGGCGGTGCCGTCGAGGACCAGGCAGAGGTGGCGGCCGGCGTCCGCGTCCGTGTGGGCGCGCGCGCCGGCGGGGAAGGCGGCGATCTGCGCGGTGGCGAGGAAGCGCTCGCGCTCCCGGGGCGTCAGCCGGGCGAGCAGCGGCGACACGGCGACCGCGTCCCCGTGGCCTGCCAGATCCTGCGGTCGGACCGCCATCAGGCTCGCTGCTCCCCTGGGCCCTCCACCCGGGGAGAGCGGCCATGGTACCGCCCCGGGCGGTGCACCGGAAGGAGGAAGCGCGGAATGCGGCGGGGGGAGATGGCGCCTCCTTGACGGGGTCGAGGTCAGATCACGCGCACGAAGAAGCACTTCAAGTACCGGGTCTCCGGGACGCCGAGGAGCACCGGGTGGTCGCGCCCCGCGCCTCGCTTCTCGAGGAGCTGGACCTTCCGCCCGGCGTCGTTGGCGGCATCGAGCACGATCTCCTCGAGCGCCTCCTCCGCCAGGTGATAGCTGCACGAGGACGTGACCAGGAGCCCGCCCGGCTTCAGGATCTGGAGGGCGCGGAGGTTGATCTCCTTGTAGCCACGCCGCGCCGCGGGGAGCGCCTCCTTGTTCTTCGCGAACGCGGGCGGGTCGAGCACCACCAGGTCGAAGGCCGGCTCGTGCTCCGCCTGGTCGCGGAGCCAGTCGAAGGCGTTCGCCTCCACCACCTCCAGGTTCGAGGCGCGGTTGCGGACCGCGTTCTCGCGCAGCAGCGCCGCGGCGGGCGCCTGCATCTCGACCGCGGTGACCTGCTCGGCGCGC
>DATIWK010000023.1:0-5499 GCA_035519395.1 Anaeromyxobacteraceae bacterium | reverse complement strand
GCGCGATCCGCCGGGCGCGGTGGGAGACGGTCACGAACGCTGCCCGGGCGCGGGCCCGCCGCCAGCACTTCCGCTACGCCCGCTACGGCTCCCGGGACGCGGACCGGTGCGAGCGGACGGCCTCAAACTGATCGTCCGCCCTGACGGACCCCGCACGCCTCGGTGCGCCGCGCCGGCTACTCCGGCTCGGGCGACACCCTCAGACGAGCAGGATCATCGAGGTGCCCGGCGCGGGCGCGACCGGCGGCTGCCCGCGAGCACTCGCCCCTCAGGCCGACTGCTCGCGTCCCTTGCCGGCCTTCTCCTGCGCTGCGATCTCGGCGCGCACCTTCTCCATGTCGAGGGCTCGCGCCTGCCGGACGAGGTCCTCGAGCGCGGCCTCGGGGAGCGCACCGGGCTGCGAGTAGAGGAGGACCTTGTCCCGCATCACCATGAGCGTGGGGATGGAGCGGATGTCGAACGCGCCCGCCAGCTCCTGCTCGTCCTCGGTGTTGACCTTGGCGAACGTGACGTCCGGGTGCGCCTGCGCCACCTTCTCGTAGGTCGGAGCGAAGGCGCGACACGGGCCGCACCACGACGCCCACCAGTCGATGAGGACGATCCCGTCCTTCTCGACCACCTGCTTGAAGTTCTCCTTCGTGATCTCGACGGTCTGACCCGCCATCGCGACTCTCCCCGGCGCGTCGCCGGAAGAGCCGGCCCCGCTGCGCCTCGGTTCATTCGAACCGTAATGCGCGAAAAGGGTTCGCGCAGCGGACCGCCCGCGCGGACCGGCGGGCACCGCTACCGCGCCGCCACCGACGCCGGGCGGAACATCGTGGCGCCGCCCTGGCGGGTGATCTCCGCGCGGCACTCGGAGATGGCCCAGAGCCCCTTCACCGTGCAGGCGTGCACGCAGCTCCAGCGCGCCTCGGCCTGCTCGTCGCCGACGAAGGTCTCGCCGCACCGGTCGGCGCAGCGGCGGGCGGCCGGCACGTGCTTCGACCGGCAGAGGAACGACTCGGCGGACTCGGCGCGCTGCGGGACCACTTCGGCCGCGGAGGCGGTGCCGACCGCGAGGGCGAGGGCGAGGGCGGCGAGGGCGCGAGCCGTGGTGACCTTCATGCCCTCGCTTCAATGGAAGTCTCGTGCCTGCACGTTTCGCCCTGAATCCGGGCGGTTGTGCACCGCCGGCCTGCGCCCTGCCTGACCCGCGGGAGGGGCGGAACCCGGACCAGGCGGGACCCGCCGAGGGTCGCAGCGCGGGGTCTCCGCAGCCGTCACGCCACCGCGGGACGCGCGTCCTTGGGACGCAGACGCCCGCCGGCGGCGCGCCTCGACCCCGCTCGCCGCCGGCGACGCCGCGGCCCGCTCCCGCGGGGGCGCGAGCCTTCGCTCAGCGCGTCGGGGGGTACTTGTGAAGCTTCCGCTGCAGCGACCGCCGGTGGATGCCCAGCCGCCGCGCGGCCTCGGAGATGTTGCCACCGCAATCGGCGAGGACGCGCTGGATGTGCTCCCACTCGGCGCGCGCCAGCGAGGGGGTCTCCACCCCCCGCTCCTTGGCCGTCTCGGCCCCGTTCAGCGCCGCGATGATCTCGTCGGCGTCCGCCGGCTTCGGCAGGTAGCCGACCGCCCCCTCGCGCACCGCCTGCACCGCGGTCGCGATGGAGCCGTAGCCGGTGAGCATCAGGACGCGCGTGGCCGGGTCGTGCTTGCGCAGCTCGCGCAGCAGGTCGAGCCCGTTCACGCCCGGCATCCTCAGATCCAGCACCGCCATCTCCGGCGAGTCCTTGGCCGCCTCGCGGAGGGCCTCCTCGGCGCTCCCGGCGGTGCGCACCTCGTACCCGCGCGCCCGGATGGCCTGGGCCAGCCGCTCGCGCAGCACCTCGTCGTCGTCCACCAGCAGGATGCTCGGCAGCGTGTCGGTCCGGGTCGGATCGATCGTCGTCATGCGACTCTCCTCTCACCGGTCCGTGCGGCCGGCAGCTCGATTCGCGCTTCGGTCCCGGTTCCCGGCGCCGAGGCGATGGTGAAGGCGCCGCCGAGGTGCTCGGCGAGCGCGCGCGTGAGGAACAGCCCGAGGCCCATCCCCTCCCCCGGGCTCTTCGTGGTGAAGAACGGCTCGCCCGCCCGGGCCAGGATCTCCGCGTCCATGCCCCGCCCCTGGTCCACCACCGCGACGCGGATCCACTCGCCGTCGGCGGCGGCGCGCAGGCCCACCCGGGCGCCCGGAGGCGAGGCCTGGACCGCGTTCTTGAGCAGCCCGCGGAGCGCGTCGCCGAGGGCGCGCACCGGCCCGACGATCCGGGCGTCGGCGCTCCCCGGAGCGACCTCCACCTCCACGCGCTCGCGGCCCTGGAGGCCGTCGAGCGCGTTGTCGATCCAGGCCTCCAGGCGCATCTCCGCGAACTGCTCGCCCGCGGTCTCGCCCGCGTGGGCCGACATCCGGTCGAGGATCTCGCGGCAGCGCCCCACCTGGTCGCGGACCAGCTGCAGATCCGCCCGCACCTCGGGCGCCGCAGACTCGAGCTCGCGCTGCAGCTCCTTGGCGACCACGGCGATGGTGGAGAGGGGCGTGGACAGCTCGTGCGCCGCTCCCGCTGCGAGGGTGGCCAGGGAGGCGAGCTTCTCGCGCCGCTCCGCCTGCGCCCGCGCCAGCTGCAACTCGCGCTCCCGCTCGGCCAGGGCGCGCGTCACCCGGCGCACGAAGAAGACCACGAACACGGCGGCGATGGCGAAGGAGACCCACATGCCCCGCAGGTGGGCGTCGAGCAGCGCGGCGGGCGAGAGGTGGAGCTGGATGTGGTGGGCGGGCGAGGTGGCGGCCTCGTGCAGGAAGAGCGACGCGAACGAGACCAGCGTCACGCCCATCAGCGCCCAGGACCACGCCGGGGGCAGGAGGACCGCTGCGAGCGCCACGTTGACGAGGTAGAGGGTCGAGAACGGGTTCGAGGCGCCGCCGGTGAGGTCGAGGAGGACGGTCAGCACCACCGCGTCGAGGAGCATCACCGCGGCGATGGTCGCGTCGGTCACGTGCGCGCGCCGGGTCCACAGGCCGAGGGCCACGTTGCCGGCTGCCTCGAGCGAGATGAGCGCCACCAGCGTCGACAGGGGCAGGCCCACCCCGGTCAGCAGGATGGCCGCCACGATGATGACGGCCTGCCCCAGGATCGCCCACCAGTGAAGCTGGACGAGCCAGGAGAGGTTGAGACGGCCACGGTCCGCCGCACCCGGCCGGGCGGGAAAGTCTGTCGCGCTCGCCGCGGGGCGGGTCAATGGCGCAGTGCGCGCGGGCATCTGTGGCGACGGCACCGACATGATCCCCCGAAACCGCAGTCCCGAACGTAGCACAGCATCGCCCGGAGCGAGTCATCGCGACCTCTTGCCGCACTTCTGCGATCGCTGCCTCCCTGTGGGGGGTTGGCCATCGCTTGACCACCGGGACCGGCAGCCCGTAGGTTCCAGCGGCGCATGCGAGGCCGCCGCCGCACCGTCGCCTCCGCCCTCGCCGAGGCCCTCGGCCGGCGGGCAGACGCCGCACCTGCGGCGCTCGCGGCGGCCTTCGCGGAGGCGTGCGGCCCTCGCCTGGCGCGGGAGGCCTCGATGCGCGGGGCGATGCGCGACGGCCGCCTGCTCGTGCTGGTGCGCAGCGACGAGTGGGCCGCCCAGGTGGTCGTCCTCGAGCGCGAGATCTGCGCCCGCGTCAACGCTCGGCTGGGGCGCGACGCCGCTGCCGGGCTCCACGTCCGGGTGGCACCGGACCTGGGGCGATGACGGTGCGGGCCGCCGCGCTCGCCGCTGCCTTGTGCGGCTGCGCCGCCACCGCGCCTCCCCTCGTCACGGCGCGCGTCGCGCCGGAACCGGTCGCGCCCCTGCCCGACCCGGCCGGCGCCTACGGCGTGGAGGGCGAGGCGCAGCCCACGGCGCTCGAGGCGCGCGCCCTCGACGCCGTCCGCGCGCGCGCTGCGGGCGGCGCCATGCCGCGGGTCTCGCCTGCCCTGACCCGCGCCGCCCGGGCGCTCGCGCTCGGCCAGAGCGAGGGGGAGCCGCTCGACCACGCCCGGATCCGCGAGGCGCTTGCGCGAGGCCTCTCGTACGATCCCGCTCCGGCGGCGCGCGCCGTGGCCCGCCCGCCCGGCGAGGTGATCGAGGCGATCGCGGCCCTGGCGCCGCGCGAGCCCGCGACGCACCTGGGGGTTGGCGCGATCGAGCGCGACGGCCTGGCCTACCTGGTCCTGCTCAGCGTCGAGCGCCGCGCCACGCTGTCGCCCTTCCCGCCGGCGGTCGCAGCCGGAGCCCAGGCGACGCTCTCGGGCCGGCTCGCGCCGGGGCTCTTGCAGCCGCGCGTCTTCGTGGGGCGGCCGTCGGGGGACGTCGAGGAGGTGGACGCGACCGGCGGCAGCGGCTTTCGCGCGCGCGTCACCTTCCCCTCGGCGGGACGCCACGTGGTCGAGGTGGTGGCGAGCGGCGCCGCGGGGCCCACCGTGGTCGCGATCCTCACCGTCACCTGCGGCTCGGGAGCGGGAGCGTCGCCTCCCCCGCCGGCCGACCCGGGGGCAGATCCGGCCGATGCCGCCGCCGCCGAGGTGCGCGTGATCGACGCCATCAACGCCACGCGCCGCCGCCACGGCCGGCCGCCGGTCGCCCCGGCGCCCGAGGTCGCCGAGGTGGCCCGGCGGCACAGCGCCGAGATGCTGGCCCGCGGCACCGTCGCCCACGTCCTCCCGGGGACGGGCGACGCGGCCGGCCGGCTGCTCCGGGCACACGTCGCCTACCGGCGCGCCTTCGAGAACGTCGCCCGGGCGCAGACCGCCCTCGCCGCGCACCTCACCGCGGAGGAGAGCCCCGCCCACCTCGCCAACCTGCTCGCGCCGGGCGCGCGCAGCGCCGGCGTGGGCATCGCGCGCGGGGTCCTCTCGACTGGCGCTCCGGTCGTCTACCTCACCGAGATCCTGATCGAGCCGCCGGACGACGGGCGGGACAGCCCGCTCACGCCGGACGCGCGCGTGAAGGAGATCCTCTGGCGCGAGCGCGAGCGCGCCGGCGCGCCCCCGCTCACCGTCGACCCGCGCCTCGACGGCCTGGCGCGGGACGCGGCGCTCGCCATGCGCGACCGCGGAGAGCCGGACGCGGGGGACCTCCCCGCGCGCGCGCTGCGGCTCGGGCGCGGCCTCGCGGCGGCGGACGTCTTCGTCGCGAGCGCGCCCGCGGAGGCGGAGCGGAGCGCGAACGTGCGCGACGCACGCTTCCGGCGCGTGGGCGTGGGGGTTGCCGCCGGCGACAGCGCCCGCTTCGGCGCGCAGCGGCTCTTCATCGCCGTCGTCTACACGGACTGATCTTACTGGGGGCAACAGCCCCCAGACCCCCGGTCGGACTTCTTTCTGGGGGGCAACAGCCCCCCAGACCCCCAGTCGCTCCGGGCCAGGCTCTTCCGCCTGGCCCTCGCTCGTGCGCGTCGGTCGCTTCGCGGAGCCCCCCCCAGACCCCCGGTCGCTCCGGGCCAGGCTCATCCGCCTGGCC